>NZ_BRXS01000005.1:0-328524 GCF_030159095.1 Roseisolibacter agri
CGGCTCCGCGCTCACCGCCCGCGCGGCGACCACGCAAGCGCAGGAGCAGCTCCTCCGCGTGCTCACCCACAACCTGCTCCTGCTTTACGGCCGGAGAAGGATTCAACAGAGCCCCTGTCATCCTGTCCGAAGCCATTCGCTCTTCAGGGTCCGGATTGCTGGACCTTGGCGCCTCTTGGTGAGGATACGGATCCTCCGGATGGAGCGGATGCTTCGGATCGCTCCGCGCTGGTGCATGGCACGTCGCACTCCGAGGAGCGATCCGCACGATCCGTTCAGATCCGAAGCATCCGCATCCTCCCCAATGGGCCAAAGGGTCCGGTGCGACGTCGCACGGTGCGCGGAGCAGGATCGCAGCCCGCAAACGCAACGCGCCCGTGCCGCTGGGGCACGGGCGCGCGACTGATCGGTGCGTGCGGTCGGTGCGTCCGGTCAGTCCGTGCGGCGCCGGCGAGCGAGCGCGCCCCACGCCACGACGCCCGTGCCGAGCAGCACGAGGCTCGCGGGCTCCGGCGTCACCGTGACGGCCGCGGCGGCGTCCACCGCCGCCAGCGCCACCGGCAGCGACGCGGCCGTGGTCTGGTCGACGTTGCCGCCGAGCGAGAAGTCGAAGTCCGCCGCGCTCTCGGTGCGCCCCGGGACGTTCGTGCCCGGCAGGCCCGAGCCCGCGTCGCGGTTGAACGACGCGTGCGCACTGGCGTGCAGCGCGCGCATCTCGGCGCCGCGGCCGTGCGCGTCGCCCGACTGGCCCGCGTCGCGGCGCGCGTTGGCGCCGATCGCCTCCTCGAACTCCGACACGTCGTCGTCCGCGCCCTGCAGGCCGAGGCGCAGCCGCGCCGCGCCCGGGAGCCGTGCGGCGGCGCTGCTCGGGAGCGCGCGCTGCAGCAGCTCGAGCCCCGGCAGCAGGTAGCTCCGCCAGCCCGCGCTGCGCGCGATGGCCAGCCCGCCCACCCGGTGGCCCGAGCCCTCCGACCCCGGGAGGCCGAACAGGGTCGGCCAGAACGCGCGCTCGTCGTCGTCGTCGCTCTCCTGGACCGCCTGCGCCGGCAGGTACTCGAGCTCGACCTTCGCCAGCGGCGACTCGCCGGCGAGCGCGCCGGGCAGCCGGCTGGCCACCGGGGCGGCGACGGCGCTGGGCGCGGCGTCGCCGCCCCGCGCCGCGGAGTGCGCCGACGACCGCGCGACGGACTGCGCGTCCGCCGCCGTCACGCCGATCGTGAGCGCCAGGGTGATGATGCCGGCAGTGCCGGAAGCTGCTCGCATGCGAAGACTCCCCCGATGATGACCTCGCGCACACTCGATCGCACCGCGCGGAACGGGCAGCGTCCGCGGTGTGTACGCAGCGGACGGCACACCGCAAACCATGCGCCAGTCACACGGCCGGGCGTGCTGCGGGTCACTCGCGCGCGGCCACACGGCCGGAGGATCGGAGCCGGCGTCCGCGCGCGGTACGCAACGTGCCAGCAGGCATGCCCCCTTTTGCCGTCGGACAGGAGGCCCTCGACGTCAGGCCATGGTACGGTTGACTCATTGTCGCCCCCCGCGCGCGCGGACAGCTTGCGCGGCGTGACCGACCGCCGACGCCCTCGCGTCCCCCGCGCCGCCGCCGCCATGACGGCGGCGCTGCTGCTGAGCGCGTCCGCCGCGGGCGCGCAGGACGGCGCGCACGTGCACCCGGCCGCGCGTCACGACGCGGAGCGCGCCCGCCTCAGCGCCGACGTCACCGCGCTCGTCGTGCGCGCACTCCGCAGCGTCGAGGGCCGCACCATCGACGAGGGCTACCTCACGCAGCCCGTCGTCATGGGCCACGCGCCGCTCTGGGGCGGACGGCTGCGGCTCACCGGCACGCTCAACCTCGAGGCGCTCACGCTCCGCGACGGACAGCTCACGCCCGGCAGCTACGGCGAGGGGTTCGTCGACCGCCGGCACCCGCACACCTTCGTGCACGAGGCGATGGCGAGCGTCGAGGGCCGCCCCCTCGGCCCCGTGCGCATGTCGCTGGCGGCGGGGAAGGGCTTCGTCCCGTTCGGCACCGACGACCCGATGCTGCGCCCGTTCGTGCTCTTCCCCGTGAACCACCACCTCGCGCAGCTGCTGGAGCGCTACGTCGCGATCGCGGGCGTGCGCGTGCCGGGCGCGCTGCTCGAGGGCGCGACCTTCGGCGGCGACGAGCCCGCCGGCCCGTGGACGTGGCCGCGCGCCCGACGCTTCGGCGAGGCGTGGGCGGGGCGCGCGACGCTGCTGCCGCTCGAGCTGGCGGGACGCGCGCGGCGCGCCGGGCCGGGCGCGCTCGAGCTGTCGGCCAGCCACGCGTGGGTCCCGTCGCCCGAGGAGCCGACCGGCGTGGGCCTCGACCAGCGGAAGTCGAGCCTGGCCGCGCGCTGGGCGACCGCCGACCGAGCGGCCAGCGACGGCGCGGTGACGGATTCGGCGGCCGGAGGGTACGCGCTGCTGGAGTGGGCGCGCACCGACGAGGTGCGCGGCGCGCGGCGCGCCTTCCGCTACCAGAGCGTGCTGGCCGAGGCGTCCGCGTGGCGCCCCGTGCTCGGCACGCCGGTGGCACTGGCCGCGCGCGCCGAGCGCACGGGACGGCCCGAGGAGGAGCGGCTGCTCGATCCGTTCCGCACCGTGCGTCCGCACTTCGAGCAGAACGTCCTGGGCATCACCGAGTGGCGGATCCTCACGCTCGCGGCGTCGGTGCGGCCGCGCGCGGGACGCCTCCGCCTCGCGCCGTTCGTCGAGGCCGCGCGCGCGGAGCCCCGCGCGCTCGTCCGTCCGTCCGCCTTCCAGCCCCAGCTCTTCTACCGCGCGCGCGTGCAGTGGACGCTCGCCGCGGGCGTGCGACTCGGCCTCGGCCGGCCGCACGGGCGCATGGGGCGCTACGGCGTCGCCGCCGCGCACTGAGCGCGGCGTCCACCCTTCGCCCGATTCGCATGCGCCGCCCGACGATCCTCCTCACGCTCGTGCTCACCGCCACGCTGGCCGCCTGCAGCTCCGGCGACGACGGCGGCAGCGGCACCGTGGAGCCGCCGCCGACGCCCGGCACCGGCTCCAACGGCGGCACCAGCACGCCGGCCGCCATCGCGGTGGTCGGCCAGGGCGTCGTCACCGACCGCGTGACGGCCGAGGTGACCGCGCGCGGCCAGTGGGTCTACACGTCGTCGTGGGGGCAGCGGTATGCCAAGGGCAACGTGGTCTACGTCTGGAACGGCGCGGGCAACGTGCCCGTGCTGACGGACACCCTGATCATCGACGGCGTGGGGACGACCGGCGACGTGCAGGTGAGCGACGACGGGTCGCTGCTGGTGGTGGCCACGGAGCCGCGGCCGGAGGGCTCGCTCGTGCTCTACAGCCTGGCCGATCCCGCGCATCCGCGCTTCATCACGCGCTACAAGACGCCGAACCTGGCGAACGGCGTGCACACGGCGCAGGTGTCGCGCGTGAACGGCAAGCTGTACGCGTTCGCGGCGATCGACCCCGCGCCCGGCGCGCCGGCCCGCCTCACGATCGTCGACCTGAGCAACCCGTCCGCGCCCACGGAGGTCTGGTCGCAGACGATGGGGCAGCCGTTCGTGCACGACACGTTCGTGCGCGACGGGCTGTTGTTCACCGCCAACTGGGACGAGGGCGTGGTGGTGTGGGACATCGGCGGCGGCGCGCGCGGCGGCTCGGTGTCGGCGCCGGTGCGCATGGGGAACGTCGTCACGCGCCCGAGCATGAGCGGGCAGGGCGCGTCGGTGCACAACGTCTGGTGGCTGCACACGGACGGCCGCAAGCGCTTCCTCGCGGTCGGCGAGGAGCTCACGACCGGCTCGACGATCGGCAACTCGTCGGCGGGCGACGTGCACATCGTCGACATCAACGACCTCGCGAACCCGTCCAGCTGGCGCGAGGTGGCCGTCTACCGCGTGACGAACTCGGGCACACACAACTTCGTCGCCGACGAGGCGCGCGGCATCCTGTACGCGGCGTACTACGACGGCGGCGTGCGCGCAATCGACGTTCGCGGCGACCTCGGGACCTGCACCGCGGCCGAGAAGACCACGGACGGCCGCTGCGACCTCGTGAAGATGGGCCGCGAGATCGGCGTCGCGCTCGCCGGCTCGCCGCGCACGCGCGAGCCGCGCACGGGACAGGAGGCGCCGCCGTTCGTGTGGGGCGTGGAGCTGACGAGCGACGCGCTGTGGGCGTCGGACATGATGGGTGGACTCTTCAAGCTCCGTCCGCTCACGCGGTAAGGCGGAGGACGGAACGGCGGAGGACGGACGGGCGGAAGACGATGAAGCGTGAAACGATGAGGCGGACCCCTCAGGCTTGAAGCGTCAAGCTCGAAGGGTCCGCTTCTCCGTTTCACGCCCTTCCGTCCTCCGCTTCACCGTTCTCCGCCTTATCGTCCTCCGCTTCACGCTCTTACCCTCGGTCCCTGGCGCGTGAGAAACGACGCGATCCGCAGCGGCAGCAACCGCCACCCCGCCAC
Organism: Roseisolibacter agri; assembly: GCF_030159095.1. NCBI lineage: Bacteria > Pseudomonadati > Gemmatimonadota > Gemmatimonadia > Gemmatimonadales > Gemmatimonadaceae > Roseisolibacter > Roseisolibacter agri. Next base: position 4,478 of record NZ_BRXS01000005.1, read on the forward strand.
CAGCACCTTGTAGCGCAGCCCGGGAATCACCGTCACCGGTCCACCGCGGTCCGCCGCGCGCAGCGACGCGTCCACCACCGCCGCCACCGACATCCAGAGCGGGCGCGGGATGTTCGTCGGCGCGAAGCCCATGCGGTCGTGGAACTCCGTGCGCGTGAAGCCCGGGCAGAGCGCCTGCACGCGCACGCCCGTCCCCTGCAGCTCGGCCGACAGGCCGTCGGTGGCGAGGCGGAGGAAGGCCTTCGTCCCCGAGTAGGTCGCGTTGCCCGGGCCGGTGAGGAAGGCCGCCACCGAGCAGACGTTGACGATCAGCCCCGCGGCCCGCGCCGTCATGCCGGGGAGCACCGCCTGCGCCAGCCGCAGCGGCGTCGCGCAGTGGAGCTGGATCATCGCCGCCTGCCGCGCCGGGTCCGTGCGGGCGAGCGTGCCCAGCGTCCCGAAGCCGGCGTTGTTGACCAGCACGTCCACGCGCGGACGGGCCGCCAGCGCGGCGGCCAGCGCCTCCACCTCCGCGGGGTCGGTCAGGTCGTGCGCGGCCACCTCGGCCCTCACGCCGTGGGCGGCCGCCAGGGCGTCGGCCACCTCGTGCAGACGGGCGGCGTCGCGCGACACCAGCAGCAGGTCGTGTCCCCGCGCGGCCAGCCGCTCGGCGAACTCGCGGCCGATGCCGGCGGTGGGGCCGGTGACGACGGCCAGCGGGCGGGAGGCGGCTGTGGCGGGCATGCAGCAGGGTCAGGGGCAGGGAACGGGTGGCCGGAAACCTGCCCATCGGGCCGGCATGGCGGAATTCCTGGTTCGCAACTGGTGGGCGCTGGCCGCACGTGGCGGCGCCGCCATCCTCTTCGGCGCGTTCGCCCTCCTGTTCCCAGGGCTGACGCTCGACGCGCTGGTGGCGGGCTTCGCCGCCTTCGCCTTCGCCGACGGCCTGCTGGCCACCATCGCCGCGCTGCGCCCGGGCGTGCGCGACCGCCGCGCGACCCCGCGCCGCGAGGCGCTCCTGCTGCAGGGGCTGGCCGGGCTGGCGATGGGGCTCGTCGTCGCGCTCTGGCCCGACCCGACCGTGTTCGTGGTCGTCGTGCTGCTCGCCTGCTGGGCGCTCGTCACCGGCGTCTTCGCGGTCATCGCCGCGCTGCGGCTGCGCACGCGGCTTCCGGAGGCCTGGTGGCTCGGCGCCGCCGGCCTGGCGTCGCTCGCGATCGGCCTCTTCCTCGGGTTGGCCGAGCTGCTGGGTGTCGTCGCGATCGTGTGGTGGATCGGCGTGCACGCGCTCGTGTCGGGCGCGCTGCTGCTGGTGCTGGCGCTGCGGCTGCGCGCGCGGCGGCTGGCCGGCCTCGCGACGGCGCAGGTGGGCGACGCACGCGCGCCCCGCGCGCTTCACGAGGAAGCACGCGGGGCGCGCGCGTCGTAGCGAGGCTTCCGGCCGGCGTCAGCCGGCGGTCGCGATCCGCTTCGGCTCCTCCTTCTTCGGCTCGGGCTTCGGCTTGCGGCTGCGCAGGTGGTCGTCCATCTGCAGCCGCGGCACGCCGCGCTCGATCCAGTCCGGCGCCGGCGCGCCCTTCAGCTTCACGTCGAACCACTCGACCATGCGCGTCTGGTAGTCCTTCAGGTTGCCACGCTGCACGAGGCCGTGGTTCTCACCCGGGTACTCGAGCAGGATCGCCTCCTTCCCGAGCTGCTTGAGCGTGTTGTAGTACGTGATGCCCTGGTTGAAGTCCACCGCGCCGTCCTTGTCGTTGTGCAGGATGACGAGCGGCGTCTGCACCCTGTCGGCGAAGCGGTTGGGCGAGTTGCGCGCGTACGCCTCCATGTTCTGGAGGTAGTTGCCCGTGAAGCGGCCCTGGCTCGACTGGAAGATCGGCTGGTTCGCGAGGCCGCTGTTCCAGTACACGGAGCTGTACATGCTCACCATGTCGGTGAGCGGTGCGCCCGCGATCGCCGCCTTGAAGATGTTCGTCTGCGTGACCAGGAACGCCGTCTGGTATCCGCCCCAGCTGTGCCCCTGCAGGCCGACGCGCGCCGAGTCGACGATGCCGGTGGCGATCGCCGCCTTCACGGCGGGCACCACGCTCCACACCGCGCTCATGCCGGGATCGTTCACCTTGTAGGTGATGTCGGGCATGAACACCGCGTAGCCGCGGCTCGTCATCAGGCCCGGGTGGATCGAGACGCCGTTCACCTCGTTCGGGTGCGAGAACTGGTGGCGCCCCTGCGTCAGCCGCTCGTAGATGTACGTGATCGTCGGGTACTTCTGCCCTTCCTGGTAATCCGCGGGCAGGTACAGCACGCCCTGCAGCGAGTCGCCCTTCTCGGTCACGTAGCTCACGAGGCGCGTGCCCGCCGACCACTTGAACTGCGCGAGCTGCCCGCCGCCCGACGTGAGGCGCGTCGTCGGCTTCCCGTGCTCCATCTTCCACCAGTCCGGATACTCGGCGAACGTGCTGCGCGAGGTGATCCAGACGTCGGCGTCGCGCGCGCGGCGCGGGTTGAACGCCGCGTCGTCCAGCACGAGCGTCGTCGCGCCGCCGCGCTGCGCGTCCACGCGCGCCAGCCCGCCCTGCTTGGTGCGCTCGCCGAACAGGCGCACGAACAGCGGCTTCGCGAGGTCGATGCCCGGCTCGCGCGGATCGATCACGACGCGCTGCTGGTAGCGCAGGCCGCGCGTGCGCCCGTCGCGCGTGAGGTTCACCGGCGCGCCGCCCGCGGCGGGCACCTTCCAGATGTCCCAGTTGTCCGACAGCAGCACCGCGCTGCCGTCCTTCGCCCAGCCCACCGGGAAGGTCGCCGGCTTGTCGACGTTGTGGTCGTCCTCCGTGTCCCAGAACGCGACCGACGCGCCCGCGGTGAGGTTGCGCTTCGCCAGCGTCGCGACGTCCAGCGTGTGGAAGTGGCCGTCGTCGAAGAAGAGCACGCGACGCCCGTCGGGCGACGGGAGCACGGGGCCCTGGCGCAGCGCCTTCATCGCGAGGCGGCGCTCGCCCGTGCGCGGATCGACGACGTACTGGTCGGAGCGCGGCAGCCCCTCCAGCAGCCCGCGGCGCTCGTCCGCGCGGCCGTCGGTGCCGAGCGCCCACCGGTCGGTGGGGAGCATCGCGACCTGGCGCATCGTCGAGTCGGAGAGCGTCACGACCCTGTTCGTGCCCGGCCAGTACGCGGCCAGGTAGCTGAACGTCCGGTCCGCCTGCTCCTGCACCTGCTGCTGCGACTGGAGGCGCGCCTCCTTCCAGTGCCAGATCATCAGGTTGGGCTTCTCGTCGTCCGGCTCCTCCTTGGGCGGCGCGGCCTTCTTCTCGCGCAGCCCGAACAGCAGCCCGTCGCCCTGCACGGTCCATCGCGGCGTGCGGTCGGGCGAGACGCGCATCCCGGCCGGCGCGTCGGCGCGGCCGGCGAGCGCCATCACCGTCGCCTTGGGCCCGGCCGCCCCGAAGCCGCGGAAGCCGAGGACCGCGTAGGCGGTGTCGCTGGCGGCGCTGTCGACGGTGCCGCGCAGCACGGCGAGCTGCGGGAGCGTGTCGCTCCACGCCAGCCGGCGGTAGAGCGCCTTCTCGCTGTCGAGCACGCGCACCGCGCCGTTGGTCAGGTCGTGCAGCTGCACGCCGTTGCCCTGCAGGTCGCGGCGCTCGACGGTGTACGCGAGCCAGCGGCCGTCGTCGTCGATCGCGAACTCGCCGACGCTGCCGACGGTCAGCACGTCGTGCGTGCCGAGGCGATGCACGAGCAGGTCGCTCGCCTCGACGCGCGCGGGCGCCGCGGGCGCGCCCGGGCCGGTCGGCGCGGGGGCGGGCGGCGTCGGAGCCGCGTCCGCTGGATACGCCTGCAGCACGACGTGCGTCGGGCGGTCGCCCGCGAACTGCGCGCGGCGGATCTTGTCGAACTCGCGCGTCTCGCCGGTCGCGGTGCGCACGAGCACGAGCCTGTTCTGCGCGGGCTTGCGCTCGCGGCGCAGGCGGCGCGCGTCGGCCTGCTTGGGATAGACGGTCACGGCCAGCCACTGGCCGTCGCCGCTGAACTGCACCGGCGCCGGGGCGCCTGGCGCGAAGCCCTGCTGCGCCGGCGCCTCGCCGATGGGGATCCGCGTCTCCTTGCCGTCGGCCATCGACCGCAGCACGACCTCGGCGTCGCCCTCGTTGGGGGCGTACTGGTAGGCGAACCAGCGGCCGTCGTTGGACAGCTGGGCGCTGCGGACCGTCTTCCACCCCTTGAGGTCGGGCGGGGCGAAGTCGCGGCGCGCCGCGGGCACGGTGGTCGCGGCGGCGGGCGTCGCGGCGGGCGCGGGGGCCGCACCGGCGTTGGTCTGCGCGACCAGCGCGGTGCCGGGCAGCGCCGCCAGCAGCGGCAGGGCGGCCAGGCGGGGGAGTCGGGACGTCATGGGGAACGACGGCGAGGGGCCAGGGGCCGGACCGGCGGGACGCCGGCAGGGCGCGCTACGATAGGCCGGCGCGCGCCCCCGGACAACGGGCGCGCGAGGGTTGGCGCTGTGCGGAAACCGCTCGCTTTCCGGGGCCGTACGGATGCCCGCTCGCCCCCGCCACTCCCCCCGCGATGCGCCGAATCCTCCCGCTGGTCCTCCTGCTGCCCGGCCTCGCGGTCGCGCAGCCTCCTGCCGCGCCGGCCAACCCGCCCGCGGCCTCCCCGTCCCGCCCCGACCGCCAGGTCGTCCGCGACAGCCTCCGCGAGCTGATGCGCGACTCGATGCAGGCGCGGCGCGAGCGCCGGCAGCGCGAGGTGATCCGGCAGACGGTGACGCCGGAGATGGAGCGCACCGCCTTCGCCGACGCCACCGCCCGCACGCTGCTGGAGCGCGCGCGCGTCGCCCGCCTGACGCAGGACTCCGCGCTCCGCGCCTACGACGCCAAGACCTACCAGCGGCTCTCGCTGGGCGTCGGCATCCGGCGCATCGGGCGCGAGCGGCTGTTCATGCGCACCGAGAGCGCGTCGCGCGTGCGCTGGTCGCGCGGCAACGGGATCTGGGTGGAGCCGCTGGCCAGCCGCTCGGTGATGCCCGCCATCAAGGACGCGGACATCGACATCGACCCGGAGGACATGGCGCCGATCCCGTACTTCCCGGGACGCGAGACGCTCTGGTTCCCGTCGGGCGACATGGGCGTCGCGCGCGCGGAGGTCAACGAGCGCGACATGCTGCACCCGCTCGCGACGGGCGCGGAGGCCTACTACCGCTACGCCACCGGCGACTCGGTGAGCATCCGGCTCCCCGACGGGCGGCGCATCGCGCTGCGCGAGCTGCGCATCACGGCGCGGCGTCCCGAGTGGCGCGCGTTCAACGGCTCGTTCTGGTTCGACACCGAGCGCGGGAGCCTGGTGCGCGCCGCCTACCGCATGGCCGCCGAGATGGACATCTGGAAGGTGGCGGACGAGGAGAACAAGCGCGACGGCGACGACGACGAGGTGCCGGCGCTCGTGAAGGGCCTGATCACCCCGATGCGCGCCAACATCACGGCGATCACGGTGGAGTACGGCCTCTACGAGGGCCGCTTCTGGCTGCCCAAGCTGAACGTCGCCGAGGGGGAGGGGCAGGCGGGCTTCGTGCGCATGCCCGTGAAGTTCGAGGAGACGTACAAGTACGACGCGGTGAACGGCGACCGCCCCATCCCGCGCATCCCCACGCCCGAGGAGCTCGGCCTGATGGCGGGCGACTCGTCGTCGTCGGGGATGAACGTGATGGTGAACGTCGGCGACAACGACTACACGCGCGCGCGGCGCGACACGTCGGCCGCCGCGCGGCGCCAGCGCGAGGACTCGGCCGCGCGGCGCTACGCGTTCCGCGCCGACAGCCTGCGCGAGGAGGCGGCGAAGGCGACGGCCGCCGGCGACACGACGCGCGCCCGCCAGCTGCTGCGGCGCGCCGGGCGCAGCGAGGCGGCCGGGCGCCAGATCACGCGCCGCCGCGAGGAGTGCGAGAAGGACAGCACGTACTTCGCGGGGACGCGCACGCGCCACGACGGCGCGGTGCGCATGGCGGTGCGCCTGCCGTGCGATCCGACGAAGCTGGCGACGTCCACCGAGCTGCCGGGCTCCATCTACGAGCCGGGCGAGGCGATCTTCGGCGCGACCGAGCGCGACGCGCTGCTGGCGGCGCTCGACGACTTCGGGCTGCAGGCGGGGTGGTCGCCGCAGCGCCCCACGCTGCGCTCGGGTGTGGACCTGATCCGCTACAACCGCGTCGAGGGCCTGTCGGTGGGCGCCGAGGCGAAGAGCGTGCTGGGCATGGGCTACACGGCCACCGCGCAGGCGCGGCTCGGCATCTCGGACCTAGTGCCGAACGCGGAGCTGACGCTGGAGCGGAGCAGCGGCGCGAAGGCGCTGCGCGGCACGATCTTCCACCGGCTGGGCGTGGCCAACGACGACTGGGGCTCGCCGCTGTCGTTCGGCGCGTCGCTGGCGGGGCTGCTCTACGGCCGCGACGAGGGCTTCTACTACCGCACCTTCGGCGCGGAGCTGGGCGGCACGCGCGCCCAGCTGCTGGGCGGCAGCCCGGTGAGCTGGCGCCTGTTCGCGGAGCGCCAGCGCGGCGCGGCGCGCGAGCTGAAGCAGTCGATCACGGGCGCGGACTACATCGAGAACATCGCGGCGGCGCAGGCGAACGTGGTCGGCGCGGGCGCGGAGTCGAACCGCACCTGGGGCAGCGATCCGTCGGGGTGGCGCTTCTTCGTGCGCGGGCGCAGCGAGGCCGCGTGGGTGGACCGCAGCGGCGCCGACAGCGTGGTCGACGGGCTGGCCGCGGGCTACGGCCGCGCGCTGCTGGACGCGACGCTGTCGCGCGGCTTCGGCCGGTTCGCGGGGGCGCTGACGGGCGCCGCGGGCGGCATCGTGGGCGACGCCACGCCGCAGCGCCTGTTCTACGCGGGCGGCTACCAGACGGTGCGCGGCCAGTTCGCGCGCCCCGACAGCGCGGGCTACGTCGGCAACGCGTTCTGGATGGCGCGCTCGGAGCTCGGCTTCAACACGACGAGCGCACGCCCGGTGGTCTTCTTCGATCTGGGCTGGGCGGGCGACCGGCGCGACGTCGGGCACCCCGGCCGCCCGCTCAGCGGCTACGGCGCGGGGATCTCGTTCATGGACGGGCTGATCCGCGCGGACCTCTCGCGCGGCCTCTGGCCGCAGAAGCGGATGCGGTTCGACCTGGCGGTGGAGGCGAGGTTCTGAGTCGCGCATGGGCGCGCCGGACCCTGAACTGCGTTTGCAAGGATAAGATCGGACAGGATCTGATAACGACGGATGGCACCGCGTGGTGGCGAGGAACGTCGCCCGATGCGGAGCCCTCCGTCGTTATCAGATCTTCTCAGACGTTCATCCTTGCTGCCGTTGCCGTTCGGGTCCGGCGTGCGGTGCACGCGTCGGCGAATCGGGGACTACGGATGCTTCGGATGAGACGGATGCCGCGGATCGCTCCGCGTCGCGGCGACGCGCCGTGCGCTACAGGGAGCGATCCGAACGATCCGTTCCGATCCGGAGCATCCGCACCCCCTCCAACGGCACCATCTCCGCAGAGCGCCGGCGTGTCCCGAGCGGCCTTTCACGCAGTACAGGGCACGCAGCTCTCACGTCCCGGCCGAGCTCGGAAGCGCCGCATTCGGGAGCCTCGTGTACAATCTCAGTGCTTGACTTTTAGACCGTCATCGACGAGTCTGAGAGTCATGCCGCGCCCCGCCAGCCACCGGTGTCACATGTGCCACTGGCACCACATGCCCATGATGGGCCATGGGGCGGACGGCGCGTTTGTGCACTCGGACGGCTGATCGGGCGAACGCTCCCGGCGCCATCTCCGCACCGCCCCGGTCCCGCCAACGGACCGGGGCGGTTCTCGTTTCCTGCCCCCACGGCCATGACCATCGCGATCTTCCACGAGCACCCCGACTGGTTCCGCCCGCTGTTCGCGGAGCTGGAGCGCCGCGGCATCCCGTTCGAGCGGATCGACGCGGCCGCGCACCGCTACGACCCGTCCGAGACGAGCGTGCCCTGGTCGCTCGTGTTCAACCGCGCGTCGCCGTCGGCGTACCTGCGCGAGGCCCGGCAGACGACGTTCCACACGCTGCACTGGCTGCGGCACCTGGAGCGCCTCGGCGTCCCGGTGGTGAACGGGAGCCAGGCGTACGGCCTGGAGCTGTCGAAGGCGACGCAGCTCGACCTGATGACGGAGCTCGGCGTGCCCTTCCCGAAGTCGCGCGTCATCAACCACCCGAGCCAGGCCGTCGCCGCCGCGCGCGGGCTGCGCTACCCGGTGCTCGTGAAGGCGAACGTCGGCGGGAGCGGCGCGGGGATCGTCGGCTTCAACTCGGAGGCCGAGCTGGCGGCGGCCGCCGACGCGGGGCTGCTGGACCTGGGCGTCGACGGGACGGCGCTGGTGCAGGAGCAGGCGCCGCTGCGCGACGGGCGCATCACGCGCGTCGAGACGCTGGGCGGCGAGTACCTGTACGCGATCCACGTTTATCCGGCCGACACGGGCTTCAACCTCTGCCCGGCCGACGCCTGCCAGACCGGCGACGGCGTGGAGCTGTCGCGCAACGCCTGCGCGCTGGACGCGCCGAAGAACGGCCTGCGCGTCGAGCGCGCCGATCCGCCGCGCGAGATCATCGAGGCGATCGAGCGCATCTCGCGCGCGACCAACCTCGACGTCGGCGGGATCGAGTTCCTGGTCGACGACCGCGACGGGCAGTGGTACGTGTACGACATCAACGCGCTGTCGAACTTCGTGGCGGACGCGGTGAACGTCGTCGGCTTCGATCCGTTCGTGAAGCTGGTCGACTACCTCGAGGCGCGGCTGGCCGGCGCGGCCGAGCCGGCGGAGGTCGCGGCATGAGGTACGGCTACTGGATGCCCGTCTTCGGCGGCTGGCTGCGCAACGTCGAGGACGAGGGCATGCAGGCGAGCTGGGACTACGTGAAGCGCCTCGCGCAGCGCTCCGAGCAGCTCGGCTACGACCTGTCGCTGGTCGCGGAGCTGTTCCTCAACGACATCAAGGGGATCGAGGCCGACTCGCTGGAGGCGTGGACCGCCGCCGCGGCGCTGGCCGCGGTCACGCAGCGGCTGGAGCTGATGGTCGCGGTGCGGCCGACCTTCCACCCGCCGGCGATCCTCGCCAAGCAGGCGGCGACGCTGGACCAGATCAGCGGCGGGCGCCTGTCGCTGAACGTCGTCAGCAGCTGGTGGAAGGACGAGGCGCGCCGCTACGGCGTGCAGTTCGACGAGCACGACGACCGCTACGCGCGCACGAGCGAGTGGCTGGACGTCCTCGACGGCGCGTGGCGCGAGAACGGCTTCTCGTACGGCGGCAAGTACTACCGCGCCGAGGAGACCGTGCTGTCGCCCAAGCCGCTCGCGCTGCCTGGGCGCCCGCGGCCCACGCTGTACGCGGGCGGCGAGAGCGAGGCGGCGAAGTCGCTCATCGCGGCCAAGTGCGACGCGTACGTGATGCACGGCGATCCGGTGGACGTCATCGCCGCGCGCGTGGCCGACCTCCGCGCGCGCCGCGAGGCGCTCGGCCTGCCGCCGCTCAAGTTCGGGATGGCGGCGTACGCGATCGTGCGCGGCACCGAGACCGAGGCGAAGCGCGAGCTGGCGCGCATCACGACCGTGCGCCCCGACTCGCCGGGCTTCGCCAACTTCGGCGACTGGACGACGAACACGCAGCTGGAGCGCCCGCTGGCGCTGCAGGACTACTCGGTCTCCAACCGCGGCCTGCGCGCGGGCTTCGTGGGCACGGCGGAGCAGGTGGCCGACCGCGTGCGCGCCTACCAGGCGGTGGGCGTGGACCTGCTGCTGCTGCAGAGCAGCCCGCAGCTGGAGGAGATGGAGCGGTTCGCGGCGGAGGTGATGCCGCTCGTGGGCTCCGACGTGCGGGCGGCCGCCTGAACCAAAAGGGCTGCGGACTGCGGCCTGCGGATCGGACCTCGGGACGCCCCGTCGTTCAAATCCGCAGCCCGCAGTCCGCAGCTCTTGACGCGAGGAGCCATCCCGGCGAGAGTCCGAGCACAACCGAAGTCGTGGTGATTTGCCGCCTATTGCCGCCACGCTAAACAACGAGCTAAAACGCGAGCGCCCGGCGGCCACGTGTATCTGCGTGCCCGCCGGGCGCTCCTGTTTGCGAGGAATCCATGTCCGACGGCGCCCCGAAGCGTCTGCTGCACCCCGAGACGCTCGCCATCCGCACGCAGGCCCCGCGCACGCCCGAGCGCGAGCACTCGGTGCCGCTCTTCCTGACGTCGAGCTTCACGTTCGACAGCGCCGAGCAGGCGCGCGCGCTGTTCATGGACGAGATCCCGGGCAACATCTACTCCCGGTACTCGAACCCGAACACCGACGAGTTCGTGCGCAAGATCGCGCAGCTCGAGGGCGCGGAGGACGGCCTCGCGTTCGCCAGCGGGATGGCGGCGGTGTTCGCGTCGCTGGCCGCGCTGCTGCGCGCCGGCGACCACGTGATCGCGTCGCGCGCGCTGTTCGGCTCCACGCACCAGCTGCTGACACAGCTCCTGCCGCGCTGGGGCATCACGGCGACCTACGTCGATCCCGCCGCGCCGGCCGAGGCGTGGGAGGCCGCCGTCACGCCGACGACGAAGCTGGTGTTCGTCGAGACGCCGTCGAACCCGGGGCTCGACCTCGTGGACCTCGAGTGGCTCGGCGGCTTCTGTCGCGCGCGCGGGCTGACGTTCGTCGTCGACAACTGCTTCACGACGCCGATCCTCCAGCAGCCGGTGCGCTTCGGCGCGGACCTCGTCGTCCACTCGGCCACGAAGTTCATCGACGGGCAGGGGCGCACGCTCGGCGGCGTCGCGGTGGGCTCGGCGCGGCTGATCGCGGAGCTGCGCTGGTTCGCGCGGCACACGGGGCCCGCGCTCGCGCCGTTCAACGCGTGGGTGCTGTCGAAGAGCGTCGAGACGCTGGCGCTGCGCATGGAGCGGCACTGCGCGAACGCGCTCGCGCTGGCGACGCACTTCGACGGGCACGCCGAGCTGGAGTCGGTGCGCTACCCGTTCCTGCCCAGCCATCCGCAGCACGACCTGGCGCGCCGGCAGATGTCCGCGGGCGGCGGAATCGTGGTGCTGGTGGTGCAGGGTGGGCTGGAGCGCGCGCGCCGCTTCCTGGACGCGCTGCAGCTGCTCACGCACAGCCCCAACCTCGGCGACACGCGCACGATCGTCACGCACCCCACGTCGACGACGCACTCGAAGCTGAGCGAGGCGGAGCGGCAGGCGCTGAGCATCGTGCCGGGGCTGGTGCGCATCTCGGTCGGGCTGGAGCACGTGGACGACGTCATCGCCGACATCGAGCAGGCGCTCGCCGCCTCGGCCGCGCCGGCGCTTCGGGAGTCGCGGGTCGAGGCGCGGATCGAAGTCGGCGCCTGAGCCGAGCGTCGTCGCGCCGAGCCCCTCTGGCTTGTGGGGGATTCGGATGCTCCGGATCTGAACGGATCATGCGGATCGCTCCGTGGAGCACGACGCTCCCTGCGCCGGCGTGGAGCGGTCCAGAGCATCCGCTCTGATCCGAAGCATCCGTATCCTCTCCAATGGGCCAGTGGCCCTGGCGCGAGGGTGGGCGGTTTACCTTTGGGGGAAACACCAGCCCCACGTGTCATGCGCCGCACCCTCTGCAAGTCCAAGATCCACCGCGCCACCCTCACCGGCGCGGACCTGCACTACGAGGGCAGCCTCACCGTCGACCGCGACCTCATGGACGCCGCCGACATGCTCGCCTTCGAGAAGGTGCAGGTCGTCAACGTCAACACCGGCGCGCGGCTGGAGACGTACGTCATCGAGGGTGAGCGCGGCAGCGGCACGATCCAGCTCAACGGCGCGGCCGCGCGGCTCGGCATGCCGGGCGACCTCGTGATCGTCATCAGCTACGGCGAGTACGAGGACCACGAGCTGAAGGACTTCGCGCCGAAGATCGTCTTCGTCGACGCGAAGAACCGTCGATGCGCACCGCACGACGGGAAGGAGCTGGAAGAGGGGCGGCACGAGGCGTGACCACGCCCGACGCGTCGGACGACGCCCGCCACGCGCGGCTGGCCGAGAGCTGGGAGGCCAACGCCGACGCGTGGACGAGCGCGGTGCGGGAGGGCGCGATCGCCAGTCGCCGCGCGGGGACCGATGCGGCCATCGTCGCCGCGTGCGCCGCGGCCGTGCCCACGCTCGCCGGCGCCGCGGTGCTCGACGTCGGCTGCGGCGAGGGGTGGCTGGCGCGCGCGCTCGCGGCGAAGGGCGCACGGGTGCTCGGCGTGGACGCGAGCGCGCCGCTGATCGAACGGGCGCGTGCCGCGCAGCCGCCGGCCGATGCACCGGCGCCCGCCTACGCGGTCGCGAGCTACGAGGCGATGGCCGCCGACCTGGCGCTCGCGCGGGGCCCGTTCGACGTGATCGCGGTCAACTTCGCCCTGCTCGGCGATCCCGTAGCGCCGGCGCTGGCCGCGTGCGCGGCGCGGCTCGCGCCCGGCGGGCGCGTCGTCGTGCAGACCGTGCATCCGTGGGTCGCGGCCGGCGACGGTCCATACGAGCCCGGATGGCGCGAGGAGACGTTCGCCGCGTTCGCCGTGCCGTTCCCGAGCACGATGCCGTGGTACTTCCGCACGATGGCCGGCTGGCTCGACGCGCTGCGCGATGCCGGCCTGCGGCTGGAGCGCGTGCACGAGCCGCTGCACCCCGAGACGCGCCGGCCGTTGTCGCTCGTGCTGGCGGCCGGCCGCGACTGACCGTTCGGAAGGCGTTCGCGCACGGTCCGTGTGACTGGCGCGCGCGCGGGGAGGTCCGCACGTTCGGCGCATCCGCGTGCGCATGCCTCTGCGTCCAGCTGCGCGGACGCGCGTCGGTCGTCCGTCCTCTCTCCCCGTCGACCCATGTCTCTCCGCCCGGAGCTCCGGGTGGCTGCGCTGGTGGCGCTCGCCGTCCCCGCGGCCGCTCGCGCGCAGCTCACCATCACCGGCCGCGTCACCGACGATGGTGGCCGTCCCGTCGCCGGCGCCCAGGTGGGCGTGCCCGGCACCGCCATCGGCGTGCTCGCCGGCGACGACGGCTCCTATCGCCTGGTCGTGCGCGACCCGCGCGGGCCGACCGCGCTCCTCGTCCGCTACGTCGGCTATCGCCCCGGCCGCGCCACCATCGCGCAGACGTCCGGCACCGCGACGCAGGACTTCGCCCTCGTGCGCGACGTGCTGCAGCTGTCGCAGATCGTCACCACCGGCACGCGCACCGAGACCGAGCGCGCGCAGCTCGGCGCGACGCTCGCCACCGTGCAGGGCGAGCAGCTGGCCAGCGCGGCCACGCCGCAGCTCGACGTCGCGCTCTCGGGCAAGGTCGCCGGCGCGCTCGTGCAGCAGAACTCGGGCACGCCCGGCGGCGGCACGAGCGTGCGCATCCGCGGCCTCTCGACCATCAGCCGCAGCGCGGAGCCGCTCTACATCGTCGACGGCGTGATCGTCGACAACTCGTCGCGGCAGCTCGTGGACCTCGGCGGCTACACGACGAACCGCCTCGCGGACCTCGACCCGAACGACATCGAGCGCGTCGAGATCGTGAAGGGCGCCGCCGCGGCCGCGCTCTACGGCTCGCGCGCCAACGACGGCGTGGTGCAGATCTTCACCAAGCGCGGGCGCTCCGGCGCGCTGCGCACGACGTTCCGCCAGACGTACGGCACCGACGAGGTCGAGCACTTCGTCGACGTGAACCGGGCGCCGGTGAACCTCGCCGGCCAGCCGGTGACGCGCTACGACTACCAGAACGACATCTTCCGCACCGCGCGCTCGTACAACACCTCGCTCAACCTCTCGGGCGGCGACGACCGCACGCAGTTCTACCTCGCCGGCTCGCTGCAGGACCAGCAGGGCGTCATCCGCGCCACCGACTACCGGCGCCAGAACGTGCGCCTGAACCTCGACCGGCAGCTCAACCCCTGGCTCAAGCTCAACACGAGCACGAGCTACATCACGAGCAACTCGGACCTCACGCCCAACGGCGGCATCGTCGCGCAGTACGGCGTGCTCACGAACTTCCTGTTCATGAGCAACGACCGGAACCTCTATCCCGACGCGGTCACCGGTCAGTACCCGCTCGGCCAGTCGGCGGCGAACCCGCTGGACGTGATCGCCAACTGGAAGGCGCCGCAGGCGGTGAACCGCTACGTGGGCGGGCTGCAGCTGCAGGCGACGCCGCGCAGCGACGTCACGGTGGACTACCGCTTCGGCTACGACGCCTACACCGAGAACGCGTCGATCTTCATCCCGCGCGGCACCACCGCGATCGCGTTCCCGACGGGCGTCGCCACCGACGCGAACAACCGCGCGCGGCTGCTGAACTCCGACCTCGACGTGAGCTGGCGCGCGCGCCCCGCGACGTGGCTGCAGGTGACGCCGAGCGTGGGCATGAACTGGCAGCAGCAGCGCTTCGACGTGCTCGTGAGCCGCGCCGAGGACCTGGTGCCGTCCACCGGGACGCTGCAGGGGAGCCGGCAGTTCGCCACGCAGGCCCGCGACGACCGCCGCACGCTCGGCTTCTACGGGCAGGCGCAGGTGGGCGTGAGCGAGCTGCTGTTCGTGACCGCCGCGCTGCGCTCCGACGCCTCCAGCGCGTTCGGCGCCGACGAGCGCACGCAGTACTTCCCCAAGCTCGGCGCGTCGTTCGACGTGTCGGGGACGCAGTGGTGGAAGGACCTCGCGGGCAGCGCGGTGAGCCGCCTGCGCCTGCGCGCCGCCTTCGGCTACTCGGGCGGCCAGCCGGCCGAGAGCTTCGCGCGCTTCTCCAACTACGTCTTCGAGCCCGCCGGCACCGTGTCCGGCATCGCCAACAGCACGACGCTCGGCAACGAGGGGCTGAAGCCGGAGCGGCAGCAGGAGCTGGAGCTCGGCGCCGACGTGGAGCTGCTGCGCGGCCGCCTGGGCGTCGAGGCGACGTGGTTCGACAAGACGACGTCGGACCTGATCCTGCCGCGCGCGGTGCGTCCGTCCACCGGCTTCCAGGACCAGCTCGCGAACGTCGGCGAGCTGCGGAACCGCGGTCTGGAGCTGCTCGTGCGCACGGTGAACCTCGACGGGCCGCGCCTCGGCTGGAACACGAGCCTGACGCTGACGACGAGCGATCCGGAGGTGACGCGGCTGTCGACCGGCGGCGCGTTCTTCATCCCGGGCAGCTTCAACATCATCCGCGTCGCGACCGAGCCTGGCGACGGGAGCGCGCCGGGCCACTTCTTCGGCACGACGTACGTGCGCAACGCCGAGGGGCAGATCCTCGACGCGGCGGGCCGGCCGATCGAGGACGCGAGCGGCCGCATCGTCGGCATCCCGGCGATCGGGCCGCGCCAGGTGATCGGCAACCCGAACCCGAAGGCGTTCTTCTCGCTCGCCAACGACTTCACGGTCGGGAAGCGCCTCACGTTCCGCGCGCAGCTGGACGGCGTGCGCGGCGTGGACGTGTTCAACTTCGACCGCCGCCTGCTGGAGACGCCCGCGTTCGGCTCGGGCGCCGAGTACGCGCGCGAGCTGACGGGCGAGGTGCCGCGCGGCTACTTCGCGGCGCGGCGCGGCATCTTCGAGGAGTACGTCGAGAAGGGCGACTTCGTGAAGCTGCGCGAGCTGTCGGTGAGCTACACGCTGGGCGCGGGGCTGCTGCGCCGCGTGGGCGCGCGCAGCGCGCAGGGCGCGACGCTGACGCTGGCCGGCCGCAACCTGAAGACGTGGACCGACTACACCGGGTGGGACCCGGAGACGAACGCCGGCGCGCAGAGCACGCTCGTGCGCGGCTTCGCCTTCGCCACCACGCCCATCCCGCGCAACGTGACGGCCGCCGTCACGGTGAACTTCTGAGGCGCCCCGCCATGACGACGCACATCAGGACGCACATCAGATCTCTCGCCGCGGCCGCGCTGGCGCTCCTGCTCGCCGGCTGCGCGCTCGACGTCACGAATCCCAACGCGGCGCCCGAGCAGGTGGCCGTCACGACGCCCGCCGGCGTGCGCGCGATCGCCGTCGGGATGCAGGGCCGCTACGGCAACGCGCTCGAGCACGCGGTGTGGGTGCCCGGCCTGGTGGCCGGCGAGCTGGGGACGCTCACCAACTCGCAGTCGCAGCACCGCGAGTTCCAGCGCTTCCCCAACGCGGCGCTCAACACGCCGCGCATCGAGTCCACGAACCTCGACCTGCTAGCCTTCTGGTCGCGGCAGTACGCCACCATCCGCGCGGCCGACGACGTGCTCGCCGGGCTGGCGCAGGTCGCGCTGACGCCGGGCACGGAGTCGGGCATGACCGCGCTGGCCAAGACGCTGAAGGCGGCGAGCCTCGGTACACTCGCCGAGGCGTGGCAGCAGGTGATCCTCGAGCCGTCGCAGGAGACGCCGACGTTCGCGGACCGCACCGCGACGCTGGCGCGCGTGCTGGAGCTGCTGGCGAGCGCGCGCGCGGACCTCGCCGCGCAGGCGCCGTCGACGGAGTTCACGAGCACGATCCTGATGCCGGGGATCGACCTGCCGAACACGATCCGCGCGTTCCAGGCGCGCTGGGCGCTGGCGGCGGGGCAGTACGAGCAGGCGCTGACGTTCGCCAACGAGGTGCCGGCGACGGCGACCTCGGAGTACCGCTACTCGACGGTGGACGCGAACCCCATCTGGGGCGCCATCACGTCGAACCGCTACTTCGGCGCGGTGCAGACGCTGCGCACGGGCGCGGAGGCGGGCGACGCGCGCGTCACGCGCCTCTTCGGCGCCACGCCGATCGACTCGCTCGGCGGCACGCGCACGCTGGGGGTGCTGATCTACCGCACGTCGGCCGACGCGTACCCGCTGTTCACGCAGGACGAGCTGTCGCTGATCCGCGCGGAGGCGCACGCGCGGCAGGGGCGGCTGCCGCAGGCGATCACGGAGCTGAACCGCGTGCGCACCGCGGCCGGCCTCGCGGCGCGCACGGCCGGGGACCTCGCGACGCAGCAGGCGGTGCTCGACGAGATCCTGCGGCAGCGCCGGCTGTCGCTCTTCCTCAGCGGGCTCGCGTGGGCGGACCTGCGCCGCTTCGGCCGCACGGCGGACGCGCGCGTGGCGTGGCTGCCCTATCCGGAGCAGGAGCGGGCGTCGAACCCGAACACGCCGGCGAATCCCTGACGGCGCCGCGGACTGCGGGCTGCGGACTGCGGATCTCGAACCCGTGACCCGTTGGTGCTCCCTTCAGGGGTCATCCCGAGCGCAGCGAGGGATCCATGGTGCGTGACGCGTGGCATGCAGCGGCGCACCGGTTCCTGAACGACGAACGGCGTTGGCAAGGATGAAGATCTGAACAAATCTGATAACGACGGATGGCTCCGAGTGGGTGCGAGATCGGTCGCACTCCACCGGAGCCATCCGTCGTTATCAGATCTTCTCGGACTTTCATCCCTAGCTGCAGTTGCCGCTTGGGTCTGGCGCGCCGGAGCGTCCCGGGCTCAGGATCCGCAGCCCGCAGTCCGCAGCCTCACTGAATGATCTGCTCCCCCAGCCGCACCGTGTACGTCTGCCGCCCGCCGGTGCGGCGGATCACCTGCACGCGCACGGTGCCGCCCGGGCCGACCGCGCGCAGCACGCGCCGCATGTCGCCGCTCTGCTCGATGGCGGTGTCGTTGATGCGCGTGATGATGTCGCCCGGGCGCAGGCCCACGCGGAACGCGTCCGTGTCCTCGTCCATCTGGTAGATCAGCACCCCTTCGCGCACGGGAAGGCCGAGCTGCTGCGCGAGCGGCGGCGTGACGTCCACCGGCACCACGCCGAGCACCGCGCGGCGCACGCGGCCGGTCGCGATGAGCTGCTCGGCGATGTTGCGCGCGAGGTTGATCGGGATCGCGAAGCCGAGCCCCGTCGCACTGGGGATGATCGCGGTGTTGATGCCGATCACGCGCCCCTGCGAGTCGAGCAGCGGCCCGCCCGAGTTGCCCGGGTTGATGGCGGCGTCGGTCTGGATGAGCGCCTCGAGCGTCGCGCCGCGGATCGAGCGGTTGAGCGCCGACACGATGCCCGTGGTCACCGAGCGCTCGTAGCCGAGCGGGTTGCCGATGGCGACCGCGATCTGGCCGGGCACCAGCCGGTCGGAGTCGCCCACGGGCACCACCGGCGCGTCGTTCGCGGGAATGCGCACCACCGCGACGTCCACCGTCGGGTCGCGGCCGAGCACCTGGCCCGTGAGGCGGCGGCCGTCGGCGAGCGTGATGGTGACGCTGCGCGCCTCGCCGACGACGTGCGCGTTGGTGAGCACGATGCCGTCGCGGCGGATGACGACGCCCGACCCCGAGCCGCCCGGGCGCTCGACCATCACGACGCCCGGCGACGCCTGCTCGGCGACGCGGATGATCGTGCGCTCCGACTCCATCACCGGCTGCGTGGCGGCGGCCGCTGCACCACCGAGCTGCAGCGCCGCGGCGCGCGCCGTCGTGTCCGGGCCGCGCCACGCGCTCGCGAGCCGGTCCCCGCCGGTCACGCCGATGCCGATTCCCACGCCCAGCGCCACGGCGAGCGCGAGCCCTCCGACGATCCCACGCATACTTTCATCCTCCGTTCGTCACGCGGTTCTCCTGCCTGGCAGGCGGGCAGGAAGCATGCGCGGGCGGCTCTGGACGGGCTGCGTGCTGCGTGCTGCGTGAGGGCCTCCGGACGCGTCGTCGCGCCGCGGAGATGGTGCCTGTTGGGGAGGATACGGATGCTCCGGATCTGAACGGATCCTTCGGATCGCTCCGCGTGGCGGCGACGTCCCGTGCGCCGGTGCGGAGGAGATCCGTCTGATCCTTCTCATCCGTTCGATCCGTATCCTCCCGAGTAGTTCGTGCAGGCCGGATGCGAGAACGGACGCCGAGGGCACGGCGCCCTCGCGGAGCACGCAGCACGCCGCTAGCGGTTCAGTCGCAGCACCAGCTTCTCGCCACCGACGACCGCCTCCGCCTCCGCGACCAGCGCGTCGAGGTCGTCGGCGCGGCTGATGAAGCGGCCCGACAGCGCGTCGGCGTCGCCGCGGGCGAGGCGCACCACCAGCGCGGCCGCCTCGTCGGGGGACGCGTCCTGCCCGGCGTCGAACGTCTGACGGTACCAGGGGAGCCAGGTGCGCCCCGCCTCCGACTCCAGCAGCGTCTCCGTCATCGCCGTGCGCACCGTGCCCGGCTCCAGCGCGAACAGCTGCACGCCGTGCGGACGCGCCTCGGCCGCGGCGATCTCGGTGAAGCGCGTGAGCGCCCCCTTGCTGGTCGAGTACGCCGACGCGAACGGCACCGCCACGTTCCCGGCGCGGCTGGACACGTTCACGATGCGGCCGTGCCCGCGCGGCACCATGCGCCGCAGCGCGGCCCGCGTGCCCAGAAAGGCGCCGAGGAGGTTCACCTCGAAGACGCGCCACCAGCGCTCGGGATCGGCCTCCCAGATCGGGCCGGGCACCGCGCCGTCGCCCGCGTTGTTCACCAGCAGGTCGAGCGGCCCGAGCGCCGACTCGGCCGCCTCGACGGCGCGCTCGACGGCGTCGGCATCCGTGACGTCGGCGGGAATGGCGACCGCCGTCGCGCCGTCCCCCTGGAGGGCGGCGGCCACGGCCTCGATCTCCGCGTGCGACCGCGCGACCAGCGCGACGCGGGCGCCGGCGCGCGCGAGGTGGGTCGCCATCGCCCGGCCCAGGCCACGGCCCGCGCCGGTGACGAGCGCGGTCCGACCGGTCAGGTTTCCGTCAACGCGCGAGGGCACGGTCGCGGCGGCGGTGTCCGCGGCCCGGGTCGTGAGGTCTACGGTAGCGTCGGGCTGCTGCGACACGGCGGGGCAGGCGCGGGAAGCTCGGAATCGGCGGGTCGCCGACGGGCGCGAAACATGGGCGCCTGCACGGGGTCACTGCACCATTGTGCGCCCGTGGGACGCATGGTACGGTAGCGGCATCGGGACTCAAGGAGGGCCCGGTGGGTCTGCATCTCATCGAATCGGGGCGGCACCGGTTGTGGCTGGCCGCCCCCACGCTCTGGAGCGCGGCGGCCCACGCCACGCTCGTGGTGTCGCTCGTCGCCACCGCGCCCTCGTCGGACGGCACCGGACCGTTCGGGGAGACGAAGGAGGTCGTCTTCTTCCTGCCGCTGCTCCCCAAGGCCCCGCCGGCCGAGGGGACGTCCGACCTGCGGTGGGCGGGGGAGGGGACCGGCGAGGGCGCGGGCGCGAAGAGCCTGCCCATGGATCCGCGCGGCCTCGCGCCCGCGGTCCGTGACGGCGGCGGGCGCGCCACGCCCGTCCAGCTGGCCGAGGAGGGGCCGCCGGTCGACGGCAGCCCGGTGTTCGTCGCGTCGGAGCTCGACATCGAGGTCGAGCGCGATCCGTCGAGCGCCGGGCCGCGCTATCCCGAGGTGCTGCGCGCGTCGAACACCGAGGGCTCCGTGATCGCCGAGTGGATCGTCGACACGACCGGGCTGGCGGACTCCCTCTCCTTCCGCGTCGTGACGTCTTCCCATCCGCTGTTCACGCGCGCGGTGCGCGACTGCCTGGCGGGGATGAAGTTCCGGCCGGCGGAGCTGAGCGGCCAGCGCGTGCGGCAGCTCGTGCGGCAGGAGTTCCGCTTCCAGCTGCAGCTGCCCGTCGCGGTGGGCGACTCGGCCAAGCCGAAGAAGGGCTGACGGCACGCCGCCCGCGGGCGGCTACGCTCGAGCGGCGCCGGTCACCGCGCGTCGATCACCACTGGTGGTCCTCGCGGTGCCGGCGCTCGTGCCGCGCCCACTCGGCCCGCGCGGCGAGCCAGGTCGCGCCCAGCGCGCCGCCGGCCGCCAGCAGCGCGAGCGCGGTCGTGCGCTGCAGGTCCTCGCGCCGCGCGCGCCGGCTGTAGCGGCGCCAGACCGGCTTCGGCTGCGTGCCGACGGTCAGCGCCACCCCGGCCGCCGCCAGCACCGCGAGCGGCACGCCGAGCGGCAGCAGCCGGGCGCGTCGCACGAACGCGGGGCGCCCGCGCGCGATGCGGGCCTCGAGACGGGCGCGCGCGAGCAGCTGCGCGCGCGAGGTGGGGGCAGACGGGATCGACATGGCGCGGCGCGTGGCTGGCGCGTGGCAGGCGCGGGCTGGAGATCGACGGTCGCTCCCGAGCACGGCACGGCGCGTGCCCGTCGCGAGGCCCCGACCATCGGAGCTGCCATGGCCACGCCGAAGGAGCAACACGACGCACGCCCGAACGCGCGCAACATCGGGCTCGCCCACCGCCGCGCGCTGCCCGCCGACGCGACGCCGCCCGAAGGGGTCCGCGCGCTCACGCTGCAGGACCTCGAGCCGGCCGACGCGTCGGGCGATCCACCGCACGCCGCGCCGCGCGAGCCGGCCGGGCACTCCTAGGCCCCGCGCGCCGGTGGGTGGCGACGCGGGGGCGCCCCGTGCAGACTGCGGGCGCACGACTCCCCCTTCGCCCCGCACGTGACGCTCACACCGCCCGACACCCCGCCCGCGCCGGCCGCCGTGGACGACGGCTGGCGCCCGCTCGACGCCCACCCGGTCGGCCGCACGATCGCCGCCTTCGCCACGCGCTCGTTCGTCGCCAACGACCCGCACGGCGACCGCCTGCGCATCCGCTACGAGGCGCGCGCCGCCGCGGTCCCGCACGCCACCGCCGCCCAGCCGGCCGAGCTGCGCGCCGAGGTGTGGTTCGGCCCGAAGGCGGAGGGGCCGCCGGGGCACGCGCACGGCGGGAGCGTCGCCGCGGTGCTGGACGAGGCGATGGGGCTGGCCGTCTGGCTCGCGCACCGCGCCGCCGTCGCCGCGCACATCGAGGTCGACTTCCGCAACCCGGTGCCGCTGGGCCTCACCGGGCGGGTGGAGACGACGGCGGGGCCGGCGGACGAGCGGAAGTCGTCGGTGAGCGCGCGCCTCGTCGGCCCCGACGGCACGGTCTACGGCGAGGCGACGGGGATCTTCGTCCTCCTGGGCGAGCGGCACGCGGGACGGTTCCGCGGCGGCGGCGCCTGACGGGCCGCGATGCGCGAAGGGGGCGCGACCCGAAGGTCGCGCCCCCTTCGCGTTCCGTCCGTCCGCTCAGCGCGTCGCGCGACGGCGGCGGGCGACGCCCGCCAGGCCGAGCAGGCCCGAGCCCATGAGCGCCCACGTCGACGGCTCCGGCACCGTGGAGGCGGCGGCGTTCGCGGCCACGGTCACGTCGTCGAGCAGCACGGCGTCCCCGGCGGCCGCCGTCAGCGTGACGGCGCTGACCACGTTCGCGCCGAAGTTCAGGCCGTAGAAGACGCGACCGGCATCGTTGAAGCCCGGGATCGTGAAGGTGCTCGTCGTGCCGCCGACGAGCGTCACCAGCACGCTGAACGGGTTCTCGAGGTCGGTGGCGTAGAAGCCGAAGGCCGAGATCGGGGCGGCGAACGACCCGCTGGCGGTTCCCGAGCCACCGTCCGTGTAGAGCTCGTAGCCGTTGGAGAGCGACGTCGTCGTGCCGCCGTACGGGAACGGGTTGCCCGACCGGACGCCGTTGCCGCCGCCGAAGACCCCGACGCCCGGCAGCACGACGCTGTTGGACCCGATGGCGCGGCTGTCGAAGTCCTCGGTGTACGACAGGCCGCTGAGCGACGCCAGGAAGTCGGCGCGCGCGGTGGCCGAGCCGGCGTTGCCGGTGCCGGTGTACGTGGTCTGGGCGCCCGCCGTGCCCGCGAGGGCGAGGGCGGCGACGGCGGCGATGGTGCGGAGTCGGTTCATCGGGCTCGACGTGGGGGGGACGGGTGTGCTGCGGATCACCTGCCTCAGGCACGTCGATTGTATGAACGGTCGTTAATGTCGTCAATCGTGCAACGGTCCCACAGGACCGTGGCGCGCGCGCAGCACTCCGTCGCCGCCGGCGGTCAGTGCGCCAGCTGCAGCGACGACTGCCGCACCCGCAGCTCGCCCGCGCCGCCGTCGAGCGTCACGAGGTAGAGCGGGTGCGGCACGACCGCGAGCAGCAGCGCGACGGTGCCCACCTGCCCGTCGCGCGAGCCGCCGACGATCGCCACGCGGTCGTGCAGCGCGAACGACACGCCGGGCAGCCGCTCGCCGCGCAGCCACCGGTCGCCGAGTCCGGCGCTCACGTCAGCGGAGGCGAAGGGTGCCGGTGCTGACGACGACGGCGCTGCCGCCCACGCGCACCGCCGTGATCTCGCCGCCGCGCTTGTCGGCCTCCAGCTCCAGCCGGCTCGGCCGCCCCATCTCGAGGCCCTGCGCGACGGTCCAGCGCAGCGTGCCGTCCAGGCGCGGCGTGCGCGCGGCGAGGTAGCCCGCGAGCGCCGCGTTCGCCGACCCGGTGGCCGGATCCTCGGGGACGCCGAGGCCGGGGACGAAGACGCGCGCGTGCACGTCGACGCCCGCCTGCGCGCTCGCCTCGTCGGGCGCGCCCATCGCGAACACCATCGGCTCGCGGCTCCACGCGTCGGGCGGCAGCGCGCGCTCCCACGCGTCGTGGCGGATGCGCGCGCGGCGCACCGCGTCGTGGCTCGCCAGCGGCACGAGCACGAACGGCAGCCCGCAGCTCGCGGTGCACGGCGCATAGGGGCCATCGAGGATCTCGTCGACCGCGAGGCCGAGCGCGTCGGCGAGCGCGGCGCGCGACGGCGCGGGGCGCTCCTCGGGGAGCGACGCGACGGAGAGCTGCGCGAACGTCGGCTCGACGCCGCCGCCCACCGGCGACGCGTGCGGCAGCCGCACCTTCACGGGCACGTCGCCCACCTGCTCCTCGAGCACGACGGTCATCTCGGTGCCGTCGCAGCGCACGGCGCCGGTGGCGAGCAGCACGTGCGCCGTCCCGACGGTCGGATGCCCCGCGAACGGCACCTCGGCCCCGGGCGTGAAGATGCGCACGCGGGCCGATCCGCCGCGCTCGGGCGGCAGCACGAACGTCGTCTCGGAGTAGTTGAACTCGCGGGTGATGGCGAGCATCTCGTCCCCGCTCAACCCGCGCGCGTCGAGGATCACGGCGAGCTGGTTGCCGCCGAACTGGCGGTCCGTGAACACGTCCGCGGTGACGAAGTCGTAGGTGCGCATGCGGTTCAAGTCGTTTGGCCTTGGTTGGTACCGTAGTCGCGGGGTGTGGAGGCGGCTCCGGCTCCCACTGATCGCGGCCGCTGCGGGCGAACCTCGGTCTTCCCTCGCTGCGCTCGGGACAAGCCTTGCTGCGATCAGAGGTCGCCTCCGCCACCTCCACACCTCGCGCCTCCATACATCGTCGCGGCAGCGGCGTCCGCAGGCGCATCTACCGTCCGCCACGCGCGGACACGCTGCCCGCGCGCAGCGGTGAGGCTCCGCGCGGCCGCGATCGGCGGAAGCCGAAGCGCCCCCGCCGCTCGCAGCGCGGCGCGCAGCTCCCAGCGCCCAGCAGAGGGAGCTAGAACCCCTCGTCCCCGCGCGGGTCTTCCTGCATGAACGGGTACTCGAACGTCGTCGGCGGCACGAACGTCTCCTTGATGGCGCGTGGGCTCACCCACCGCATCAGGTTCAGCTTCGACCCCGCCTTGTCGTTCGTGCCCGAGCCGCGTGCGCCGCCGAACGGCTGCTGGCCGACCACCGCGCCCGTGGGCTTGTCGTTGATGTAGAAGTTGCCCGCCGCGTTGCGCAGCGCGACCGCCGCCTGCTTCACCGCGCGCCGGTCGTTCGCGAACACCGCGCCGGTGAGCGCGTAGCTCGACGTGCGGTCGATGACCTGCAGCGTCTCCTCCCACTTCGCGTCGTCGTACGCGTACGCCGTCAGCACCGGGCCGAAGATCTCCTCGCACATCAGGCGGTACGACGGGTCCGTCGTCTCCACCAGCGTGGGCTCGATGAACCAGCCCGCCGTGCGGTCCGCGCCGCCGCCGTGCACGATCGTGGCGTTCCGGCGCGCGTCCTCGAGGTAGCCCGAGATCTTCGTGAACGAGCGCTCGTCGATCACCGCGCCCACGAAGTTGCGCAGGTCGCGCACGTCGCCCTGGCGGATCTGCTCCATCATCGCCACCACGCGCGCCTTCACGTCCGGCCACAGCGACTTCGGCACGTACACGCGGCTGGCGGCGGAGCACTTCTGGCCCTGGTACTCGAACGCGCCGCGCACCATGCCCACCGCGAGCGCCTGCGGATCCGCCGACGGATGCGCGAGGATGAAGTCCTTGCCGCCCGTCTCGCCGACGATGCGCGGATACGAGCGGTAGCGGCCCATGTTGGAGCCGATCGTCTCCCACATGCTGTTGAAGACGCCCGTGCTGCCCGTGAAGTGCACGCCCGCCAGATCCGGGTGCGCCAGCAGCTGGTCGGAGATCGGCTTCGGCTCGCCCGGCACGAAGTTGATGACGCCCGGCGGCAGCCCCGCCTCCTCCAGCAGGCGCATCACGTACCACGCGCTGAGCATCGCGCTCGACGCGGGCTTCCAGATCACCGTGTTGCCCATCAGCGCCGCGGACGCGGGCAGGTTGCCGGCGATGGCCGTGAAGTTGAACGGCGTCACCGCGTACACGAACCCTTCGAGCGGGCGGTAGTCGAGCTGGTTCCACATCGCCTGCGTGCTGAGCGGCTGCTCGCCGTACAGCTCCTGGGCGAACGCGACGTTGAAGCGGAAGAAGTCGATCAGCTCGCACGCCGCGTCGATCTCGGCCTGGTGCGCCGTCTTCGACTGGCCGAGCATCGTCGCCGCGTTGAGCGTGTCGCGCCACGTCGTGGCGAGCAGCTCGGCCGCGCGCAGGAACACCGCCGCGCGGTCCTCCCAGCTCCAGTTGGCCCATTCCTGATGCGCGTCGCGCGCCGCGCGCACCGCGCGCGCGACGTCCTCGGGCCGCGCCTTGTGCCAGTCGGCCAGGATCTCGCGGTGCGCGCACGGGTTCGTGGCGTGCGCCGTCTCGCCCGTGGTGATGCGCTCCCCGCCGATGACGAGCGGGATCTCGATGCGCTCGCCCGCCATCTGCCGCACGCGCGCCAGCAGCGACGCGCGCTCGGCGGAGCCGGGAGCGTAGCCCTTCACCGGCTCGTTCACCGGGGGCGGCACGCGGCGGTTGCCGGAGAAGCCGGTCACGCCGCCCATCGCGGGGACGGGCTGGTCGGCGCTGGCGGCGGTGCCGCCGACGAGCGGCTTCTCGCCGCCGGAGCCGTGGGGGACGTGCGAGGGAGCGGCGACGGAGGTCATGCGAAAGCCTCGAGGAGCCTCGGAAGGATCGGTCGTGGGCGCGGGAGCGGCGGTGGCCGCGGTCGCGCGAGTCGCGGGTAATCTAGCCCGCGCGCGGTTAGCTTTCGGGATGCTGAACCGTGTTCGGCGGCCCGCGCTGCTCGCCGCCGCCCTCGCGCTGTGCGCCTGCACGAACGACCCCGTCGTCTGGACCGAGGACGCCGAGCGGCGCCTCGTCGTCCCCGCGCCCACGCCCGACCGGCCGATCGCGCACCCCGACGCCGTCGCCGACTCGATGCTCACGGGCGCCGTGGGCACCGCGCTCCCCGCGGCCGCGTCGGCGGTGCCGGCCCTCGCGGCCGCGCCGCCCGATCCCACCGGGGCGCGCTGCCCCGCGTCGCTGCGGTGGGCCGGCGGCCGCGGCGACGAGCGCGTGGCCGCGTGGTGGGCGGTGCGCGCCGACCGCACCGCCGAGGTGATGGCCAGCCGCTCGACCGACGGCGGCGCCACCTGGGACGCGCCCGTGCGCGTGGACACGCTCGACCGCGGCCACGTGGGCTGCGAGCGCCCGGCGCCCGCCGTCGCGGTGGACACCGTGAACGGGTTCGTCCACGTCGCGTACTCGATGGCGGCCCCCGAGGGGAGCGGCGTCTTCTACGCGCACCGCATGGATCCGCGCGCCGCGTTCGAGCCGCCGCAGGTGATCGTCTACGGCGAGCGGCCCGCGACCACGAGCGTCGTCTCGGCCGGCGACCTGGTGCTCGTCGCGTACGAGGATCCGAACACGGGCGGGCGTCCGTTCATCTCGGTGGCCGTCTCGCGCACGGCCGGGCACACGTGGGACGAGCGCTTCGCCGCGTCGCAGGGCAGCATGTCGGCCGAGCGGCCGCTGGTGCGCGTGCGCGGGCGCGACGTGGCGCTGGGCTGGGTGGAGCGCTCGGCGCCGCGCGAGCTGACCACCACGGAGGACCCGCGCTCGGCCACCACGCCGTATCCGACCGGCGTCGTGGTCCGCGTCGGCCGGCTGCGGCAGTGACGGGCGTTACACCGGCAGTGACGGCGCGCCGTGCGCCGGTGTAGCGTGAAGCGCGCGGCCGCCTCGCCGGCGGCGCCCTCCCCTCCGCTCCCGCTTCCCGCCCGCCCGTGAAGGTCCTGCTCGCCGAGGACGATCCGCTGGTGCGCGACTGCCTGGCCGGCGTCGCCGCCAGCGCCGGCCACACGGTGGTCGTCGCCGCCGACGGCGCCGCCGCGTGGGACGCGTTCGCGCGCGAGCGGCCCGAGCTCGTGGTGCTCGACCTCGACCTGCCGGGCCTGGACGTCCTCGCGCTGTGCGCGCGCATCCGCGCCAGCGACGGCGGCGCGCGCGCGTTCGTGCTGGTCGTCACGCCGCGCGACGGCAACGCGGACCTCGTGCAGGTGCTCGACGCGGGCGCCGACGACTACATCGGCAAGCCCGCCGACGCCGACCACTTCGCGGCGCGGCTGACGATCGCCGAGCGCCGCATCGGCGCCGAGGCCGCGCGCCGCCGCGCAGAGGACGCGCTCGCGAAGGCGCGCTATTTCGCCGGCATCGGCGAGATGTCGGTCACGCTGCAGCACGAGATCAACAACCCGCTGGCCGCGCTGCTGGGGCACGCGGCGCTCATCGAGCAGGGGCTGGTGGAGCCCGGCGAGGAGCGCGAGATGCTGCTCGTGATCGTCGAGCAGGCGCACCGCATCGCCGGCGTGGTGAAGCGCATCTCCGCGCTGCGGCACCCGCAGAGCGTGGAGTACCTGGAGGGCGCGTGGATGCTCGACCTGTCGCGCGACGGCACACGCGACGGCACACGCGACGGCACACGCGACGGCGCGCGCGAGGCGCCCGCGCCATCCGATGATCCCCCGACCACCCGCTGACACCCGCTGACGCTTCGATGACCTTCCTCCTCGGCTCGCACTGCCCGGACACGGGCGGCATCGCCATGGCCGTCCGCCGCGCGGGCAACGCGGGCATGCGCTCGCTGCAGCTGTTCACCGCGGTCCCGAAGTTCTACAACGAGAAGGTCGGCGTGAAGCCGGAGCGCCTGGCGCGCTGGCGCGCCGCGCTCGACGAGACGGGGCTGCAGGCGGAGCACGCGATGGCGCACGCGGCCTACGTGCTGAACGTCGCCACGCCCGACGCCGAGAAGTGGGAGCGCGCGAGCGCGGGGCTCGCGAAGGAGCTGGAGCGCTCGACCGCGCTGGGGCTGGGGATGGTGTGCTTCCATCCCGGCGCCGCCACCGACGGCGACCGCGGCGCGGCGCTGATGCGCGTGAGCGTCGCGATGACGCGCGCGCTGGAAGGCGTGGACGGCCGCACGAAGCTGATGGTCGAGAACACCGCGGGCGCGGGCAGCACCGTCGCGCGCACCGCCGACGAGATCGCGGCGATCCTCGACGGCATCCCGACCGCGCTGCGGGCGCGCGCGGGCTACGGGCTGGACACCTGCCACCTCTACGCGTCGGGCTTCGACCTGGGGCGCGACGAGGGCGCGGTGGCCGAGGTGCTCGACGAGTTCGAGAAGACGATCGGCGCGCCGCCGGGCTTCTTCCACCTCAACGACAGCGAGGGCGCGCTGGCGTCGAACCGGGACCGGCACGCGCTGATCGGCGAGGGACAGATCGGCGCGGCGCCGTTCGGGTGGCTGCTGGCCGACCGCCGCGCGCGCGGCGTGCCGCTGATCCTCGAGACGCCGCACGCGGTGGACGAGCCGGCGGAGGACGACGCGACGCCCGATCCGCACGACGTGCGCATGATGGCGCTGCTGACGAAGCTCGCCGACGGCGCGGGGCGCGGGCGGTGACGACGGGCCGGCGTCTCGCGGTCGTGCTCGCGGTCGCGCTGTCGGTCGCGCTCTCGGGCGCGGGGTCGGCGAGCGCCGCGGCGCAGACGCCCGCGCCGCCCGTCGCGCTGCTGCCCGTGGCGCGCGACGGCTTCGTGCTGACGGTGGGCGCCGACACGTTCGCGGTGGAGCACGTCACGCGCTCGGCGGCGGGGTTCGAGGGCGAGCTGTTCCTGCGCGGGCAGCGGCAGCGCATCGCCTACACGGTGACGCTGGAGCCCGACGGGCGCGTGCACCGCGTGCAGCTCTACCAGTGGGCGCCGCGCGCGGCGGCCGACGCGCGGCCGATGGGCAACCTGCAGTACCTGTTCAGCGGCGACACGCTGGTGGTCACCGGCGCGGCGGGGAACGTGGCGATGCAGCGGCTGCCGCTGATGCCCGGCACGCTGCCCTGGATCAACCCGTCGTTCGCGTTCGCGGAGCAGATGACGCGGCGCGCGCGGCGCATGGGCGCGACCATCGACGGGCTGCGGCGCGACCTGCCGGTGGTGAACCTCGGCACCGGCGCGCGGAGCGCGGTGGCGGTGACGGCGGTCGGCCGCGACTCGATGGTGCTCGACTTCGGCAACGCGCTGCTGCGGCTGGCGGTGGACTCGGCGGGGCAGGTGCTGGGCGGGCGGCTGCCGGCGCAGAGCCTCGCCATCACGCGCGTGGCGAACCTGCCCGCCGACGCGGGGCGGGGGATGCCGAGCTACGACGCGCCGCCCGGCGCGCCCTACACCGCCGAGGAGGTGCGCGTCCCGACGCCGCGCGGGCACACGCTGGTGGGGACGCTGACGCGCCCCGCGGGCGCCGCGGGCGCCGCGGGGCGGGTGCCGGTAGTGGTGACGATCAGCGGCTCGGGCCCGCAGGACCGCGACGGCCAGATCGTGGGCATCGCCGACTACCGGCCGTTCCGCGCGATCGCCGACACGCTGGGGCGGCGCGGCATCGCGGTGCTGCGGCTGGACGAGCGGGGGGTGGGCGCGTCGAGCGGCACGTTCGCGAGCGCGACCTCGCGCGACTTCGCGGACGACGTGCGGGCCGCGCTGGACTGGCTGCGCACGCGTGCGGACGTGGACCCGGCGCGGCTCGCGCTGCTGGGGCACAGCGAGGGCGGGCTGATCGCGCCGCTGGTGGCGGCCGAGGACTCGAGCCTCGCGGGGGTGGTGCTGCTGGCGGCGCCGGGGATCCCGGGGCGGCAGATCCTCGACTACCAGAGCCGGCTCGGGATGCCGCCCGCGGGCGCGCTGCCCGCCGCGCGGCGCGACTCGATGCTGACCGCGCTCTCGCGCGCGGTGGACACGGCGATCAAGCAGAGCGCGTGGCTGCGCTGGTTCGCGGCCCACGATCCGCGGCCGGTGGCGCGTCGGGTGCGCGTGCCGACGCTGGTGCTGCAGGGCGCGACGGACGTGCAGGTGACGCCCGACCAGGCGGACACGCTGGTGGCGGCGCTGCGCGCGGGGGGCAACCGCGCGGTGACGCGCCGCGTCTTCCCGGCGGTGAACCATCTCTTCCTGGCCGATTCGAGCGGTGCGCCGGGCGGCTACCTGGCGCTGCCGAGCAAGCGGCTGCCGCCCGAGGTGCTGGGCGCGATCGCGGACTGGCTGGCGACCACGCTGCGTGTGGGGCCGCGCGCGGGTGGGGCCGCGGTGCCGGTCCGGAAGTGACGGGCGGTGACGACGCGTCGCGCGTGACGTGTGCGCGTGCGAGGCGTCACAACGCGTGACGCGGCATCTCGCCGCGTGACGCGAGCGCTTCACGCAGGGCGCCGTAGGGCGCACGGCTATTGCGTACGCAGGGGGCGCGCTTAGGTTTGGTCGCGTTCGCCCCTAATTCCCCACCTGCGAGCGCGCTCGATTCCCCCACCAGGAGACGCGATGGCCACTGCGAAGAAGTCGGCTGCTGGCGCGAAGAAGGCTGCTGCGAAGAAGTCCTCCGCCAAGACCGCGAAGAAGGCCGCTCCGGCGCGCGGCGCCGCGGCGAAGAGCGCGGCGAAGAAGGCTCCGGCCAAGAAGGCGGCGCCGGCGAAGAAGGCGGCAGCGAAGGCGCCCGCGAAGAAGGCGGCCGCGAAGGCCCCTGCGAAGAAGGCCGCCGCCAAGGCTCCCGCGAAGAAGCGGGCGCTGAACCCGGCCCTCGCCGCGCCCATGCAGCCGAGCGGCGAGCTCGCGGCGGTGATCGGCAACAAGCCGATGCCGCGCAGCGAGGTGGCCAAGCAGATCTGGGCCTACATCAAGAAGAACAACCTCCAGGACCAGGTCAACAAGCGGAACATCAACGCCGACGACAACCTCCGGAAGGTCTTCGGCGGGAAGAACCAGGTGACGATGTTCGAGATGACGGCCCTGGTGAACAAGCACCTCAAGCCGTCCGCCTGATCACACCACGATCGGCACGGCACGGGCGAGGGGGCGCGTCGGGAAACCGACGCGCCCCCTCGCCGCGTACGGGGCGCATCCGGGAGGACGTCCGGCTGCCCTTGGCGCCGCCCCGCGACGGCGCCAGCTTTCGCCGGTCGTCCCGGGACGCGCCGCGCATCCTCCGCCGCGTCCCGCGCCCCACCCGCCCACCGTCCCACCGCCTCGCCGTCCGTGGCCTCCTCCTCCGCCCGTCCCCGCAACGTCGTCGCCGAGGTGCGTGCCGGCCGCCGCAGCGCCGGCTCCTCCTCCCGCGGCGCGAAGCGCCGGGGCGGGGCCTGGGAGAGCGTCCGTGCCTTCCTCGGCACGGTCATCCTCTTCCTGATCCTGCGCACCTTCTTCGTCGAGGCGTTCCGCATCCCGTCGGGGAGCATGATCCCGGCGCTGCTGGTGGGCGACTGGCTGTTCGTGAACAAGCTGGTCTACGGGCCGCACATCCCGTTCACGAGCGTCAACCTGCCCGGCTACGCGGAGCCGAAGCGTGGCGAGGTGGTGGTGTTCGAGTCGCCGTACCAGGCCGACGAGGCGCAGGTCGGCAACGACCCGACGCCGACGCTGGTGAAGCGGCTGGTGGGCACGCCGGGCGACACGCTCTACATGCGCGACGCGGTGCTGCACGTGAACGGCGTGCCGCAGCGCCAGGGCTTCGCCGCCGACGCCAACCCGAAGGGCGACCCGAACGAGTACAGCCCGCTGATGGAGTGGCAGCGCCAGCACACGCTGGCCGCCTCGCGCTTCGGCGGCGCGCCGTCGCAGCCGACGCACGACAACTGGGGCCCGCTGGTCGTGCCCGCGCGCCACTACTTCATGCTCGGCGACAACCGCTACAACTCGAAGGACTCGCGCTACTGGGGCTTGGTGCCGCGCGAGAACCTGCGCGGGCGGCCGCTGTTCGTGTACTACTCGTACAACGCCGAGAGCGATCGGGCGCTGCCGTTCCTGACGGACGTGCGGTGGGGGCGGATCGGGCACCTGATCCGATAACGGAACGGCGGAGGACGGAAGGGCGGAGGACGGCAGGGCGGACACCGATACGGCGTGAAACGAAGAGGCGGACCTTCGACTGAAGCTCGAAGCGTCCGCCTTTCCGTTTCACGCCGTCTCGTCCTCCGCCCTACCGTTCTCCGCTTCATCGGTTGCCGCTTCATCGCGCGAGCGCCGGCTCGCGTCCCGTTCATGGTTCTGGCGCCGCTGGTCCGCCGCGAACTCGCCGGCGCCGGCGAAGTCGCGGGGGCCGAGGTCGACGCTGCGTGGGCCGGAGGGACCCTGGGCGTCTTCCGGGGGGAGGGAGCTGTCGGTGCGCTGGGGCATCGGGGCCTCGTGGGTGAGAGGGGCGTGCGATGGTCGACCGCGGCGCGCGTCGCCGCGGGATTGGCCCTCGACGTGGCAACGGCCGGGCCGCGCGCGTCGCGGGCGACGGTGCGCCGGGTCACCAGTGGACCTCTCCTGGCGAGCGCGTCCGCCCTGGCGTGGGGGCGTGCATCAGGTCACACTCCAGTCGTGGTCTCCCTCCTCCGCACCGCCCGCCGCGCGCTCCTCGCCCTCGCCGCGGCTTCCGCATTCGCGTCGCCGGCCGAGGCGCACGCGCAGACGACCGGCCGCGTGCGCGTCGACACGCTCTGGTCGAACGCGCTCCGCACCCGCAAGCAGTTCGTCGTCTACCTGCCCGCCTCGTACGATCGCGAGCCCGCGCGCCGCTATCCCGTCGCCTACTACCTGCACGGGCTGTGGGGCGACGAGTGGAACTGGGTCCGCAACGGCCGCCTCGACGCCGCGATGGACTCGCTCGTCGCCGCCGGCGGGCCCGAGATGATCGTCGTCATGCCCGACGGCGACGACTCGTGGTACACGACGTGGAACGCGCTCGTCACGATCGACGCCTGCCAGCGCGACTCGACGCGGAAGGAGCCGGCCGCGGCGTACTGCGTGCCGTGGCCGCACTACGACGACTACGTCGCGCGCGACCTCGTGGCGAAGGTGGACTCGAGCTACCGCACGCGCGCCGACCGCCGCCACCGCGGCATCGCGGGGCTGAGCATGGGCGGCTACGGCGCCGTCTCGCTCGCGCTGCGCTACCCGGACGTCTGGTCGGCGGCCGCGAGCCACTCGGGCTTCGTCGCGCCGCTGCTCGACGCCGCGGGCCCGTTCGACGCGAGCCGTCCGCCGCGCTACGCCACCGACGTCGCGGCGATGGCGACGCGCTGGCGCGACTACTGGGCGTCGCTGCCGTTCGCCTTCGGGCGCGACACCATGGGCTGGTGGGCGCGCGACCCGGGCCGCATCGCGGCGCGGCTGCAGCGGACGGACGCCGCGCGCATGCCCGCGCTCCGGCTCGACGTCGGCGCCGGCGACCGGTTCCTCGACCAGAACCGCGCGCTCCACTTCACGCTCGACTCGCTCCGCGTCGCGCACGCGTACGCCGAGCATCCGGGCGCGCACGACTGGACCTACTGGCGCGCGCACGTGCCCGAGAGCCTGGCGTGGCTCGGCGCGCGGCTGGCCGACGGCGCGCGGCCGTGAGCGCCACGTGAGGCTCCCATGAAGGCGCCGCTCTTCCCGCGCGACACGACCACGTGGCAGGCGTTCGAGCTGCCCGCGTGGCGCGCGCTGACGCGCTCCACCGTCGAGATGGGCGTGCTGACGGGCGTCGTCGTGCGCGCGTTCCGCGCGCTCGCGCTGGCGCACGGCGCGGGGCCCGACGGCAGCCCGGGCTGGCTCTACGTCGGTGCGACGTTCGGCATCGGCGCGCTGATGCTGTGCGGGATGCTGACGCTGCACCTGTCGAACTTCCCGGTGCGCCGCTGGCCGTGGCGCGTGCTCGTCTTCGCGCTGGTCGAGGTGGCGGCCGAGATGGCCGCGAGCGCGCTGCTGATCGCCGCGGGCCGCGAGCCGCTCGGCACGTCGGGGCGCGCGCACTGGCACGACCTGCCGTCGGTGGCGGTCGGCACGCTGGTCGTGCGGCTGCTGACGTTCGCGATCTTCGCGACGGTGCTGGCCGCCGTCGTGCAGCTCGTGCGCATGACGCTCGCGCGCCGCGGGCCGCACCACCTGCACCAGCACTGACGCGCGCCCACCTCGCACCCGACCGTCCGATGCGTCGCACCGCGTGCGCCGTCCGCGCATTCCTCGTCGCCGGCGCGCTCGCCGCGCCCGCCGCCGCGCAGACCGCGCAGACCGCGCGCCCCACGCCCGAGCGCCCGTTCGGCACGCTGCGCGCGCAGGCCGCGCGGCAGCAGGGCTGGCTCGCGGAGCGCCTGCGCACCGTGCTCCCCACGCTGCTGCGGCGCCACGGCGTGGACATGTGGGTCGTGCCGATGCGCGAGTACAACGAGGACCCCGTGTTCTCGTCGCTCGTGTCGCCGACGACGTTCGCCGCGCGGCGGCGCACGATCTACGTCTTCTTCGACCGCTGCGCGGGGCGCGACTCCGCCGCCGCGGCACGCGACACCTCGTGCGGCGTCGAGCGGCTCGCGCTCGGCGGCACGTCGCAGGGCGGCGTGTACGAGGCGGTGCGCGCGACCAAGCCCGTCCCCGCGCCCGGCGGCGTCACGGTGGCGGCGGGCAGCGGCGCGAACACGCGCCAGGCGGAGCTCTGGGGCGACGAGCAGTGGCAGGTGCTGAAGCGCGTCGTCGAGCAGCGGAAGCCGCGCCGCATCGCCATCAACGCGTCGCGCACCTTCGCCTTCTCCGACGGCCTCTCCGCCGGCGAGCTGGAAGGGATGCAGGAAGCGCTCGGCGCCGAGTGGTCCAATCGCTTCGTGCGCGTCGACGCGCTGCCGCTGGAGATGATCGCCGCGCGCCTTCCGGACGAGGAGGCCGCGTTCCGCGAGATGAACCGCCTCGTCTGGGACATCATCGGCGAGGCGTTCTCGAACCGCGTCATCACGCCCGGCACGACGACGACGCAGGACGTCGTCTGGTGGATGCGCCAGCGCGTCAACGACCTGGGGCTCGGCACCTGGTTCCAGCCGTCGGTCGAGGTGCAGCGGCAGGGGTGGACCGCGGAGCGGCTCGGCGAGGACCCGGTCATCCAGCGCGGCGACGTGCTGCACTGCGACTTCGGGATCACGGCGTTCCGACTGAACACCGACACGCAGCACATGGGCTACGTGCTGCGCGCGGGCGAGAGCGCGCCGCCGGCAGGGCTGGTGGCCGCGCTGCGCGCGTCGAACCGGCTGCAGGACATCGTCGTCGCGGAGCTGCGCCCGGGCCGCACGGGCAACGCGGTGCTGGCGGCGTCGCAGGCGCGCATGCGCGCGGAGCGCATCGACGGGACGATCTACTCGCACCCGATCGGGCTGCACGGCCACGGCGCGGGCCCGCTGATCGGGCTGTGGGACTACCAGGACGGCGTGCCCGGTCGCGGCGACGCGGTCGTCATCCCGCGCATGTGGTACTCGATCGAGCTGCAGGCGACGACGCCCGTGCCCGAGTGGGGCGGCCAGCCGGTGCGGTCGGCGCAGGAAGAAGATGTGATCATCGGCGCGGACGGTGTCGTGAAGTGGGCGTGGCAGCGCCAGACTCAGTTCCATCTCGTTCGGTAGAGCGGAGGACGGAAGGGCGGAGGACGGAACGGCGGAAGACGATGAAGCGTGAGACGGAAAGGCGGACCCTATGAGCTCGAAGCTTCGAGCCGAGAGATCCGCCTTTCCGTCTCACGCTGTTCCGTCCTCCGCTTCATCGTCCTCCGCCCTTCCGTCCTCCGCCGTTTCGGAGTCAGAGTGGGCGCACGACGCGCACGGGCCGCGGTTGGATGCGCGCCTGCAAAGGCGAGCCGAGCGGACCGAAGGTTTCCGACCCCCAGCAGTACAGCGTCCCGTCGGACGCGAGCCCGCAGGCGTGGCGGTTGCCGACGGTGAGCCCCACGAACGTCACGCGCGGCAGGTCGAGCACGCGGCCGTCGGGGCCGAGGGCGACGGGCGTGTTCACGATCTTCGGGCGCGCGTGGCCGGTGCCCGGGCCCGCCGGCTCGAGGCCGAGCTGTCCGAGGTCGTTCGCGCCCCAGCAGTAGATCTCGTTGTCCGACGCGCCGAGCGCGCACGTGAAGTCGCGGCCGACGCCGATCGCGCTGAAGCGCGCGCTCCCGAACACGAACTGCGGCGTGGGGAGCGGCCCGCCCGACGTGTCGACGCCGATCTGGCCGGCGTTGTTCGCGCCCCAGCAGAGCGCGCGGCCGTCCGTCGTCAGCGCGCACGTGTGGCCGCCCACCACCGCGGGCGCGGCGATGCTCGTGAACGCCAGCGTGCTCGCGATGAGCGTCGGCAGCTCGCGGCTCTGGAGGTTGCCGATGCCGAGCGCGCCCGTCGTGTTGCTCCCCCAGCAGAAGGCCTGCCCGCGCGCGCCGATCGCGCACGTCTGCCGCGCGCCCGCGCTGACCCAGCGCGCGGGGTTCGTCTCGACGGGGAGCGTCGGCAGGTCCGGCGGGATGGGCGTCGTGCTGCTCACGCGCACCGTCTGCGTGCCGAGCTGCCCCGTCGAGTCGGAGCCCCAGCAGTAGACCACGCGCGTGCCGGCCGTGATCGCGCACGCGTGCTGGCCGCCGACGCTCAGCGAGCCCGCCGTCGTGTCGAACGTCAGAGCGCTGGTGACGAGCGTCGGCGTCGGCGAGTTGGCGGTGGAGCCGTTGCCGAGCTGCCCCGCGCTGCCCGTGCCCCAGCAGTACGCGCGGCCGGTGACGGCGATCGCGCACGTCGTGAGGTCGCCCGCGACGACGCGCGCGAACGCGAGGTCGGTGGTGGCGCGCTTGGGGACGAAGCTGCACGGCACGGCCGTCGAGACGCCGTCGAAGCACGTCGTGTCCTGCGACGCGGTGCCGAGCTGCCCCTCGGCGCGCCGCCCCCAGCAGTACACGCGGCCGAGGGTGATCACGCTGCAGGTGTGGTCGAGGCCCGCGTCCACCTGGAGGTACGCGCGCGGCTGCACGACGACGTCCGGCGCGTTCGGGGCGGCGCCCGTGCTGCCGCTCGCGAAGTGGCTCGTCGCGGTGAAGCGCACGGTGCCCGCGCGGAGGAAGCGCGCCAGCCCCAGCGAGTCGATCGTCGCCGTCTGCGGGTCCGACGACGTCCACGTCACGCGCGGATCGGCGACCGGCTGGCCATCGTGGCCGAGCGCGCGCGCGGTGAGCCGCAGCGTGTCGTCGGTGAGCGCCTGCGTCGCCGGCGCGGTGATGCGCACCTCGCGCACGACCGACGCCACGAGCACCGTGCGCGACGCCGTCAGGTCGGCGCCCTGCGCGGTGATGGTCGCGCTCCCCACGCCGCGCGCGCGCACCACGCCGGCCGAGTCGACCGTGGCGACGGCGGCATTGCTCGACGACCAGGTGTAGCGCACGCCGGTCAGCGTGTCGCCGCGCGCGTCGATGGCGCGGGCGCGCAGCAGGCGCGTGTCCTGCGCGACGATGGGGTTCCGCACCAGGATGGTGTCCACCGTCGCCGCGCCCGTCGTGCCCACCGGCCGCGTGGGCGACGTGATGGTCAGCCGCTGCGCGGCCCACGTCACGACGATCGTCGCGTGGCCGGCCTTGTTGCCGCTCGTGGCGGTGACGGTCGCGCTGCCGATCCGTCGCGGGCGCACGACGCCGCTCGCGTCGACGGTGACGATCGTCGTGTCGGACGTCGTCCACTCGATGCGCGCGCTGCCGATCACGCCGCCGCTGAAGCCGATGACGGTCGCCTTCAGGCGCCCGAAGTCGGTCGCCTGCAGCGAGTCGCGCGCGAGCAGCGTGTCGACCTTCGGCTCGACGACGACCTCCGAGACGCCGGCCGAGACGCCACCGTCGGGATTGAACACCGAGGGGCCGTCGCGCTCGCCGCATGCAGCCAGCACGGTCAGCGCGGCCAGGAGGGGGCCGAGCGGAGGGGCCGCGGCCGGGAGGATCCCGCGGCGGGACGACGGACGCGTGCGGCGGCACAGCATGGGACCGGAGACGCATGAGTGGGAGAGCTCGAACGTCCGGGTCAGCCCACGGTAAGACTTCCGGGGCGGGGGGGCCATAGCCGGTATCTTCCAGCCGGCGCGTGCTCGCTTGCCCCGGCGCGGTGCCGTGCCGATCCTCCGGCGTGGCGCGTCCTCAGCGGGTTCCCCCGTGGGCGCCCGCCGCCGCTCCCCTCCGTCTCTCCCCGCCGCTCGCCCGTCCGGGTGTCCCTCCCCGCGTCCGGTCCGCTGGACCGCTCCCCGTCGCTGTTCTCGGGCCGACCCCTGAGCCGGGGCGAGCGCATCGCGCTCGCGCTGCTCGTGGGCGTCGTCTGCGCGCTCGGCTTCTGGGTGGTGACCCGGCGGATCCCGCAGTTCGTCGCGAAGGACTTCACGTATCCGTGGCGCGCGGCGCGCGCGCTGCTCGCCGGGCTCGACCCCTACGCGGTCATCCAGCCCACCGGGCCGTATCCGTACGAGAGCCGCTTCCCGTATCCCCTGCCGGCCGCGCTGGTCGTGGTGCCGCTCGCCTGGCTGTCGGCGGCGGTGGCGGGCGCCGCCTTCTTCGGCCTGTCGGCCGCCGCGCTGACCTGGGCGCTGCTGGCCGAGGGGGGCGGGCTCGCGCGGCTCTGGATGCTGGTGAGCGCGCCGTTCGCGATGGCGCTCGTGCTCGGTCAGTGGTCGCCGCTGCTCGTGGCCGGCGCGCTGCTGCCCGCGTGCGCGTGGGCGCTGTCGCTCAAGCCGACGCTGGGGCTGGCGCTGTTCGTGTCGCGGCCGTCGCGCGCGGCGGTCGTCGGCGGCGCGGTGCTCGCGCTCGTCGGACTGGTGCTCGTGCCCGCGTGGCCGCTGGAGTGGGTGCGCGCCGCGCGCGCGACCGTCGGGCATCCGGCGTTCGTCACGCAGCCGTTCGGGTGGCTGCCGCTGCTGGCGCTGCTGCGCTGGCGCGACCGCGACGCGCGGCTGGTGGCGCTGCTCGCCTGCGTGCCGCAGAACCCCTACTTCTACGACCAGCTGCCGCTCTGGCTCGTCGCGCGCTCCGGGCGCGCGGCCGCCGCGCTGACCGCGCTCAGCTGGCTCGCGTTCGCGGGGACGAAGTCGGTGTGCAGCGATCCGCACTTCTGCGGCGACGAGGCGCAGCCGTGGGTGCTCTGGCTGCTGTACGTGCCGGCGACCGCGCTCGTGCTCGCGCGCGGCCACGAGGCGCGCCTCGCCGCGCTGGGCGCTCGCCTGCTCGGCCGCACGCGCGGCGACCGTTCGCCGGAGGCCGCCGATGCCGCCCGCTGACACCGCGTCGCGCGGCATCTTCTCCGGGCGGCCGCTGGAGCGCGGCGAGCGCCTCGTGCTCGCCGTGATCGTCGGCGTGCTGAGCGCCGCGCGCACCTGGGGCGTGCTGCGCGGCGCGCCGCACACCCTCGGCAAGGACTTCACCTATCCGTGGCGCGCGGCGCGCGCGCTGCTCGCCGGGCGCAATCCGTACGACGTCATCCAGCCGGGCGGGCCGTACCCGCTGGAGAGCGGCTTCCCGTATCCGCTGCCCGCCGCGTTCCCGGCGCTGCCGCTCGCGCACCTGCCGGTGGACGTCGCGACGACGGTGTTCATGGGGCTCACCTGCGCGCTGTTCGCGTACGCGTTCCTGCGCCCCGGGCTCTGGCGGCTGTGGGCGCTGCCGACCGTGGCCTACGCGCTCACGACCGCGCTCGGCCAGTGGGGCCCGCTGCTCATCGCGGGCGCCCTGCTCCCCGGCCTCGGCTTCCTGCTGTCGATCAAGCCGACGCTGGGGCTGGCGCTGTTCGCGTACCGGCCGTCGCGCGCGGCGGTCGTCGGCGGCGCGGTGCTGGCGCTCGTCGCGCTCGCGATGGTGCCCACGTGGCCGCTCGACTGGCTGCACGTCACGCGCGCGGTCCACAGCCACCCGGCGCCGGTGACGATGCCGTGGGGCTGGCTGCCGCTGCTCGCGCTCTTCCGGTGGCGCAGCCCCGAGGCGCGCCTGGTGGCCGTCCTCGCGTGCGTGCCGCAGAACCTCTACTTCTACGACCAGCTCCCGCTCTGGCTGGTGCCCTGGAACGCGCTCGGCACGCTGACGCTGAGCGCGGGGAGCATCGTGGCGTGGGGCATCGCGCTGCGCGACTGCCCCACGAACTACTGCGGCCCGAGCTCGGCGCCCGGCATCATCGCGCTGCTGTACCTCCCGGCCACGGTGCTGGCGCTGCTGCGCCCCGAGCCCGATGGACGACCCGCGCCGCTCGTCGAGGCGGCGCGCCGGTGGCTCGCCGCGCGCCGCGCGCCGGCCGTCGCGCCGGTCGCGCGGGAGGCCGACGGTGCCTGACCCGCGCGATGCGGCCGCCGCGCTGCGCGCGCGACTCGTGCGGGCGCAGCGCGCGACCGGCGCATGGGGCGCGAGCGAGCAGGGGCCCGACGCGGTCGAGCCGTCGGCGCTCGCCGCGCTCGCGCTGCACGCGGGCGGCGACGCGACCGGGTCCGGCCCGACGCCGGCCGCGCGCGCGACCGCGTGGCTGCTCGCGCGCCAGCGGCCCGACGGCAGCTGGCCCGCCACCACGCAGGTCGACGCGCCCAGCTGGGCCGGCGGCGTCGCGCTGCTCGCGCTGGCGCGCCTCGGCGCCGATCGCGCGGCGGTCGCGCGCGGCGCGGCGTGGCTCGCGGCGCGCGAGGCGAACACGTTCGACCTGTCCACGCGCCTGCTCTTCCGCTTCCAGAAGTGGCGCGGCGCGCCGGTGCCCACCGAGCTCGATGCGACGCTCAGCGGCTGGCCGTGGATCGACGGCACGTTCGGCTGGGTCGAGCCGACGGCCGTCGCGCTGCTCGCGCTGCGGGCCGCCGGCGCGCGCGACGACCACGCGGCCGACCGCATCGCGATGGGCCGGCGCATGCTGATCGACCGCGCGGTGCCGGGCGGCGGCTGGAACTACGGCAACACGAAGGTCCTCGGCCAGGACGTGGCGCCCTATCCCGACACGACGGCGTGGGCGCTGCTCGCGCTGCGCGGCGCGCCCGGCGCCGATGCCGTCGTGCGCTCCGGCCTCGCGCGGCTGCCCGCGCTGCTCGCGGAGACGCGCTCGTCGCTGGCACGCGCGCTGTCCGCGCTCGCGCTGCGCGCGCACGGCGCCTCCGACGCCGGCGTGCGCGTCGCGCTCGCGGCGCGCGTGATCGACGCGCCGCCCGCCGACGTCCGCACGCAGGCGCTGGCGCTGCTCGCCCTGGCCGGCCCGCCCACCCCGTTCCACCCGTCCGGAGCCTGACGTTGGCCTTCACCCGCCGCCAGTTCGTCGGCACCGTCGCCACCGGCGTGGTGGCCGGCGCCGTCCTCGCGCCGCTCGTCGCGCGCGCGCCGCAGCGCGAGCGCGAGGCGCGCTGGGGGCGCGACGCGTACGTGAAGCCGCCGCGCTCGCGCGTCGCGATCGTGCGCGCCGACGCGTACGACGACCGCCTGGACGCCGCGCTGCGCGAG
Source organism: Roseisolibacter agri (assembly GCF_030159095.1). NCBI lineage: Bacteria > Pseudomonadati > Gemmatimonadota > Gemmatimonadia > Gemmatimonadales > Gemmatimonadaceae > Roseisolibacter > Roseisolibacter agri. Next base: position 46,157 of record NZ_BRXS01000005.1, read on the forward strand.
GGGCTCGCGCTCTTCCCGCTCGACGTGCGCGGCCGCCGCGTGGTGCTCAAGCCCAACCTCGTCGAGTTCGATCCGGCGGGCGTCATCAACACGCACCCCGCGCTCGTCGCCGCGGCGGCGCGCGTCTTCCGCTCGATGGACGCGCGCGAGGTGATCGTGGCCGAGGGGCCGGGGCATCGTCGCGACAACGAGTACCTGCTCGATGCGTCCGGGCTCGGCGCCGCGCTCGAGGACGCGGGCGTGCGCTACGTGGACCTCAACGTCGACGGCGTGCGCCGCGTCGCGACGCGGTCGCGGTTCACGGGGCTGTCGGAGCTCTGGCTCCCCGAGACGGTCGCCGGCGCCGACCTGTTCGTCTCGATGCCGAAGCTCAAGACGCACCACTGGGCCGGCGCCACGCTGTCGATGAAGAACCTGTTCGGCATCATGCCCGGCACGCACTACGGCTGGCCGAAGAACGTGCTGCACGTGAAGGGGATCCCCAACAGCATCGTCGACATCAACGCCGCGCTGCCGGTGCGCCGCTTCGCCATCGTCGACGGCATCGTCGGCATGGAGGGGAACGGCCCGATCCAGGGCACGGCGCGGAAGAGCGGGCTGCTCGCGTTCGGCGAGGACCCGGTCGCGGTGGACGCGACGTGCGCGCGGCTGATGACGCTCGAGCCGTCGCGCATGGACTACCTCGCCGACGCGGGCGCCTTCCTCGGCAACGTCGAGATCGAGCGCATCGAGCAGGTGGGCGAGTCGCTCGACCGCTTCCGCCAGGACTTCGCGGTGCTCGACCGCTTCCAGTCGCTCAAGCCCGCGCGCCATGACCTCGCCCGCTGACGCGCCGTCAGTCGCGCTCGTCGTGCCGTGCTACAACGAGGCGCGGCGGCTCGACGTCGCGGCGTTCGCGCGCGCGCTCGACGCATCGCCCGCGCTGCGCCTCCTGTTCGTCGACGACGGCAGCACCGACGACACGCGCGCGGTGCTCGACGCGATGGCGTCGGCGCACGCCGATCGGGTCGCGGTGCTCGCGCTGCCGCGCAACGGCGGCAAGGCGGGCGCGGTGTGGTCGGGCCTCCGGCACGTGCTGGCCGAGTCGCCGGCGACGCGCGCCGCGTACGTCGGGTACTGGGACGCGGACCTCTCGACGCCGCTCGCGGCGCTGCCCGAGCTGGTGGCGGTGCTGCGCGCGCGCGCGGCCTGTCACGCGGTCCTCGGCTCGCGCGTGCGGCTGCTCGGGCGGCGCATCGCGCGGCGGCTGGCGCGGCACTACCTCGGGCGCGTGTGGGCCACCGCGGCGTCGGTCGTGCTCGGGATGCCCGTCTACGACACGCAGTGCGGCGCGAAGCTGTTCCGCGTCGCGGGGCCGCTGACCGCGGCGCTGGAGGCGCCGTTCCTCTCGCGCTGGGCGTTCGACGTCGAGCTGCTGGCGCGGCTGCACGCCGCGACCGCGGGCCAGGACGTCGACGAGAGCTTCGTCGAGCACCCGCTCGCCGAGTGGCGCGACGTCGCGGGCTCCAAGCTCACGATGGGCGCCGCGCTGCGCTCGGGGCTCGACCTCGCGCGCATCGCGTGGCGCGTGCGGCGCGGCGCGCGGCGCGCGGTCAGTCCGGTCGTCGACCGACCGCCAGCACCGACAGGCCCGCGCTGAAGCCGCCCGACGTGGTCGCGCGCGCGAGGCGCGTGCGCTCCGACAGGAAGACGCGCTCCAGCAGGCGGTTGATCGGCGCGGGCGGGACGCGCGTGTCGGCGTCGGCCTCCAGGCCGAAGGCCCGCTCGACCAGGCGCACGGTCGCGACCAGCGGGAAGAGCCGCGCGTTGTAGTACGTCAGCAGCTCGGGGAGGAAGCCGGCCTCCGTGAGCCGCGCCGCCAGCTCCTCGCGCCGGTAGCGCCGGCGGTGCTGGTGCACCTCGTCGTGCCGTGACCAGAGCCACCGGAACGCGGGCACCGTCGCCACCACGACGCCGCCCGGCCGCAGCGCGTCGAACGCCAGTCGCAGCGCGCCCGCGTCGTCGTCGAGGTGCTCCAGCACGTCGAAGAAGCCCACGCCGGCGAAGTGCCGCTGCGGCAGCGTCGCGATCGCGTCCACGCCGCCCTCGGTCAGCCGGCGCAGCCCGCGCGCGCGCCCGCGCGCCACCGACTCCGCGGACGGGTCGAGTCCCCACGGCTCGACCGCGCGCCCCAGCCGCTCCAGCAGCGAGCCCGTGCCGCAGCCGACGTCGAGGAAGGGCGCGCCGTCGGGCACGAACCGCGTCACCGTCCGCGCGATCAGCTCGCGTCGGGCGCGGAACCACCAGTGCTGGTGCTCGCGCTCGAAGATGAAGTCGTAGGCGGCGGCGTCCACGATGGGGCAGAGGATGACGGATCGCTCCGGCGACACTCGACGACGCCGGCCGTCGCGGAAGGCAACTTACACCGCGGCCGTCGCCGTCCGCACAGGCACACGCACACGCGTCCCGCGCGCTGGCGTGACCCCGACCCGCGGCCTATCGTCCCGGGCCGATGCCCAGCGAGGTCCATCCCTCCCCCGCGCCCGGACCGCGTCCCACCCGCCGCGCGCGACTCGCCGTCGCCTGCCTCGCGGCCGTGTGGGGCGTGCTGTGCCTGTGGCAGATGGAGCGCGCGACCAAGGGGCGCCCCGCCGACTTCGACGTCGTGTGGAACGGCGCGCGCGTGATGCTCGAGGGCCGCAACCCGTACGCGGCGATCTGCCACGGGTGCGAGATCGAGTGGAACGACCACCTCTACTATCCGGGCACCGCGCTCGTCGCGGTCGCGCCGCTCACGGTCGTGCCGCTGCCGATCGCGCGCATGATCTGGGTGGGCGGCGCGGCGGCGCTGCTCTGCTTCGGGCTCACGCGCGACGGGTGGCACCGCCTGCCGCTCTTCCTCAGCACGCCCTTCTTCAACGCCGCCGGCGGCGGCCAGTGGTCGGTGCTGCTGACGGCGGCGGTCCTCTTCCCGACGCTGAGCCTCCTCGCGGCGATGAAGCCGACGCTCGGCACCGCGATCTTCCTGGCGTCGCCCACGCAGCGCGCGCAGCTGATCGCGATCGGGGGCGGCGTGGCGGTGCTGCTCGCGAGCCTCGCCGTCCGGCCGACGTGGCCGATGGAATGGCTCGCGGTCATCGGCGACACGCCGCACTACTCCGCGCCCGTGTCGCACCTGGCGGTCGGCGGTCCGCTGGTGCTGCTCGCGCTGCTGCGCTGGCGCCGCCCGGAGGCGCGCCTGCTCACCGGCCTCGCGTGCGTCCCGCAGTCCACGCTCGTGTACGAGGGCCTCTACCTGCTGCTCGTGCCGCGCACGCTGCGCGGCGTCACGCTGATGGCGATCGCGTCGTTCGGCGCGTCCTGGCTCCAGGACCGCATCGCCGAGCGGGCGACGGACACCGTGTCGCTGCAGTGGACGGCGGGCAACGTGCTGGTGCTCTTCTTCTACCTCCCTGCGCTCGTGCTCGTGCTGCGCCGCCCGAACGAGGGCGAGGTGCCGCGCTGGCTGGACGTCCTCGTGACGCGCGCGACGGGATGGCTCGGACGTCGCCGCGCCGCCGGACGCGCGCCGCGTGGGCGCGCGTACGACGATGCCTGAGGCGCGCGCGTCGCCGAGCGTCCGCGCGCGCCTCGTCGTCGCGCTGCTGATGGGCGTGTGGGCGGTCCTGCTGATGCTCGGCTTCGGCGCCGTGACGCATCGCGCCACCGACTTCGACGTCGTGTGGCATGGCGCGCGGCTCTTCCTCGACGGACAGGACCCGTGGCTGCTGATCGGGCCGGGCCGGCGCGTCGCGTGGCCGTCGCCGCTGTACTATCCGGCCCCCGCGCTGCTCGCGCTCGCGCCGCTCGCCGCGCTGCCGCTCGACGTCGCGCGCGCCCTGTTCGTCGGCGGCGCCGCGGCGCTGCTCGCGTGGGCGGTGACGCGCGAGGCGTGGTGGCGGCTGCTGGTGTTCGTCAGCGTCCCGTTCTACCACGCCGCGGTGAGCGGCCAGTGGTCGGTGCTCGTGGCCGCGGCCTTCTTCCTCTGGCCGCTCGGTCTCCTCGCGGTGCTCAAGCCGACCGTGGGGCTGGCCACGGTCGCCGCGTCGCTGTCGTTCCGCGCGTACCTCGTGGCCGCCGTCGCGGGCGTCGTGCTGCTGGCGGCCAGCTTCGCGCTCGCGCCCGACTGGCTCACCGCGTGGCGCGCGGCCACCGCGCAGGCGCCGCACATGTCGGCGCCCGTCGCGCACTGGCGCGTGGGTGGGCCGCTGGTGCTGCTCGCGCTGCTGCGCTGGCGACGGCCCGAGGCGCGCTGGCTGGTGGCGCTGGCGTGCGTGCCGCAGTCGACGGTGCCGTACGAGGCCGTGTACCACATGGTGATGCCGGCCTCGCGCGTCGCCGCGCTGGCGATGACCGTGCTGTCGTACGCCGCGGGCTACGCGCACTACCGCATCGTGCAGGTGGCGACGAGCACGCAGCAGCTGCAGTACCTCGCCGGTGACGCGCTCGTGCTCTTCTACTATCTCCCGACGCTCGTGCTGGTGCTGCGCCGCCCGAACGAGGGGAGCGTGCCGCGCTGGCCGTCGCGCCTCAGGCGCGCGCGGGACGCGGCACCCATCGCTTGAGCGCCAGCCACGGACGCTCCCACAGCCGCCAGCTGAGCAGCGCGGCCACGAACGTGACGGCGTACCCGGTCCAGAAGATCGCGGCGAGCGAGGTGCCGGGGCGCCACGCCACCGCGGCGCAGCTGACGAGGAAGATCGCGGGCAGGTGGAACACGTACAGCCCGTAGCTGATGCGCCCCACCGCGCGCAGCGGGCGCACGGTGAGGATCCGGGCGAGCGGCGTCTCCGGGCCGTGCGCGACGACCGCGAGCACCAGCGCACCCCAGACGCAGACCACCGTCGGCACGCCGACCACCTGCAGGAGCTCGGGGTCGAGCTGCGTCACCCAGGTCAGCAGCGCGTGACACGCGAGGGCGGCGATCACCAGCCGCACCGGCGAGTCCGCGAGTGGCGCGGTCCAGCGGCGCAGCCGGGCCCACGCCTCCGGCACGTCGCGCAGCGCCGCCAGGCCGGCGCCGACGGCCAGCCCCTCCAGCCGCGTGAACGGCAGGACCGCGAGCGGGAAGCTCACGCCGACCACGGTCAGCAGGATGCGCAGCAGCGCGCTGCCGACGGCGAGGGCGCCGCAGGTCCGCGCGAGCGCCCGCCCGTGCAGCCGCTGCACGACGAACGGCCACACGAGGTAGAACTGCTCCTCCAGGGCCAGCGACCAGAACGTCCCGGTACCGTACGCCCCCGTGTCCCCGGACGGGTGGACGATGAGGTACCAGTTGAACGTGTGCGTCCAGTACCACGGCATCGCGCGGCGGAACTCCGCGGCGTCCCCCGGCTGGAACGCGGGCCAGCCGTACGCGAGCACGCTCAGGCCGGCCAGCACGAGGAAGTAGAGCGGCCAGATGCGCAGCGCGCGGCGCGCGAAGAACGCGGGCAGCGCGCCCGCGCGTCCGCGATCCTCGAGCAGGATGCGCGTGATGAGCCACCCCGACAGGACGAAGAAGAGGTCGACGCCGGACCAGCCGAAGCGGGCCATCGCGACCGGCAGGCGCGCCCACCCCGACGCCTCGAGGTTCGCGACGCCGTGCACGAGCATGACGAGCAGGATGGCGATCCCGCGCACGCCGTCGAGCGCGTCGACGTGCCCCTGCGAGCCCGCGCCGGTCGGCGGCGCGTCCACGGAGCGCGGTGGCGCCGGGACGGGCGCGCGCGGCACGCGCCGCGTCGTGGACGGCGTGGCGGACGTCATGGCGCCGCCGTCGGAAGCCGGCCGCGCGTACGGAGCCAGTGCGCCGCGTCGGCGGCCCACGGCGGGACCGCCCCCACGTTCGGCCGCCGCAGCACGAGCACGAGTGCGGGCAGGAGCACGAGCGCCAGCAGCGCGTCCTGCGCGACGCCGACGCGGCGCGCCATCGCGACGTGCACGACGAGCTGGTACTGCACCGCATAGGCGATCCACGTGCACGACACGAGCGCCAGCATCTGCACGCGGCTGCGCGGCACCAGCAGCAGCGGCACCAGCTCGTACGGGGCCGGCGTGATGGGCACCAGCGCGGTCGCCAGGAGCACGCGCGCGTCGAGGCGCCGCCACCGCGAGAGCGCGAGCAGCAGCGGCCACGCGAGCGGCCGCACGATCAGCGGCCGCACGTGGGTCGCCGTGCTGACGGCGTGGAGCCAGCGGCCGATCCACGCCGGGTCGAGCCACAGGCTGACCGCGAGCAGCGCCAGGCCGACGATCGCGACGTCGCGCAGCAGGCGCGGCGACAGCGTCGCGAGCACCCATGCCAGGGCGGCCTGCGGCTTGAGGGCGAGCAGCCCGCCCGCGACCGGGGTGAGCGCGGCGGCCGTCGTCAGCACCGACCACTGCGCCGCCCCCAGCGCGTCGATCACGCCGTAGCTGAGGAGGCCGAGCGGATGCCAGCGCGAGCGCCGCGCGAGCTGCCAGGTCAGCAGCGCGGCCGGCGCGGCGACGAACAGCGCGCGCGCCACCGGCAGCGGCAGCGCCGCCAGCGGGAGCACGGCGACGACCGTGGTGAGCGGATAGTACAGGGGCCACTGGAAGCGGAACGCCGCGCCCGCGTGCGGGCCGATCGCCGCATACGGGTCGCCGCCGCTCCACAGCACGCGCGCCGCGAACCAGAGGTGGTCGAAGTCGCTCCGCGCATCCCCGTTGGGCGTGACGCGCTGGGCGCCGAACCAGACGAACGCCGCGGCCGCGAGACCGACGCCGAGGGCGAGCAGCAGCGGCCCGGAGGCGCGGGAGGAGCGTGGCGGCACGTTGGAGGGGCGGGAAGGCGGGAGGCGCCCCCCAATCTGCGCGTCCGCGCCGCATTGCACAGCCGCGCGGTCCACGCGGGCATCAGTCCGGCGCGCCGGTCGCGCCGGTCGCGCCGGTCGCGCCGCGCGCGTCGTCGCGCGGGCGGCGTGGCAGGCGGATGCCGCCGGCCACCCGCTCCAGCCACGCGGGCACCACGCCCTCGTTGGGGCGCTGCAGGACCATGACCAGCGCGGGGAGGCAGAGCGCCACGATCATCACGTCGCGCAGCGCGCCGATGGAGTGCGTCCACTCGCCGAGCTGCTGCAGGGCGATCCGCTGGCCGAGCTGGGCGAGGACGCCACCCCACCAGAGCACCAGCAACTCGAGGCGCGTGCGGGCCACGGTGACGAGCGGCACGAGCTCGTACGGCCCCGGATTGATCGGCACGAGCGCCGTCGCGAGCAGCAGCCGCGCCTCGGGGCGGCGCCAGCGCAGCGCGGCGAGCAGCAGCGGCCAGGCGAGCGGACGCACGACGAGTGGACGGATGCTCCAGTGCACCGACACCGCGTGCCGCCACTCGACGAGCCAGTCGGGCTGGAGCAGCAGGCTGACCGCGCCGAGCGCCGCGCCGACGACCACGACCTGCACCAGCATCCGGCGCGAGAGGGTGGCCGCGAGCCAGACGACGGCGTTCTGCGGCTTGAGCGCGAGCAGGCCCCCGGCCCACGGCAGCAGCCCCGCCGCCGTGGTGAGCGCGGCCCACTGCCCGAGGCCCATGGTCAGCACGATCGGCGCGCTTACCAGCCAGAGGCAGCGCCACAGCCGGTCGGCGCTCAGCGCCCAGGCGAGCAGCGCCATCGACACGCCCACGAACAGCGCGCGGGCGACCGCCAGCGGCAGCAGCGTCAGTGGCATGACCGCGACGACCGTCGTCAGCGGATAGATCATGAGCGCCGGCAGCCGGAAGGTGGCGCCGGCGTGCGGACCGATCGCCTGGTAGGGATCGACGCCGTCGCGCACCATGCGCGCCGCGACCCAGACGTGGTCCCAGTCGGTCCGCGCGTCCATGATCGGCTGGCCCTTGGTGGCCACCAGGTGGACGAAGTACGCGCCGAACACCCCGGCCGCGAGGGCCACGGCCACGCGCTGGCGGATCGAGGGACGGGCAGCGTCGCGAGGCGGCATCCGCGAGCAGGGCAGGGATGGGAGGTGGGTCGGGCGACGCGGTCGGGTGCCGCGGCCGGCGGCCGGCGGCGGCCGGCGCCGGCTGCGGGAACGCGGACGCGGCAAAGCATACGCGCCCGCGTCGCTGCCTGCTGGTGCATTCCGATGCGTCCCGCCATTCTGGTCGCGCAGCGCCGCGATGCCGGTGGCGTCGCTCCGGACCCACGCTTCCCCGCGCGCTCGTGATCGACGGTCGTCCCCACATGGACCACAGCCCCGGCGGCCAGGCGGCCCTGGTGGCGAGCACGCGGGTGGCGCGCCGGTCGCGGCGGATGGGCGTCGCGGCGGCCGTCGCCCTCGCCGCCGCCGCGGTCACCTATCGGGCGCAGCTGCGGCTGGCCAGCGAGGGCGGACCCGCCGACCTGGCCGCGCCGCTGCGGGCGGCGGCGCTGTTCGCGCGCGGTGAGGACGTGTACGCGCTGTTCGGCCCGGGACGCGCGCTGGCGGCGCCGCTGAACTATCCGGCGACCTCGCTGCTCCCCCTCGTGCCGCTCGCCGACCTCCCGCTGCCGCTGGCCGCCGCGCTCTTCGTCGGCACGGGGATGGGCCTTGCCGCGTTCGCCAGCACGGCGAGCGCGTGGTGGCCGCTCTTCGCCCTGCTCAGCTGGCCGGCGCTGCTCGCGTGCCGCGCGGGCCAGTGGGCGCCGCTGCTCACGGCGGCGGCGCTGCTGCCGGGCGCGGGCTGGCTGCTGGCGTGCAAGCCGAACGTCGGCGTCGCGCTGGCCGTGCAGCGCCTCGATCGGCGGTGGTGGACGTGGACCGTCGTGGGTGGCGTCGCGCTGCTGGCCGCGACGCTGCTGCGGCGTCCCGATTGGCCGCTGATGTGGTGGCGCGCGCTGTCCGGGGCGGGCGACGCCGCGGCCGGGACGGCCCGCATGCGCGGCATCTTCCTCCTGCCCATCGCGAATCCGCTCGGGCCGCTGCTGCTGCTCGCGCTCGCGCGCTGGCGACGCCCCGAGGCGCGGCTGCTGCTCGCCCTCGCCTGCGTCCCGCAGGTGACGATGGGCTACGAGGTGCTCCCCCTGCTGGTCGCGCTGCCACGCAGCCGCGTTCAGGCCCTTGGCCTGGCGGTGGGATCGTGGCTGTTCGCCTTCGCGTACGCGCAGTGGGCGCTCGCCCCCACCGTCGTCGCCACGCTGTCGCGCGCGCGGTGGCTGCTCATCTTCTTCTTCTGGCTGCCGGGACTCGCGCTGGTGCTCGGTCGTCCCAACGTCGGCGCCGTGCCCGCATGGGTCGAGCGCGCCCTCGTGCGGTGGCGCGTGCCGGCCCGGCTGCGCGGCCGTCCCGCCGACGGCCCCGGCGCGCTCCTCGACTCCGATCCCCTCTCCTCCGCACCTCACGCTCCGTGATCAACGGTCGCAAGGTCATGGTCGTCATGCCCGCCTACAACGCGGCGCGCACGCTCGAGCGCACGATGCGCGACGTGCCGGCGGGGCTGGTCGACGAGTTCCTGCTGGTCGACGACTGCTCGCGCGACGGCACCGTGCAGGAGGCCGCGCGACTCGGCATCCCGTACGTCGTGCACGAGCGCAATCGCGGCTACGGCGGCAACCAGAAGACGTGCTACACCGAGGCGCTCCGCCGCGGCGCCGACATCGTCGTGATGCTGCACCCCGACTACCAGTACGCGCCGACGCTCATCGGCGCGATGGCGTGGCTCGTCGCCTCGGGCGAGTTCGACGTCGTGCTCGGCTCGCGCATCCTGGGGAAGGGCGCGCTGGCCGGCGGCATGCCGCTCTACAAGTACGTCGCGAACCGCGCGCTCACCTTCGTCGAGAACGTGCTGCTCGACCTCAAGCTCTCCGAGTACCACACCGGCTACCGCGCGTTCTCGCGGCGCGTGCTCGAGACGCTGCCGCTGGAGGAGTGCTCGGACGACTTCGTGTTCGACAACCAGATGCTCGCGCAGTGCGCCGCGTTCGACTTCGCGATCGGGGAGATCAGCTGCCCCACGCGCTACTTCGCGGAGGCGTCGTCGATCAACTTCCGGCGCTCGGTGCGCTACGGCTTCGGCGTGCTGGCGACGGCCGCGAGCTACCGGCTGCATCGCCTGGGCGTCCGCCGCTCGCCGCTGTTCGAGACGTCGGGGCGCCGGCTTCCCACGGGCGCCGTGAACGCGGCGCGCCCGGTGGACGTGCCGTCGTGACGGACGACGGGGCGGAGGCCGGCGGGCCGACGCGCGCGCGCCGGCTGCTGGCCGCCGCCGGCATCGGCGTCCTCGCGGCGCTCGCCGCCTGGCATCGCACCGCGCGCTTCCCCGACGTGACGCGGTCCGACCTCGCGTTCCAGTGGACGGCGAGCCGCCTCTGGAGCGCCGGGCGCGATCCGTACGCGCTGATCGGACCAGGGCGCGAGTTCCCGTGGATCACGGGCCTCGTGTATCCCGGCACGATGCTGCCGGCCGTCTGGCCACTGGCGGCGCTCCCGCTGTGGGCCGCGGTGTGCGCGTTCGCGGGCCTCGTGGCCGCGGCGTGCGCGTACGCGGTCACGGCGTCGGGATGGCATCGCCTCGCGGTGGTGCTCAGCTGGCCCTTCCTGTTCGCGGTCACGTCGCCGCAGTGGTCCCCGCTCCTCACCGCCGCGGCGCTGCTGCCGGCGCTCGCGGGCGCGGTCGTCATCAAGCCGACCATCGGCCTCGCGGTCGCCGCCTACCGCCCCGATCGGCGGTGGCTGCTCGGCGCGGTGCTGGGCGGCGGCGCGCTGGTGCTGCTGGCGACGCTGCGCCTGCCGCACTGGGTCGAGGGGTGGCGCGTGGCGCTGGCCACCCCGCCGTCCCCGCAGTCGGGGCAGCCCAGCTCGGGCGGGCTGTACGACGCGATCGTCTTCCAGCCGGGCGGCGCGCTGGCGCTGCTCGCGCTGCTGCGGTGGCGGCGCCCGGAGGCGCGGCTCGCCGCCGTGCTGGCGTGCGTGCCGCAGACGATGGGCGGCTACGAGCTCGTGCCGCTGCTCGCGCTCGTCCCCGCGACGCTGCTCGAGGCGCTCGCGCTGGCCGCGCTCTCCTGGGGCGTCGCGGTCGGTGTCGCGCTCGGCAACCCGTACGCGACGCTCGCCGAGGGATTCCGCACCGGCGGGCTCTGGTCCGTGTGGTGCGCGTTCGTCCCCGCGACCGCGCTCATCCTCCGCCGCCCGAACGTCGGCGCGCTGCCCGCGTGGGGCGAGCGCATGGTCGCCGCGCTGCCGGTGCCCGGCTGGCTGCGCGGCGTCGCCGCGTGAGGCGCCGGAGCCGTTAGACTTCGGGCATGCCACACGACCGCAAGCAACTGATCGTCGTCGGCGACCGCGTGCTCGTGAAGCCCGAGGAGGGCGAGGAGCGCAGCAAGGTCGGGCTCTACCTCCCCTCGACCGCGATCGACACGCAGGCCGTCCAGGGCGGCCGCATCGTCGCCACCGGCCCCGGCACGCCGATGCCGGACTTCGGCGGCGACAACTTCGACGAGCCGTGGCGCCTGGAGTCGCGCCGCGGCAGCGGGGCGCGCTACGTCCCCATGCAGGCGCGCCAGGGCGACTACGCGCTCTTCTTCCGCAAGGCCGCCGTCGAGATCACGTTCGAGGGCGATCGCTACCTGGTGGTCCCCCAAGCCGCCATCCTCGCGCTCGTGCGCGAGCCGGCGCCCGACGACGAGGACCTCCGCTTCGGCTGAGCGCCCCGCGCTCGCGCCGTTGGACCCGTGGCGCGCCACCCGGCGTTCCGTGGGGTATCAGCACCACACGCATCACCGGTCCGACCTGCTTCATCAGCTTTGCGGCGCCGCCCCTGTCGGTTGGCCGCCGCCGTCGCTTCCAGACCCGTCCGTCATTCCCGGAGACCCATCCCGATGTATCCCGAACCGCTCGTCGCCCCCATGCGGCAGGAGCTCACGCGCCTCGGCGTCGAGGAGCTGCGCTCGCCGGAGCAGGTCGACGCGAAGCTCACCCAGCCCGGCACCACGCTCGTCGTCGTGAACTCCGTCTGCGGCTGCGCCGCGCGCAACGCGCGCCCCGCGGTCGCGGAGGCGCTGCAGCACCCCGCGCGGCCGGACGCGGCGACCACCGTCTTCGCGGGGCAGGACACCGCGGCCACGCAGCGCGCGCGCGAGTACTTCACCGGCTACGCGCCGTCGTCGCCCTCGATCGCGCTGCTGAAGGACGGGAAGCTCGTCTTCATGCTCGAGCGCTGGCAGATCGAAGGCCGTGCGGCCGAGCAGATCGCGCGCGACCTCACGGTGGCGTTCGACCGTCACTGCGCACCGGCCGCCCAGACCGCCTGAGCGCAGCCCGCGGGCTGCGGCCCGCGCATCACCCGCACCACGCACGCGCCCGACCGGTCCCGCCGGTCGGGCGCGTGTGCGTTCGCGGTCGTGCCCATGGTCATGGGCACACGCTCTGCACTGCCTCCGTCGCTCCCTCGCAAGCCGCGCAATCGCAGCGCATTCACCACGAGGACGACAATCATGGAGCGCAATCCCAACGATTCGCTGTCGAGCGGCGCGCCCGGCACGTCGGGTTCGACGAGCGCCGGCAGCGGCGCCAGCGCACTCGGCTCGGGCACCGACTCGATCAGCGTCACGGGCACCGGCGTCGGACAGAACGCGTCCACCGGTTCGAGCAGCACGGGCGGTGACGTCGGGAGTCTCGACCTCGGCTCGGCTGGCGACAGCACGACCTCGGGCGGTGCGTCCGGCGGCGCGTCGCTGCAGGACCGCCTCGGCAGCGCCCGCGAGATGGCCGGCGAGCGCCTCGGCCAGGCGAAGGAGAAGGCGACGCAGCTGAAGGCGACGCTCGCCGACAAGCTGGAGGCCGGCGCCGGTGCGCTCCGCCAGCAGTCCGACGGCTCGGCCCAGTTCGCGGGCGCCAACGGCACCACCGCGGACACGAACCCGCAGCTCGCGCAGCTCCGCTCGACCGGCGCGGACGTGATGCAGAAGACGGCGGAGTTCCTCCGCACCGGCGACCTGCGCACGACCGTCGAGGAGCAGATGCGCACGAACCCCGGACGCACGCTGCTCATCGCCGTCGGCCTCGGCTACGTGCTGGGCAAGGCGATCCGCGGCGGCGACCGCCGCTAGCCGGCGCCGGCCCGACCATGTCGGCCGACGGACGCTCGTCCACGGGATCGGAAGGCCGCGGCCTCTCCTCGCTCCTCCGCGATCTCGCGGAGGGCAGCGGGGAGCTGATGCGGCAGGAGCTGCGGCTGGCCCGCGTCGAGGCGCGCGATCTGGCGCGCGGCCTCGGCGTCGGGACCGTCGAGGTGGCGGTCGGCGCCGTGCTCGCGCTCCTGGGAGGGCTCGCCCTCCTCTCCGGGTTGATCCTGCTCGCGGGCGACCAGTGGCTGCGCGACCGCTACTGGCTCGCCGCCCTGCTCGTGACCGCCGTCGCTGGCGTCGTCGGCGCGGTGTTCGCCCGGCGCGGGCTCGCGCTGCTCTCCCCGCACGCCCTAGCTCCTGACCAGACCGTCGCGACCCTCAAGGAGGACAAGGAATGGCTGAGACAACTGCGGACGTGAGGCGCGACATCGAGCTCACCCGCGAGCGCATGACCTCAACGCTGGCCGAGCTCGAGCGGAAGCTCCACCTCGGGCAGATCGTCCGCGAGAACCCGTGGCCGGCGGTCGGCGTCGCATTCGGGGCGGGGCTGCTCCTGAGCGGCTCGCGCGCGGACGTGAAGGCCGCCGCGGCCACGGCGACGGCCACGCGCGGGGCCACCAGCCGGCTCGGGCCGGCGCTCGACGACATCGTCGCGAACCTGATGGCGGGCGTCGGCGCGGCGCTCCAGGGACACGTCGACACCCTGCTCGACGAGGTCAAGGCGGCCATCGGGGCGCCGACCAGCGGCGGCGCCGGCACGGCGCGTCCGCTGACCGGCAATGGCGCCGACCAGGGCATGGCGACCGGCCGGCCGGCGGATGCGCTCGGCCAGCGCGACGAGGCGGGGGCGTGGTCCGCGTCCGCGGACGCGTCGTCGCTGGGTGGCCTGACGCCGTCGAGTGCCGGCAGCCAGGGGATGCCGCGCGCCGACTGAGTGCAGCACGTCGCGCGGCCGCATGCAGCAGGGCCGTCCGGCACCACACCGGACGGCCCTGCAGCGCATTGCCGATCGTTAATGCGGCCTCCGCACTGTTGTGAGGAGGCCACGCAGGGTGCCGGGTGTTTCCCTCGCCACGGGGCGCATTCGCGTGACGGGCTCGACAGATGCGGCACGTCGCGGCTCATGAGACGCGTGTCATCTGGCGACCTTGCGGAATCGCCACGTAACCCCGGCGCCGACAAGGGCTTGTGTGCGTCGGCTGGCCAGGAATGTGACGATCCGCTCAAGCTCTCGTCATAAGGTGCCGATACCCGTGCACCGAGACGTTCGTTGACGGGTCTGGCGATTGCTGGTCGAACGCCGCGGGAGAGATGTGCAAACGGTAGGAAACACATGATTCAGGCGTACTTGCGTGGCGCGCCCGCATCACCTACCGTAGCGGCGGCTCTCCCGCTGGTCGTGCGGCGCCGGAACGCGCTCGTGCGACGCCTCTCGTCATGTTCGGGGCCCCTGATTCCTCCCCGGACGAGCGCCGGCACGTGCTGCCGATCCTACCCCCTCCATCCTTCCGGAGAACCTCCATGCGCAAGTTCGCCACCGCCGCCCGCAAGTTCGTTCGCGACGAGCAGGGTGCCACGATGGTCGAGTACGCCCTCCTCGTGGCCCTCATCGCCGTCGTCGTGATCGGCGCGGTCTCGCTCCTCGGCACCGGCGCCAGCACCAAGCTGAACTCCGCCGCGCAGTCGATCAGCGCCAGCTGACCCTGGGGTCGGCGGCCCGGACGCCCGCGCATGGCGCGGGCGTCCGGGCCGTCAGAGTGTGACGATCGCAGTCCCGGACCGACCGTCGGTCCGGCTCCGTCACGTCCGCCGGGCGACGTCGGCCGTCAGGCCCACGGCGTCTCGTTGGCGCGGTGCCGCCGGCCCTCGGCTCGGCGGCCCGTGGCGTGACCGGTGGTTCACCTCACTCTGGTCGGAGACTGCAGATGCAGAGAACGCTGCTCGCGGCACGCCGGTTTCTGCGGGACGAGTCGGGGGCCACCATGGTGGAGTACGCGCTCCTGGTGGCGCTGATCGCGCTGGTGCTGATCGCATCGGTGACGCTGCTCGGCACGTCGTCGAGCACGAAGCTCAACGAGGCGGCGCAGTCGCTCAGCGGGAGCTGACCGGGCGGGGTCGGCGCCGAGCGCGCCGTGCCGCACCCGGAGTGTTCAGGATGTCGACGACGGTCGGAGAGCGATGTTCGTGAGGACGCTGGAGCTGGGCAGCGCGGTCGGCCTCTGGTCGGTGGCGCTGCGACTGGCGTTCGTCGGGTTGCTCATGTGGGCGGCGATTTCGGACCTGCGAGCGCGGCGCATCCCGAACGCGCTGACCGGCACCCTGCTTGTGCTCGGACTGGTCGGCGCCGGGGTCAGCGCGGCGTCCGGGGCGGGCGTCGAGGCGCTTCGGACGTCGGGCCTCGCCCTCGGGCTGGGCTGCGCGATCTGGATGACCCTCGGCTTCCTGGGGCTCGTCGCGTTCGGCGACGTGAAGCTCTTCGCCGCCGCCTCCGCATGGCTCACCCCGACTGCCGTGGTGAACGCGTCGCTGTGGGCCGGTGTAGTCGGTGGCGTGCTGGCCGTCCTGTGGGCGATGTTCGCGCGAGGCGCCGGGTTCAGCCTCGCGCGTTTGCGGCGTGCCACCAGGCAGTCCGATATTCTGCATCAGCCGCTGCCGGCGGCCGGCGGACGTGATGCGCGAACGCCGTACGGCGTATCGATGGTGGCGGTACTGCTGCTCGAGGTGGCGCGGCTCTGGAACGTGGTCTAGTGCTTTCGCGGAGGTCGAACGTGATCAGTACCTACATGCGCCGACGGCTCGCCCGCGCGCGTCGTGACGACCACGGCGCCGCGGTCGTCGAGTTCGCGCTCGTCGTCCCGGTGCTGTTTCTCATCATCTTCGCGGTCATCGACTTCGGGCGCGCGCTGTGGACGCTCAACGTCCTCTCGTCGGGCGTGCGCGAGGGCGCGCGGGCCGCCGCGGTGGAGTCGGACGTCACCACCGCCGCCTCCACCGCGAAGACCAAGACGGTCGCCTACATCAACGGCATCCTCGGCACGAGCCTGACGACGGCGGACGTGACCGTGCCGGCGGTCAACACGACGACCCCGGCCTCCGCCGACTACGGCCTCATCAAGGTCAGCCTCTCCGTCGGGGGCAGCGCCGGCTTCCCGTTCACCCCGGTGACGCCGTTCGCCTCGCGCATGGGCCTCGGCAACATCCGCTTCCAGCCGAACGCCAACTACCGCTGGGAGAAGGCCAACTGATCGTCCGCCGCGCGCCCGCGCGGCGTCCCCCGTCCGTCCCTGGGGCCCGGTAGGCTCCGCCCGCCCCCGCATCGCGCCACCCGGCGCCTCCAGGACCGCAGAGACCCTCCCATGGCCGAGCGCCGCTTCACCCTCGTCTTCTTCGTCGCCATCGCGACCGCCGCGGCGGCCACCTTCGGCGTGTATCGTGTCCTCGACACGACCAAGAAGGAGGCCCAGATCCCGACGCGCGCGGTGGTCGTCACCACCCGCGACCTCCCGGAAGGCGCGCGCCTCGACCGCGAGATGCTGGCCGTTCGCCAGTGGCCCGCGACGACGGTGCCCGAGGGCGCCTTCGACACGCCCGACTCGCTCGTCGGCCGCGTGACGCGCGTCGCCGTCTTCAACGGCGAGCCGATCGTCCCCGGCCGTCTCGCGCCCGTCGGCAGCAGCGCCGGCCTCGAGGTGAAGATCACCCCGGGCAAGCGCGCCATGGCGGTCCGCATCAACGACGTCGCCGGCGTGGCGGGCCTCATCCAGCCGAACGCCCGCGTCGACGTGCTGGTGGCGCTCAACGACACCCGCGCGGCGGGCGGGCGGCAGGTCGCGAAGGTGTTCATGGAGAACATGCGCGTCCTCTCGGTCGGGACGCAGGTCGAGCGCGGCGCCGACGGCCAGGCCATCCAGGCGACCACCGTGACGCTCGAGGTCACCCCGCAGGAAGCCGAGCGGCTGGTGATCGCGACCAACTCCGGCAGCATCCAGCTGGTGCTGCGCGGCTTCGGCGAGACGGACTCGGCCCGCACGCGCGGCGCCGTGGCGTCCGACCTCTTCGGCTCGCTGCCCGCCGCGCCCGCTCCCACGCCGAGCGAGGCGCCGCGTCCGGCGCCGCGCCGCTCCGCGCCGGCGCCGCAGCCGCGCGTGGAGGCCCCGCGTCCCGCGCCGGTCGTCCAGGCGCCGCGCGCGCCGGACTCGGTCGCCGTCGAGGTCTACCGCGGCGCGACCAAGTCGCAGCAGAAGTTCGTGAAGGACTCCTCGAAGACGCCCTGATCGTCCTCTCCTCCGCCCGTGCCGCGCTCCCCGCGGCGCGGGCCGGCCCTCTTTCCGGAGCCAGCCACTTGTCCGTCCCGACCCTTCGGCGCCGTGCGGCCGCCGCCGCGCTGCGCCGCGTCGCCGTCGCGTGCCTCGTCGCCTGCGCCGCCCCGGCGGCCCTCGTCGCCCAGGCCGATGCCGTGCGCGTCGAGCGCATCGACATCTCGGTGGGGCGCTCGCTCCCCATCCAGAGCCCCGTCGGGATCACGCGCGTCACGGTCGCCAATCCCGAGATCGCCGACGTCGTCGTCGTGGGCACGACCGACGTCGTCCTCAACGGCAAGGCGGGCGGCGAGACGGACATCCTGCTCTTCGGCGCCAACAACTACCGCCGCCACCTGCGCGTCGTCGTCGGCACCCCGTCCGACCGCCCGCAGATCATCCTCGGCGTGAAGCTGGCCGAGGTGCGCAAGGACCTGCTGACGAACGCCGGCCTCTCGGGGCTCTATCGCGCCAAGGACGCGCGCGTCGGCACCGGCCTGTTCAACTCCGACTCGCCGTTCGGCACCGACGGCACGATCACGGTCCCCGGGAACCGCTTCCTGACCGTGCTCACGGACTTCGGCACCCGCGACCTCCTGGCCTTCATCGAGGCGGAGCAGCAGCGCGGCCGCGCCAAGATCCTGGCCGAGCCGAACCTGATGGCCGCCAACCGCGACTCGGCCACCTTCCTGGCCGGCGGCGAGATCCCGATCCCGATCGCCCAGCCGGGCGCCAACGGCCAGATCGCGATCGTCATCCAGTACCGCGAGTTCGGCGTGAAGCTGAACTTCGTCCCCGAGATCCTGAACGACAGCCTGGTCAAGCTGAAGGTGCGCCCCGAGGTGTCGAGCCTCGACTTCGCGAACGCCGTCACGCTCTCGGGCTTCCGCATCCCCGCGCTGCGCACGCGCCGCGTCGAGACCACGGTGGACGTGCGCCGGGAGCGCAGCCTGGTGATCTCGGGTCTGTTCATCGAGGAGCAGGAGCGGAACCGCACCGGCATCCCGCTGCTGATGGACATCCCGATCCTCGGCAACCTCTTCTCGAGCACGCGCTGGCAGAAGAACGAGACGGAGCTGGTGATCATCGTGACCCCCGTGGTCGTCGATCCGAACCGGCCCCGCGCGCAGGACGCTCCGCAGCTGCTGCCGACGCCGCCGCTCCCGGCGCGCGAGGCGCTCGAGCCCCGGCTCCCGAGCCCGTCGCCGGCGCAGCCGCAGCCCGCTCCTCCGGCGCGCCGTCCCTGACGCGCCCTGACGCCCGATGGACGCCGGCCGCTTCCGGCCGGCGTCCCGTTTGATTTCGCACGACCGCAGGTCGAGACTGGAGTCCATGCAACGAAAGGCTGTGATCGTGGCCGGCGCCGCCGGACCCGAAGCCATGGTGGGTGGCGTGCTTCAGCGGGCGGGCTTCTCGCCCGCCCTCGAGGTGCCCACCGTCGCGCAGGCGCTCGAGCGCCTGCGCGACGAGCGCGTGGACCTGCTCGTGATCCCGCTGCAGGGGCCGGCCGCGGCCGACCTGGCGACGCTCGAGCGCGAGATCGCGCGCGCGTCGTCGACGTTCGTGCTCGGCACCGCCACCGCCGCGGAGCCCGACCTGATCCTGCGCGCCATGCGCGCGGGCATCCACGAGTTCCTCGTCGCGCCGCCGAGTGCGGACGACCTGACGCGCGCGGTGGACCGGATGCTGCGACGCGCGCGCCCCGAGCCGTCGTCGCGTCTCGCCTTCGCGGTCTACAGCGCCAAGGGCGGCCTCGGCACCACGAGCGTCGCGCTCAACCTCGCCTTCGCGTTCGCCCAGTCGGTGGGCACGGGGCGGGTGGCGCTGGCCGACTACGTGGTCAGCGGCGGCGACGTCGGCGTCATGCTGAACCTGCGCCCGGCGTACGACATCGGCGACCTGGCGCTGAAGCTCGCCCAGCTCGATGCCTCGCTGCTCGAGTCGTTCATCACCCGCACGCCGCAGGGCGTCGCGGTGCTCGCCGCCTCCGAGCGGCCCGAGGCGCTGGAGAGCGTCGACGGGCTCGCCGCCGGCCGCATCCTCGACGAGCTGCGCACGCACTTCGCGATCACGGTCGTGGATTGCGAGCACCACCCCACCGACCGCACGTTGACGGCGATGGACGCGGTGGACCGCATCCTCGTGGTCACCCAGCTGAACGTGGCCGCGGTGCGCAGCGCGCAGCGCACGCTGCAGCTGTTCGCGCGCCTGGGCTATCCCGACGAGAAGGTGGCGGTGGTCGCCAACCGCGCGCAGCCGAGCGACCTGATCTCGCCGGCGGATGCGGCGAAGGTGCTCGACCGCGAGCTGTTCTTCCGCCTGCCCAACGACTATCGCGCCTCGGAGGCCGCGCTGACGCGCGGCCTGCCCGTGGTCGCGCACGATTCGAACACCGCACTCGCGAAGGCCTACGTGGCCCTCGCCGCGAAGCTCGCCGGCGCCGAAGGCGCCGGCGACGCGCCCGCGGCACGCGACGCCCAGAGCAGCTCGCGCTTCGGCCGGCTCCTGGGCATTGGGAGGAAATGATGGCGCTCTCGCTCCGCGACCGACTGCTCGGGCGCTCGCAGCCCCAGACCCCGCCGCCCGGCGCGCCAGGGGAGGGGCCCGCGTCCCCGGACGTGCCGCCGGCCACCCCGGCCACGCCGGGCGCGCCCGCGCGCGGCGCCAACGGCGTCCCCGGCGTCCCCGGCCTCCCCGGCGGCAACGGCGCGAACGGCGACACGGCCGTCGCCAGCGGCCCGACGGCGCTGCCGCCGATGCCGAGCCAGCCGACGCCCGCGCGGCCGATGGCCGCGCAGCGGCTCGGCAGCCGGCCCGGCAACTCGACCGTCAACACCGCCGCCGTCTCGGCCCTCACGGGCCGCGGCGACACCGGCGTGCTGAGCGCCGTCGAGCAGCTGAAGGTCGAGCTGCACCGCAAGCTGATCGACCGCCTGGACCTCGCGGCGCTGGAGCGCATCACCGACGAGGGGATGCTCATCCAGCAGATCCGCCAGGCGGTGCTGGAGTTCCTCCGCGCGGAGCAGGCGCCGCTCTCCTCGCAGGAGCGCGAGGACGTCATCGAGCAGATCGTCTACGAGATCACCGGCCTCGGTCCCATCGAGCCGCTGTTCCGCGACGCGACGATCAGCGACATCCTCGTCAACGGCCCGAAGGACTGCTACGTCGAGCGGCGCGGCAAGCTGTCGCGCGTCAACGTCACCTTCCGCGACAACGCGCACCTGCTGACGGTCATCGACCGCATCGTCAGCCGCGTCGGCCGCCGCGTCGACGAGTCGAGCCCGATGGTGGACGCGCGCCTGCCCGACGGCTCGCGCGTCAACGCCATCATCCCGCCGCTCGCCCTCGACGGCCCGGTGCTCTCGATCCGCCGCTTCGGCGCCGAGATCACCGCGCAGCAGCTGGTGGAGAAGGGGGCGATGACCGAGGAGATGCTCTACCTCCTCGCCGGCTGCGTGCACGCGCGCCTGAACGTCATCATCTCGGGCGGCACCGGCTCGGGCAAGACGACGCTGCTCAACGCGCTCTCGTCGTTCATCCCGAACAGCGAGCGCGTGGTCACCATCGAGGACGCCGCCGAGCTGCGCCTGCAGCAGGAGCACGTGGTGCGCCTGGAGACGCGCCCGCCGAACTCCGAGGGGCGCGGCGAGGTGCTGGCGCGCGACCTCGTGAAGAACGCGCTGCGCATGCGGCCCGACCGCATCATCCTCGGCGAGTGCCGCGGCGCCGAGGCGCTCGACATGCTGCAGGCGATGAACACGGGTCACGAGGGCTCGCTGGCGACGATCCACGCCAACACGCCGCGCGACGCGCTGTCGCGTCTCGAGACGATGATCCTGTTCGCCGGCACGAACCTGCCCAACCGCGCCATGCGCGAGCAGATCTCGTCGGCCATCGACCTGATCGTCCAGGTGTCGCGCCAGGCCGACGGCTCGCGCCGCCTCGTCAGCATCACCGAGGTGACGTCGATGGAGGGTGAGATCATCACCTCGCAGGAGATCTTCCGCTTCCGCCGCCGCGGCGTGTCGCCGGAGGGGATGGTGATCGGCGACTTCGAGCCGACGGGCGTGCGGCCGTCGTTCGTCGACCGGCTGAAGGTGGCCGGCATCGACCTGCCGCTGAGCATGTTCTCCCCGCGGTGACGCCATGCTGTACCTGACGCTCCTCCTCGTCTTCGTCGGCACGGCCGGTGTCCTCGTCGGCCTGTTCGTCTTCTTCAACCGCCGCCGCCTCTCCGCCGAGGCGGAGGCGCGCTCGCAGCTGATGGGGCGCTCGCCGACCGGGCTCGCCATCGGCGCCGCCGGCCCGACGACGATCCTGCGCGACGAGCGCGTCGCCGACAGCGAGGTTCTCGACCGGCTGCTCTCGGGGAAGGGGATCACCGAGTGGGCGAAGCATGAGCTCGAGCTGGCCGGCTCCACGCGCAACCCGGGTGAGTTCCTGCTCGGCTGCCTCGTGGGCGCGGTGCTCGGTGCGGTCGTGGGCGGGCGCTTCCTCGGCGGCCCGGTGGGCGTCGCCATCGGCACGGCGCTCGGCGGCCTGCTGCCGGTGGGGCTCGTGCGCCGGCAGGCCGCGAACCGCGTGAAGAAGTTCGAGGAGCAGCTGCCCGAGGCGCTCGACATGCTCGTCAACGCGCTGCGCGCCGGCTACTCGCTGCAGGCGGCGATGGAGTTCGTCGGCAACGAGCTGCCGCAGCCGCTCGGCCCCGAGTTCGGGCGCTTCTACGACGAGCAGCGCCTGGGCGTCGAGGTGCGCACGGCGCTCATGCGCCTGCAGGACCGCGTGGGCACGTACGACATCAAGATGTTCGTCACCGCGCTGCTCATCCAGCGCGAGACCGGCGGCAACCTGAGCGAGGTGCTCGGCAACATCGCGCTCCTGATGCGCGAGCGCGTCGCGTTTCGCGGCCAGGTGGACACGCTCACCGCGGAGCCGAAGGCGTCGGCGAAGGTGCTCACCGGGCTGCCGATCGCGGTCTTCCTGCTCGTCTACGTGATGAACCCGCAGTACATGCGGCCGCTGCTCGAGACGTCGACGGGGCACATGCTGCTCGCGTACGCCGTGTCGTCGGTCGTGGTGGGCTACGTGATCCTGATGCGGATCGCGAAGATCGACATCTGATCGCACGGATCCTCGCAGATGCAGAACCTCCCGATCTCCCTGCCCCTCATCCTGCTGGTCGTCGTCATCGCGGGCGCCGTCTCGGTCGCCGTGTACGCGTGGGCGGCCGGGCGACAGCGGCGCGAGATCCTGATGCGCGTCGAGAACCCGACGCTGGCGGCGACGCTCCCGTCGCCGCTGCTCGCCTCGCCGCGGAAGTCGTTCAGCGACCGGCTGGCGGAGTGGCTCGCCGACCGCACGCCGGAGTCGTGGACGGGCGGGGAGCAGGCGAGCACGAAGCTCGTGCAGGCCGGCTTCGAGAGCCAGACGGCCGCGGTGCTCTACGGCTCGATCCGCGTCGTCTTCGGCATCCTGCTGCCGCTGTCGGTGTTCGTGGCGCTCGCGGGCCGTCCGCAGGGCACGGTGCTGATGTACGTGCTGATCTCGGTCCTCATCGGCTTCCTCGCGCCGCAGGCGGTGCTCGACCGCCTGGTGCAGATCCGGCAGGACCGCCTGCGCAAGGCGGTGCCCGACGCGCTCGACCTGCTGGTGGTGTGCGTGGAGGCGGGCGTCAGCCTCGACGCGGCGATCCTGCGCGTGGCCAAGGACCTGGCGGTGACGCACCCCGACCTGGCCGGCGAGATGATGGTGATCAACCGGAAGGTGAACGCCGGCGTGCCGCGCGAGCAGGCGCTCAACGGCCTCTGGTCGCGCACGGGCCTCGAGGAGCTGCGCGGCCTGGCCGCCAGCATGGTGCAGTCGGAGCGGTGGGGCACCTCGATCGCTAAAGTCCTGCGCGTGAATGCCGAGACTCTCCGCAGGAAGCGCAAGCAGACCGCGGAGAAGAAGGCCGCCCAGGCGTCGCTCAAGATGATGGGGCCCCTTCTGCTCTTCCTGCTTCCGGCCCTGTTCGTGGTGATCCTCGGGCCCGCGGCGATCAACATCTCGCAGGCGTTCAAGTAGGCCGCACCCGGGTGCCTCCGGCCGCGGCCGGAGGCACTCCATGCGCACGTCGCAACGCACGACCGACCGCACGACAGGACGGAAGACTCCGAACCGGACCGCGCGGCGGCTCGACCGCCGCGGCGCGACGCTCGTCCTCGTCTCGCTGCTGATGGTCCCCCTGGTCGCCGTCGCGGCGTTCTCGCTGGACGTGGGCTGGTGGGAGGTCGGCGCCAACCAGCTGCAGACGACCGCCGACGCGGCGGCGCTGGCCGCCGCGCGCGCGAAGCAGCTCTATCCGAGCAACGGCACGCAGGCCAAGGTCGAGGCCTACGCGAACCAGGTCGCGGCGGCGAACAAGGCGTTCGCGCAGACGGTGACGATCGCCAGCTCCGACGTCGAGCCGATGTACTGGTCGCCGACGTCGGGCACGGCGACGCCCACCAACTGGACCGACGCGAACGCGGTGCGCGTGACCGCCCGCGCCACACCCGGGCTGCTCTTCGCCGGCGTCGTCCGCGCGACCGCGCCGACCATCACGCGCTCGAGCATGGCGTGGATCGCGAACTTCAACAGCAGCATCTGCGTGAAGCCGTGGTCCCTGCCGTACGAGGTGCTGTACGACAAGGTGGCCAGCCTCACCGGCCTCGCCGCCACCAGCTCGGGCAGCCGGCGGCCCGACCTGACGCAGGCGCAGATGGCCACGCTGACGACCGGCGGCTACTCCGACCAGCAGCGGATCGTGGTCGTCCGCGGCCCGACGACGTCGGGCGGCATCCCCAGCACGGCCACGGGGCTCACCGCCTACGACGGCCAGTGGATCGGCTACAGCTACTCGGGCAACGCGGGCACCGAGAGCTTCCAGTCGCTGATCTACGGCTGCGACCCGACGAACGTCTCGGTGAGCCAGGACGTGGGCACGACGCTGCCTGGCGGCGCCGACTACGAGTGCCGGACGGTGCGCGCCCTCATGGGCAGCGACAGCAACACCTGCGGCGCCGGCTGGTACAACGAGCTGGCGACGCACGAGACGACCTGCCACTACAAGGCGCCCAGCACGACCGGCAACGGGGCCGCGGCCGTGACCGCGCATGACGCCGGCTGCTACGACGACGCATCGAGCACCGCGCCGGGCGTCGCGATGCTGGTGGCCTGGGGCGACCTGAACGGCACCGGCTCGAACGCCGTCGACCACCGCATCGTCGGGCTGACGCGGATGCTGTGCGTGTTCCGGGGCCTCGCCGCGATCAACAGCGGCAACGGCAACGGGAACGGCGGCGGCAACGGCGGCGTCGGCGTCGGCGCCAGCACCGAGACCTGCTCGCCCCCGGGCGTGGCCCCGATCGCCAACCTGCCGCGCGGCACCATGGTCTTCGCGATCGACGGCATCACCTCCGCGACCATCAGCGCCACGACGGAGCTCGGGAACACGGTCGGCATCAACCAGCGCCTGATTCTGGTGCGCTGATCTGCCGCAGGAGGCATGCGCGCCACGGTGTGGTGCGCGCGCGACGCCGTCGACGGGGAAACCTGTCGGCGGCGTCATCTTGCAACATTGCAGGATGGTCACAAAGTTGGGGCACGGCGGCCTCCGCCGTCCGCGCCGCGCCCGCGGCGTCACGACGCGCCGCCCGGCGCCACGCCCCCACCCGCATGCGCATCCCCCGGCGACGGCCCGACCGTCGCGGCGCGACCCTCGTCCTGATCGCGATCCTGACGGTCCCGCTGGTCACCCTGGCCGCCTTCGCGCTCGACGCGGGGTGGTGGCAGGTCGGGGCGAACCAGCTCCAGACCACGGCCGACGCGGCCGCTCTGGCCGGCGCGCGGGCGCTCCAGCTCTACCCGACCAGCGACACGCAGGCGAAGGCGGAGGCGTACGCCGCGCAGACGGCCGCCAGCAACCGCGCCTTCTCGCAGGCGGTGTCCGTCACGGGCGCCGACGTCGAGCCGATGTACTGGACGGCGTCCTCGGCCACGCTGAGCGCCAGCACGTGGGCGGCCGCCAACGCGGTGCGCGTGACGGCGCGCGCGACGCCCGGGCTGATCCTGGGCGGGCTCCTCCGGTCCTCCGCCCCGACCGTCGCGCGACAGGGCGTCGCCTGGATCGCGAACGTCAACAGCGGCACGTGCGTGAAGCCCTGGTCGCTCCCGTACGAGGAACTGTACGACCGCGTCACGTCGCTCACGGGGATCGCGAGCACCGCGACGTCGCCGGGCGGGGGGCGCCGGCCCGACCTGTCGCAGGCGCAGGTGGCGGCGCTGGCCGTCGGCGGCTACTCCGAAGGCGCGCGGACGCTCGTCTTCTACGGCCCGAACACCCCCGCCGCGATCCCCGCCGGTGCCAGCGGCCTGACGGCCTACGACGGCCGGTGGGAGGGGTACAACTTCTCCGGCAACGCCGGCAACCAGTCGTACCAGGCCAACATCTTCGGCTGCGACCTGACGAGCGTCTCGGTCACGCAGAACAACGGCACGACGCTCCCCGGCAACGGCACCGACTACGAGTGCTGGACGATGCGCGCCCTCACCGGGAGCAGCGCGCAGACCTGCCAGAGCGGGTGGATCGACGAGGCGCCCGCGTACGCGGTCTCCTGTCACTACAAGGCGCCGACGACCACCGGCAACGGCGCCAACGCCGTCACCACCCACGACGCCGGCTGCTACGCCAGCGCCACCGCGACCGCCCTCGGCACCGCGCAGAAGGTCGCCTGGGGCGACTACGTCGGGGTCGGCTCGAACGCGGTCGACCACCGCGTCATCGGCATGGTGCGCGTCCTCTGCGTGTTCCGGGGGCTCGGCGCCAGCGCGTCGGGCGGGAGCAACGGCAACGGCGGCAGCAATGGCGGAGGGAGCAACGGCGGCGGCAACAACGGGGGCGGCAACAACGGGGGTGGCAACAACGGGGGCGGCAACAACGGCGGCGGGAACGGCGGGGGCAGCACCGGCGGCGCGACGGCCGAGTCGTGCGCGCCGGCGGGCGGGACGACGCTGACCAACCTGCCCATCGGCACCCTCGTGGTGGCGATCGAGGGGCTGGCGACGATGACCATCGACGCGGCGACCGAGCTGGGGAACGTCACCAGCACCAACCAGCGGCTGATCCTGGTGCGCTGACGCCACAGGCTGTGGCGCGGGGGACGCGATACGCCGGCCGCGAAGGGCCGGCGTCGGTGACGTGCGTCCCGCGCGCCCGTATTCTCGTGCTTGCCGCATGAGGCTTGCGTCATGATCTTGGGAAAGCCGCTCCCGCCGCCGTAGGCGCGGGAGCGCGGCAGGCCGAGTCTCGCGTCTGCCGTCCCGACGCTCTGCCGTGGCCTCCATGCGCACAACACGCCGACCGACCAACCGTCGCGGCGCGACGGTGATCCTCGTCGCGCTGCTCACGGTGCCGATCATCACCATCGCCGCCCTCGCGATCGACGCGGGCTGGTGGCAGGTGGGCGCCAACCAGCTCCAGACGACCGCCGACGCCTCGGCCCTCGCGGCCGCGCGCGCGCTGATGCTCTACCGCGGCCAGGCCGACGTGCAGACGACGGCCGAGGCCTACGCCATCAACACGGCGGCCGCGAACAAGGCGTTCGCGCAGGCGGTCTCCGTCGCCGCGGCGGACGTCGAGCCGATGTGGTGGAACCCCACGACCCAGACGCTGACCGCCAGCAACTGGACGGACGCGAACTCGGTACGCGTGACCGCCCGTGCGACGCCGGGGCTCGTGCTCGCGGGGACGAACCGCGCGGTCGCGCCGACCATCGGGCGCCAGGGCACGGCGTGGATCGCGAACATCAACAACGGCACGTGCGTCAAGCCGTGGGCGCTGCCGTACAAGGTGCTGTACGACAAGGTCCAGGCGATCACGAGCTTCCCGGCGGTCGCCTCGACGGCCAACCCGCGCCCGGACCTCGATCCCCGCGCGCTGCCCACGATGACGGCCGGCATCGAGGCGGGGACGATCACCGAGTCGATGCGCATCGTGATCTTCCGCCCGCCGACCTACGACGGCGCCGGCGGCAACCCCGACTCGACGGCGGCGCTCGGGAACCTCGGGTACAACAACGGGATGTTCACGGGCTACAACTTCCTCAGCCCGAGCGGCAACAACAACGCGTCCACGACGACGTTCCAGCAGAACACCTTCGGCTGCACGTACCAGACGGTGTCGGTGAACACGGCCAACGGCGCGACGCTGCCGGGGTCCAACGACATCCCGTGCGCCATGGTGAACGCGCTGATGGGCAGCACCGAGAACCAGTGCGAGCCCGCGAACACCAGCAACTGGACCAATCCCGAGAGCACCGACTGGCCGTCCGGCAACAACCGGCCGCGCATCACGGAGCCGGTCACCTGCCACTACCGGGCGTCGGTGCTCGACGCCACCACGGGCATCCGCAGCTGGGACTCCGGCTGCTACGCGAGCACCACCGCGACGCAGGTCGGCACCATGCAGACCGTGGCGTGGGGCGACAACGTCTACAACGGCTCCAACGCCACCGACTTCCGCGAGATCGGGCGGCTCAAGGTGGTGTGCGTGTTCCGCGGCATCTCCACGGTCTTCGGGGCGCCGGCGAACAACGTCGAGGGGTGCCAGATCCCCGGCGGGACGATCGTCGCCACCTATCCGAAGGGGACGGTCGTCGGCGTGATCCAGGGGCTGTCCTCGCCGGTCATCAGCCCGAACACGGAGCTCGGCAACGTCACCAGCGACCAGCAGCGGCTGATCCTGGTGCGGTGATGGCGGGGCGCGCGACGCCGCGCGCCCCGATCCGCGAGAGCCGCGATGCCACCCTTCGACGCGCCGCATTCCGGGGGCGACATGTCAGACGACCGGCCGCTTGGTCGCCCGGCGGAGCCCGCGGGCCCGCGCGACACGGCACTGGATCCGACGTTCAGCGACCGCGAGGTCCCCCTGCGGACCGTCGCGCGCAGCGACACGCCCGCCGGGTGGTTCACGACCCCGCCCGCCACCGCCCTGTCGCTGGAGCTGATGCTCGCCGGCGAGCTGCTGCCGCTCCCGCGCGTCGTCCACATCCTGCGCGAGGTCGCCCGGGCGATCGACCAGCTGGCGGAGCACGGACGCGTCTACGGCGCGCTGTCGCCGTCGACCATCGCCGTCGGCACCGACGGGCGCGCCTACCTGGTGCCGCCCGAGGACGTCGAGGAGCTGCGCCCCGGCTACCTGGCGCCCGAGCAGCGCCACGGCGACAGCCCCGAGACGCGCCTGGACCAGTACGCGCTCGCGATCATCGCCTACGAGCTGCTGACGGGGGAGCGCCGCGAGGCGCGCATCCCCGATGCGCCGGCGCTGGACGTCGTGAACGAGATCCGCCTCGGGCCCGAGCACCCGCTCCGTCCCGGCCTCGGCCCCACCGCGAACGAGGTGATCCGCCGGGCGATGGCGCGCGATCCCGGCTGGCGCTTCGGCAGCGCCACCGAGTTCGTCGAGGCGCTCGCCACGCAGCTCGACGTGCCGCCTCCCGTCACCACCCCGGACGAGGAGGTGCTCCATCGTGTCGCGGCGGCGCGGATGGCGCGCGCGGCGCGCACCGGTGGCGGATCGACCGGCCCCTCGCCGGCCAGCCGCTTCCTCGCCCTCCTGGCGTACGGCGGCCTGGCCGTCGGCGCGGTCATCGGCCTCACGATGCTGGCGCTCAACGTCACCGGCCGGTCGTTGGGCAGCCTGTGGGGCGGCGGCAGCGACCGCCCCTCCGTGGCCTCACAGGTGGCCGGGGCGGCGACCGGAACGGGGACCGGGAGCACGACGCCGGCGTCGCCGCCGGCGACGACGTCGGCGACGACGCCGGCCGCCGCGCAGGGCTTCATCGACGTGCGGACGGGCGGCGGCGCGGCGACGATCATCCTCGACGGCCGCCAGGCCGGCACGGCGCCGGCCACGATCGCCGCCGGCCCGGGCTTCCACACGGTCTCGCTCCAGGCGTCCGGCCGCGCCTACGCACCGGCGGTCGTCACCGTGCTCGTGTCCGCGGGCGACACCGCGAGCGCGTCCTTCCGGACGCCGTAGCGCAGTCGGGCCGCCGCGCACGGTCGGCGGTCGGGTGGCACGGGGGCGGCGCGGCGTGACGCGTCGCCCTCGTCGTCGTCGTGGGACAGCCGGGACGCGCGTCCACCAGACGTGCGCCCACCGGCGTGCCCATCCCCGCGACCCCCCGTGGCCGACACCCTCCCCTTCGCCCTCGCGCGTCCCGCCTGGCTGGTCGGGCCGTCGTGCGCTCCGCCGCCGTTCCCGGCGGAGCTCGAGGCCGACTTCGAGCCGCTCGCCCTGCTGGGCACCGGCCGGTCGGGGGTGGTCTGGCACGCGCAGGAGCTGCGGGGCCGTCGCCAGGTCGCGCTCAAGGTGGCGCGCCGCGACCGCTCGTCGGCCGACATCGAGTTCCGCCGCTGCCTGCGCGAGGCGAAGGTCGCCCGCCGCCTCAAGCACCGCCACGCGGCCTCGCTGGTCACCGCGGGCGAGAAGGGCGACGTCGCGTACTGCGCCTGGCGCTACTGCGCCGGCGGGACGCTCGCGGCGCGGCAGGCCGCCGGCGAGCTCCTCTCGATCGAGGCGATCGTCACGATCGTCCGCGAGATCGCGGCCGCGCTGGAGCACGCGCAGGCGCAGGGCGTCTGGCACGGCGCGCTCTCCCCGCAGGCGGTGCTGTTCGACTCCACGGGGCACTGCCAGGTCGCCGACTTCCGCATCGTCGTCGACGACGCCGAGCTGCAGGAGGAGCCGCCGCTGCCGGCGCGCTCGCCGACCTACCACGCGCCCGAGCTGCGCGCGGGCGACGAGTTCCCGATCACGCACAAGGTCGATCAGTACGCGCTCGCGCTCATCGCCTACGAGCTGCTGATCGGCGAGGTGCGCGAGGACCGCGTCGGCACGACGCCGCTGCTGGCGTTCAACCTGATCGACGTCGCCACGCAGCGCGAGCTGCGCCACGGGCTGAGCCCCGAGGTGAACGAGACGCTGCACCGCGCGACGCTGCGCGACCCGCAGTGGCGCTACGAGTCCGCCGGCGAGTTCGCCGAGGCGTTCGCGACGGCCTGCGGCTTCCCGGCCGAGCGTCCGCGCGAGCATCCGTTCGACTGGAAGCCGCCGCGCGAGCCGTCCGCGGTCCGCTCGGGCCTGCGCGTCACGGCGCTGGCGGCCGCGCTGGCGACGATGACGAGCGTCCTCTCCGACCGGTGGGACGCGGTCCTGATCGGCCTCGGCTTCCGCGAGCCGGTGGTCACCTCGACGGTGGTGCCGGTGTCGCCGGAGCTGGAGGAGGCGCGCGTGCACGCCCGCGGACGGTTGGGCGAGCTGATGATCGTGCCGGTCACGCCGGCCGCCGACGCGATGGCGATCGTGGACGGCATCCCGCGCGGCGGCGTGCCGCGGTGGGTGCGCCTCACGCCCGGCGAGCACCGCGTGTCGGTGCGGACGGGGCACGGGACGCTGGCGCCGGCGGAGACGACGGTGACGGTGACGCCGGGGGCGCGCATAACGGTCAACTTCCGCTGAACCGAAAGGCGGAGGACGGAAACGCGGAAGCCGATACGGCGGAGGACGGAAGGGCGCGATACGAAAAAGCGGATGCTACGAGCTTCAGGCTCGTAGCGTCCGCTTCATCGTTTCACGCGCCATCGTTCTCCGCTACATCGTCCTCCGCCGTTCCGTCCTCCGCCTCACCCCGCCTGTCCGATCCACCGCGCCAGCTCCCGCATCGTCGGCCGCTTGCCGTACATCAGCAGGCCCACGCGGTAGATGCGCGCCGCCGCCCAGATGGCGGCGAGGCAGGCGAGGATCAGCAGCGCGACCGACAGCGCGACCTCCCATGCGGGCACCGGCGTGAGGCTCATGCGCAGCGGCATGATGATCGGCGCCGAGAGCGGGAAGATCGCCGCCCAGCGCGACAGGTTGCCGGTGGGGTTGAGCAGCACCGGCTGGATGAGCATCGCCGTCGCCACCAGCGGCAGGATGAGCGGCTGCAGCACCTGCTGCGCCTCCTGCTCGGAGTTCACCATCGCGCCCGCCGCCGCGTACAGCGACGAGTAGAAGGTGTAGCCGAGCACGAAGAACACGAGCAGCGCGGCCGCGGCGCCGAACGAGAAGTCGATCCCCGACATCACGGCCGACGTGCCAGGCGTCGCCGCCGCCGCGGCACCGCCCGCGCCGCGCATCAGGAAGGGCGCGAGGTACGCGCCGACGGCCATCGTGCCCGCGATCCAGACCAGGATCTGCAGCAGCCCCACCGCGCCCACGCCCAGCACCTTGCCGGCGAGCAGCGTGTCGGAGCGCACGCTCGAGAGCACGACCTCCGCGACGCGCGTCGTCTTCTCCTCCAGCACGCCGCGCAGCACGTTCTGCCCGTACAGCACGATGGAGATGTAGAGCAGGAACGAGACGCCGAGCGCCAGCGCGAGGTTCGCCTCGCCGGAGCCGCCGCGTCCGCGCTCGGTGAGCCGCTCCGTCTTCAGGCCGCCGCGGTAGCGCGTGACCTCGCGGATGCGCTCGGGCGGCACGCCGGCGCGCTCCAGGCGCACGTCCAGCAGCGCGGTGCGCACGGCGGTCGTGAGGCGCGCCATGTCGCCCACGGACGTCGCGTTGCGCCCCGAGTAGCGCGCGGAGTCGCCCTCGAAGACGCGCGGGCCGATGACGAGGTAGCCCTGCGCCTCCTTGTCCATCACCGCGCGCGTCGCCAGCGACTCGGCGTGCGCGAGCGAGTCGAGCGTCGTCGGGCGCACCTCGACCGGGATCGTCGCGCGCGCGGCGGCGCCGATGACCGGCGGCAGCCCCGAGGCGGGCGCGGAGAGCGCCTGGCGCACGCGCTCGCCCACGCCGGCGCCCGTGGCGTCGAGCACGACGATCGGGCCCGACGCGCGCGACGTGCGGTCGCGCGACGCCAGCCACGCCGGCAGGAAGAGCAGGAGGCTGAGGAGCACGGGCCCCAGCAGCGTGATGATGAAGAACCACTTGGTGCGCACGCGCTCCATGAACTCGCGCGCGACGATCGCCTTCAGCTTCTCGAAGTCACCCATGGCCCGTCATCCCCGCCTCGACGCCCGTGGCGCCGACGCGTTCGAGGAAGATCTGGTGGAGCGACGGCTGCACCAGCTCGAAGCGGCTGATGGGCGCGCCGACCTCGACGAGCCGCGCCAGCAGCCGCTGCGGATCGGCGTGCGGCGCCAGCTCCAGATCGAGGTAGCGGTTGTGATCGTCCACGCGCGTGACGAGCGTGCGGTCGGCCAGCACCTCGCCGACGCCGTTGCGCGTCACCTCCGTGCCGCCGGCCAGCGCCAGCGCGACCTGCCGCCCGCCGTGCGCCGCCTTCACCTCGGCCACGCCGCCGTCGAGGACCTTCTCGCCGCGCGCGATGATGCACACCGCGTCGCACAGGCGCTCGGCGTTGTCCATCAGGTGCGTCGAGAAGACGACCGTCTTGCCGCGCTTCCGCAGCTCGACGACGGTGTCCTTGAGCGCCTGCGCGTTGATCGGATCGAGCCCGCTGAACGGCTCGTCGAGGATCACGAGGTCGGGGTCGTGCAGCAGCGTGCCGATGAACTGCACCTTCTGCTGCATGCCGCGCGAGAGCTCGTCCACGCGCTGCTCGCCCCAGTCCTTCTCGGGCGTGCGCAGCGACAGCCGCTCGAGCCACTCGTCGATGCGCCGCTCGGCGTCCTTCCGCGCGACGCCCTTGAGGGCGGCGAGGAAGACGAGCACGCGGCGGACCTGCATCTTCTTGTACAGGCCGCGCTCCTCGGGGAGGTAGCCGACGCGGTCGAGCACCCCGCGCTCCATGTGCGGGCGGCCGAGCACCTCGATCGACCCCTCGTCCGGCGCGATGATGCCGAGGAGCATGCGGATGGTGGTCGTCTTGCCGGCGCCGTTGGGGCCCAGCAGGCCGTACACGACGCCCGTGGGGACGCGGAGCGAGAGGTCGCGGACGGCGGTGTGGTCGGCGTACCGCTTCACGACAGAGCGGACGGCCAGCGCGGGAGGGGACATGGGGCGGGGTGGGGGAAGGACTACGAGCTTGACGACCGGGAGGCTCGTGTGCAAGCTGGCAGGCCGGCGCCGGCGCACCGCCCTCCCCTCGGCGCCCTCCCGGGGATGCCCCGACGGCTCGCCGCACGACGGCTCCGGCCGGACCGCACCCGACTCCCGCGCCGCCCACTTCTCGGTACGTCGTGCTCTCCGGTCCCCAGGCTCGATCCCGGCCGCTGGCCGCGCACGCTGCCGCCGGCGCGATCGCGCTGCTCGCCGCCGCCTACACGTACTACTGCCTGGCGACGACCGTCATCCCCAGCGACTTCGAGTTCTGGTGGCGTGCGGCGCGGCTCTATCTGGCGGGGGGCGATCCATACCTGCAGCTGCCCGGAACGCCGGCGTGGCCCCTGCCGGATCGGTTCTACTATCCGATGCCGACCGTGCTCGCGACGATCCCGGTGGCGTGGATGCCGCTGCCGGCCGCCGGCGCGACGCTGATGGGGCTCGCCTCGGGGGCGCTGGCATCGCTGCTGGTGCGGGGCGGGTGGTGGCGGCTGTGGGCGCTGGCCGGCCCCGGCTTCATCATGGCGCTCAAGTTCGGGCAGTGGACGCCGCTGCTCTGCGTCGCCTACCTCGCGCCACGCGCCGGTGGGCTCGCGGTGCTCAAGCCCACGCTCGGCGCGGCGCTGCTGGCCGCGCGCTGGAACGTGCGCGGCGCGCTGGTGGCGACGCTCGTCGCGCTGCTGAGCGTCGCCGCGCTGCCGACGTGGCCGATGGCGTGGCTGCGCAACCTCGACCACGTGCACGCGCATCCCGCGCCCGTGACCACCGCGATCGGTGCGTTCGCCCTGCTCGCGCTGCTGCGATGGCGGCGGCCGGAGGCGTGGCTGCTGGCGCTCTACGCCTGCGTCCCGCAGCTGCTCTTCTTCGCCGATCAGCTGCCGCTCGCCCTCGTCGCGCGCACCAAGGGGGAGGCGCAGCTGCTGGCGGCCTGCGGCCTGACGGCGTGGCTGGTCTGGATGGCGCGGCTCGAGACCGGCGACCTGTTCGTGCTCGCCGCGGCACCGTACGTCCTCGTCGGCCTCTACCTGCCGGCGCTGCTGCTGGTGCTGCGGCGGCCGAACGATGGCGCGCTGCCCGTGTGGGCCGACGCGGCGTGGATGCGGTCGCGGGCGCTCGTCGCGCGCGCCCGGGTCGCGCGCGTCCGCTGACGACGGGCGCCGAGCTCGCGCCGCGCGCATCCGTCGCCTCCGAGATCCCGTGAGTCCCGGCCACTCCGCCGCGGCGCGCGACGCGGCGCGGTCCACGACGGCGCCCGCCACCCCGTCCACCCCCGCCGCCGCGCGCCCGCGCATGGCCGGATCGTGGCACCGCGCCCTCGCCGGGCTGGTGCTCGGCGGCGCGGTGGGGCGGGTCGCGTGGGCGCTGTGGCAGGCCCGCGACTACGTCCCCGTCTGGGACGCGCGCATCTATGCCGACTGCATCGTGCGGGCGGCCGTGGCGCCGCTGGCGCCGGGCGCCCTGCGGTGCGCGGAGCATCCGACCCACGCCTACGTGGCCGTGCTGGCGGCGTTCCAGCGGCTGGCGCCCGGGAGCATGCCGCTGCTCCTGCTGGCCAACGGGCTGCTCCTGCTCCTGGGCGCGCTCGCCTTCATGCGGCTGCTGCGGCGGGTCTTCCCGGATCCGGCGCTCGCGCCCGAGCGCGCGCTCCTGACCGCGGCGCTCCTGATCGACCCGGTGGTCGTGGCGGGCGCGGTGCACGTCAACCCCGACTTCGGCATCCTCGTCTTCCTGCTGGTGGCGACGGCCGCGGCCACGGAGCGGCGCTGGGGGATCGCGGCCGTGTTCGGACTCATGGCCGCCTTCTCCAAGGAGACGGGGCCGGTCCTGTACGCGGCGCTCGTCGCGTCGTTCGCGACGGCGCTGGTGGTCGGGCTCCCCGTCGCGCGCGACACCCGCAACGGCCTGCTCGCGGGACCGGTCGCCTTCCTGCTGATCGCCGCGCTGCTGCCGTGGGGGCCGTGGAGCGTGCCGGTGGCACTGTTGGGCGCCGGCGTGCTGCTGCGGGCGGCGATGGGCGCGCGCTGGGCCCCGCTGGCGACGGCCGCCCGCCTGCGCCGCGCGATGCCCCTGGGGACGGCCGTGCTGCCGCTGGTGGTGTTCACCGCGTACATGGCCTGGCGGGCCACCCTGCCGCGGACCTCGCTGCTGTGGGCCGCGTCCGATCCCGGCGAGATGCTCCAGGCGCTCGTGACGCCGCACCTGCGGCCGCCGACGGTCACGTACTTCGGCTTCCTGCTGCTCGTGAACTTCCACTGGATCCCGGGGGCGGCGATCCTCGCCGACCTGCTGGTCGGGATCCGCGGCTTCGCCACCGGGCGTCCGTCGCGGACGGTGCCCGGCGCTGACCCGCGGATGCTCCTGGCGTGCACGCTGTTCGGGGCGGCCGCCATCTTCCTGATCACGCGCATCCCCACGGCGCCCATCGCGCGCTACATGCAGCCGGTGTTCCCGGTGCTGCTGCTGCTCGCGCTGGCGGCCCTGCTGCGGTTGCGCGTGCCGACCGCGGCGCGCCGCGCGACGCTCGCCGCGCTCGTCGTCCTGCTCGGGGCGTCGCTCACGCGCACGCTCGACCCCGTGTCGCGCGCGGTGTGGGGGACGCATTCCGTCGGCTCGCGCGAGATGCTGTGGACCAACCGCCTCGTGCACCGGTTCCACTACGGGCTGGACGAGGGGCTGTACAACCTCGAGTTTCTGCGCATCGCCCAGCTCTCCCAGCGCGCGCTGGACCGGCTGCATCCCGTGCGGGACCGCGTGCTGGTGACCGGTTCCTTCGCCAACTGGTGGATCGTCGGTGCTCTGGACGAGCGGTCGCAGCGGCGCTTCGGGGCGTCGCCGCTCTCCGCCCCCACGCTCGCCCACGCCGAGGACGTCATCGCCGGCGGGGTGCGGCCCGACAGCGCGTGGTATCTCGCCTACCCGTACATCGACAACCTCCCCTTGCTGCAGCGACTCGACTCCACGTACGTCATCGGCCCGCCCGTGCGCGTCGAGGTGGACGGCTACGTCATGTCCCTCCGGCGCCTCACGCGGCGCGACGCCCGATGAAGGTCGTGATCCTGGCCGGCGGACTCGGCACGCGCCTGTCCGAGGAGACGGCGCTCAAGCCCAAGCCGATGGTGGAGATCGGCGGCCGCCCGATGCTCTGGCACATCATGCAGCACTACGCGGCGCACGGCTTCACCGAGTTCGTCGTCGCGCTGGGGTACCGCGCGGAGGTCGTGCGCAGCTACTTCCTGCACTACCACTACGTCGGCCGCAACTTCTCGATCAACCTCGCCGACGGCACGACGCGCATGCACGGCGGCGACGCCGAGGACTGGCTGGTGCACCTGGTGTACACGGGCGCCGACACGCAGACGGGCGGCCGCCTCCGGCGGCTGCGCGACTGGGTGGGCGACGCGCCGTTCCTGATGACGTACGGCGACGGCGTGTCCGACGTGGACGTGGGCCAGCTGGTCGGGTTCCACCGCGCGCACGGCCGCCTCGCGACCGTCACGGCGGTGCGTCCGCCGTCGCGCTTCGGCGGGCTGGCGCTCGACGGCGACGCGGTCGCGCACTTCGAGGAGAAGCCGCAGATCGGCGAGGGGTGGATCAACGGCGGCTTCTTCGTGCTGGAGCCGCGGGTGCTGGACTACATCGCGGGCGACGCGACGCTGTGGGAGCGCGAGCCGCTGGAGCGCCTGGCGGCCGAGGGGGAGCTGCGCGCGTTCCGGCACGAGGGGTTCTGGCAGCCGATGGACACGCTGCGCGACGTGCGGCTGCTGGAGTCGCTGTGGGCATCGGGGCAGGCGCCGTGGGCGCACGCCGCGCGGGCGCGGAGCTGAGACGATGACGCAGCCCGCGACACGCACGCCCGGCTTCTGGCGCGACCGCCCGACGCTCGTCACCGGCGCCACCGGCCTGCTGGGCGGGTGGCTCGTGCGCGCGCTCGTGGACGCGGGGGCCGACGTCGTCTGCCTGGTGCGCGACTGGGTGCCCGCGAGCGCGGTGCTCGGCGGCGACCTGGCGCATCGCGTGCGCGTCGTGCGCGGCGAGATCCAGGACCAGGCGCTGGTCGAGCGCACGCTCGGCGAGTACGAGATCGACTGCGTGTTCCACCTCGCGGCGCAGACGGTCGTCGGCACCGCGAACCGCAATCCCGTCTCGACGTTCGACAGCAACGTCCGCGGCACGTGGACGGTGCTGGAGGCGTGCCGCCGCTCGCCGCTGGTGCGCGCGGTCGTGTTCGCGAGCTCGGACAAGGCGTACGGCGCGCACGACACGCTGCCGTACGCCGAGGACGCCGCGCTGCAGGGGCGGCATCCGTACGACGTGAGCAAGAGCTGCGCGGACCTGATCGCGCAGAGCTACGCGGCGACCTACGGCACGCCGGTGGCCATCACGCGCTGCGGCAACTTCTACGGCGGCGGGGACCTGAACTGGAACCGCCTCGTGCCGGGCACCGTGCGCAGCGTGCTGCGCGGCGAGCGGCCGGTGATCCGCTCCGACGGCACGCTGGTGCGCGACTACTTCTACGTCGAGGACGGCGTCGCGGCGTACCTGGAGCTGGCGGAGGCGCTGCGCGCGCGGCCGGAGCTGGCGGGCGAGGCGTTCAACTTCTCGAACGAGCTGCAGGTGACGGTGCTGGACATGACGCGGCGAATCCTGGAGGCGCTGGGCTCGGACCTGGAGCCCGACGTACGCGACGAGGCGCGCCACGAGATCCCGCACCAGTGGCTGTCGGCCGAGAAGGCGCGGCGCGTGCTGGGCTGGCGTCCGCACTACACGCTGGACGAGGGGATGGCGCGCACGGTGGCGTGGTACCGCGAGTTCTTTCGCCTGGTGGGCTCGTGACGCAGCCGCTGCCCCTGCTGGACGACGCCGCGGACGACGCGCCGTCGCGCGCGGACGCGCTGCGCGCGCAGATCCTCGCGCTGGTGGCCGAGTACCACGCGGAGGCGTTCCCGGCGCGCGCGTTCGTGCCGGGCGAGACGCCGGTGCCGGTGTCGGGGAAGGTGTTCGGCGCGCGCGAGATCCAGCACCTCGTGGACGCGGGGCTCGACTTCTGGCTGACGACGGGGCGCTTCGCGGCGCAGTTCGAGCGCGCGTTCGCGCGCGCGTGCGGCGTGCGCCACGCGACGCTGGTGAACTCGGGCTCCTCGGCCAACCTGGTGGCGCTGTCGGCGCTGACGTCGCCGTCGCTGGAGGACCGGCTGCGGCCGGGCGACGAGGTGATCACCGTTGCGGCGGGCTTCCCGACGACGGTGAACCCGATCTTCCAGAACGGGCTCGTGCCGGTGTTCCTCGACGTCGAGCTGGGGACGTACGGGCCGATCGTCGCGCAGCTGGAGGCGGCGCTGAGCGACCGCACGCGCGCGGTGATGATCGCGCACACGCTCGGCAACCCGTTCGACCTCGCGGCGGTGACGGCGTTCGTGCGGCAGCACGGGCTGCGGCTGGTCGAGGACTGCTGCGACGCGGTGGGCGCGACGTACGCGGGCCGGCCGGTGGGGACGTTCGGCGACCTGGCGACGGTGAGCTTCTATCCCGCGCACCACATCACGATGGGCGAGGGCGGCGCGGTGCTGACGAACGCGCCCGCGCTGCGCACGCTGGTGGAGAGCTTCCGCGACTGGGGCCGCGACTGCTGGTGCGAGCCGGGGAAGGACAACACGTGCGGCAAGCGCTTCGGCTGGCAGCTGGGCGAGCTGCCGTGCGGCTACGACCACAAGTACACGTACTCGCACGTCGGCTACAACCTGAAGGCGACCGACATGCAGGCGGCGGTGGGCGTGGCGCAGCTGGAGCGGCTGCCGGGCTTCGTGGCGGCGCGGCGCGCGAACTTCGCCTGGCTGCGCGCGGCGCTCGCGGACCTCGAGGACGTGCTGCTCCTGCCCGAGCCGCAGCCCGGGTCGGAGCCGAGCTGGTTCGGGTTCCCCGTTCTGGTCCGTGACGGCGCCCCCTTCAGCCGGGATGCGCTGGTGCAGTTCCTGGAGGCGCGGCGGATCGCGACGCGGCTGCTGTTCGGCGGGAACCTGGTGCGGCAGCCGGCGTACCGCGGGCTGACCTATCGCGTGGTGGGCGACCTGGCGAACAGCGACCGCGTGATGCGGAGCGCGTTCTGGGTGGGCGTGTGGCCGGGGCTCACGGAGCCGATGCTGGCGTGGGTGGCGGCGAGCATCCGCGCGTTCTGCCGCGGCGAGGCGCGCTGAGCGTGCGGCACGCGCGGCTGCCGGCGGCCGACCTGTCGCTCGTGCTGGCGCATGCGGCGCCCGCGTTCGAGGCGCTGCGCGGCGCGCGCGTGTTCGTCACGGGCGGCACGGGCTTCTTCGGCACGTGGCTGCTGGAGAGCTTCGCGCACGCCAACGCGGCGCGCGGGCTGGGCGCGGAGCTGGTGGTGCTGACGCGCGATCCCGCGGCGTTCCGCGCGCGCGCGCCGCACCTGGCGGACGACGCGGCGATCCGGCTGGCGGCGGGCGACGTGCGGCGCTTCGACTTCCCGGACGGCGACTTCACGCACGTCGTGCACGGCGCGACCTCGACGAGCGCGGCGCTCAACGCGTCCGACCCGATCGAGCTGCTGACGACGATCGTCGGCGGGACGCACCGCGTGCTCGAGCTGGCACACGAGCGCGGCGCGCGGCGCGTGCTGCTCGTCAGCTCCGGCGCCGTGTACGGACCGCAGCCGGCGACGATCACGCACCTGCCGGAGACGTACGTCGGGGGACCCGACACGCTCGATCCCGCGCAGGCGTACGCCGAAGGAAAGCGGATCTCGGAGCTGCTCGGCGCGGTCGCCGGGCGGGCGCCGGACGGGCCCGAGGTCGTGACGGCGCGCTGCTTCGCCTTCGTCGGGCCGCACCTGCCGCTGGACGCGCACTTCGCGATCGGCAACTTCCTGCGCGACGCGCTCGCGCGCGGTCCGATCCGGTTGAGCGGCGACGGCTCGCCGTACCGCTCGTACCTGTACGCCGCGGACCTGGCGGCGTGGCTGTGGACGCTGCTCACGCACGGCGCGGCGCAGCGCGCGTACAACGTGGGCTCGGCGTGCGGGATGCCGCTGTGGGACGTGGCGCAGGTCGTGGCGCGCGTCGCCGGCGGCCTGCCTGTGCAGCGGGCGCGCGATCCGGAGCCGGGCGCCGTGGCATCGCGCTACGTGCCGGACGTCGCGCGCGCCGAATCGGAGCTGGCGCTGCGGGCGTGGACGCCGCTCGACGCCGCGGTCGAGCGGACGCTCGCGTGGCATCAACACAACTTCAATCCCAGCCTCGGGTGAGCGCGGAGAGCAGACACGTCCGCATCGGGGATCGCCGGGTCGGTCCGGGCGAGCCGTGCTACGTCATTGCCGAAGTGGGAGTCAACCACAACGGGGATCTCGGGATCGCGAAGCGGTTGGTCGACGCGGCAATCGCGGCGGGAGCTGACGCCGTCAAGTTCCAGAAGCGTCGTCTGCGTGAGGTCTACCAGGAGCGCATCGTCGACGAGCCGCGGCTCGGTGAGCAGGGAATCCAGTACGTCGTGCCGCTGCTGATCGAGTTCGAGCTGTCGGATGAGGCCTTTCGTGCTCTGCACGCGTACTGCGCGGAGCGCGGGATCACCTTCCTCTGCACTCCGTGGGACACGAGCAGCGCCGATTTTCTCGATGCCCTCGGGGTGCCGGCGTTCAAGGTCGGCTCGCCCGACATGACGAACTTCCCACTGCTGGACCACCTGGCAGCTCTCGGGAAGCCGCTCCTCGTCTCGACCGGCATGTCGACCGAGGACGAGATCCGGCGCACGATCACGTTCCTGGAGGACCGCCGCGCTGACTACGCCCTGTTCCACGCGGTCAGCACGTACCCGGCTGCACCCGAGGAGCTCAACCTGCGCTTCATGTCGGTCCTGCACGAGTGGTCCGGCGGACGTCCGGTGGGCTACTCGGGCCATGACACGGGCATCTCCGCGTCCGTCGCGGCGGTCTCGCTCGGTGCGCACCTCATCGAGCGTCACATCACGCTCGACCGTGCGATGCGCGGCTCCGATCACCATGCCAGCCTGGAGCCTTCGACATTCGCTGCGCAGGTGGCTGCGATCCGTGACACGGAGGCCTCGCTCGGAGTGGCGCATCGGTGGATCACGCGCGGTGAGCTGCTCAACCGACGGGTGCTCGGCAAGAGCCTCGTCGCGACGCGCGACATTCCCGCGGGGGTCGAGGTCACGCGCGCCATGGTGACCAGCAAGAGCCCTGGCATGGGACTGTCGCCGCAGCACCTGGACCAGCTCGTGGGCCGCCGCCTCACGCGCGCGGTGGCACGCGACGACATGTTCCTCGACGACGACCTGCTCGACGCGGGGCTCCCCGCCTCGGTGTGCGGGCCGATCGATCTCGGCGTGCCGTGGGGGATAGTCGCCCGCTTCAACGATCTCGACGGGCTCATGGCCCGGTTCGCGAACGCAGGGCTCTCGTTCGTCGAGTTCCACGTCAGCGATCGCGACCTCGATGCCGGGCCGGACGAGCTGCCACAGGTGCAACGTCCGTACGGGCTGGTCGTACACGCGCCCGAGTACATGCACGATCGGCTCATCGACCTGTGCGCCGTCGACGCCGACCAGCGCGAGGCGTCCATCCATCGCATCCAGAAGACGATCGACTTCACGCGCAGGCTCGCCCGGCTCTTCGCCCCCACCTTCGAGCGCGGGCCGAAGATCGTCATGCACGTCGGGGGCATGTCGCCCGTCGCCGAAGGGTACGACACCCAGGGGGCGACCGAACGCCTGCTGCACTCGCTGAGGCGACTCGATCACGACGGTGTCGATCTGCTCCTCGAGAACCTGGCGCCGTTCCCGTGGTTCTTCGGCGGAAAGTGGTTCGGGCACGTGCTGACCAACGCGGACAGCGCCGAGTATCTCTGCCGCGAGTCGGGACTCGGCTTCTGCTTCGACACGTCGCACGCCGGCATGGAGTGCAACCGCAGCGGCGCCAGCCTGACCGAGTTCGCGCAGCGCGTGGCGCCCTACACGCGCCACCTGCACGTCTCCGACGCGGCCGGCACCGGTGGCGAGGGCCTGCAGATCGGTGAGGGCGACGTGAACTTCGCGGAGGTGCTGCCGCCCGTACTCTCACGTGCGCCGAGCGTCGTGCCGGAGATCTGGATGGGACATCACCAGCGTGGCAAGGGCTTCCAGGTGGCGTTGGAGTCGCTCGCCGACCTGCTCTGGGCCTCGCGAGCACTCGCACGCGCCACGGACCGCGGCCGCCGGCCGGCGACCGATCTGGTGCGCATCCCGGAAGGAGCCAGCATCCTGGGCGCACTGCGCGTGATCGATGCCAACGCGCTGGGCATTGGCTTCGTCGTGGACGCGAAGGGCGTGCTGCTGGGAGTCGTGACCGACGGAGACATCCGGCATGGGCTCGTCCGGCG
Source organism: Roseisolibacter agri (assembly GCF_030159095.1). NCBI lineage: Bacteria > Pseudomonadati > Gemmatimonadota > Gemmatimonadia > Gemmatimonadales > Gemmatimonadaceae > Roseisolibacter > Roseisolibacter agri. The sequence continues at coordinate 88,965 of NZ_BRXS01000005.1, forward strand.
GCGCACGCTCACCGGTCCGGTCGCCGACATCATGACCCGTCACTACGTGTACGCCACGGTCGACATGGCACCGGAGCAGATCCGCGCGAGCCTGCACGGGCGCACGCGCGTCGTGCCCATTCTGGATGCCGACAACCGCCTGATCGACTACGCGACCGACGCGTGGGTTCCCGACTACCGGAACGCCGGTCCGGCCTCCCCGACCGTTACCGCCCCTCGATGAAGCTCTCGGACTATGTAGTGGAATTCGTCGCCGACCAGGGCGTGAAGCATGTCTTCATGCTCCCGGGCGGCGGCGCGATGCATCTGAATGACTCGCTGGGGAAGTGTGAACGCCTGGCGTACGTGTGCAACCTGCACGAGCAAGCTTCGGCGATCGCCGCCGAGGCGTACGCGCGTGTGACCAACGACCTCGCCTGCGCGATGGTGACGACGGGTCCCGGCGGGACCAACGCGATCACCGGCGTCGCCGGAGCGTGGCTGGACTCGACGCCGGTGCTGTTCCTCTCGGGGCAGGTCAAGCGGGCCGACCTGAAGGGGGGCACCGCGCTGCGCATGCTCGGGGTGCAGGAGATCGATATCGTCTCGCTCGTCGCGCCGATCACCAAGTACGCGGTGACCGTCACTGACCCGGTGACGATTCGGTACCATCTGGAGCGCGCGGTCTGGCTCGCGCGCAATGGGCGCCGCGGACCCGTGTGGATCGACATCCCACTCGACGTGCAGGCGGCGCAGGTCGACCCGGCGATGCTGGATGGCTTCACGCCGCCGACCGAGCGAGAAGGGGAGTGCACGGACGTTGCCAAAGCGGCGGCGCGCGTGCTCGCCATGCTGGCAGGCGCCGAGCGCCCGGTCATCCTCGCCGGGAATGGTGTGCGGAGCGCCGGCGCGGTGGAGGAGTTGAGGGCGTTTGCGGAACGGCACGGCATCCCGGTGCTCACGACCTGGCTCGGACACGATCTGATCGCGGACGACCACCAGCTCTTTGCCGGGCGGCCCGGCGGGATCGCGCCGCGCTACGCGAACTTCGCGCTTCAGAACAGCGATCTCCTGCTGATCATCGGGGCGCGCATGGACCTCGCGCTCATGGCGTACGCGCCCGAGCGGCTGGCTCGCGGGGCCCGGAAGGTGATGGTCGACGTCGATCCGGCGGAGATCGCCAAGCTTCGCGATGGTATCGAGATGCCGGTGGTCGCCGACGCGGGCGACTTCCTGCGTGCAGCGCTCTCGGCCTCGGGTGCCGACCCTGCGGGCGACTACGCCGCGTGGCGGGAGCGGTGTCGCTCGTGGAAGGCGCGCTATCCGTTGGTCCAACCGGAGCACCGGTCGTGCGCGGACGGGGTGAGCATGTACCACTTCTCCGACGTGCTCTCGGACGAGCTGGCGTCGGATGACGTGATCACGCCCGGCAGCTCCGGTTTCGCCTGCGAGATCTTCCTGTTGGTGGCGCGCGTGAAGGCGGGGCAGCGGCTGTTTCACAATCGGGGGACCGGTGCCATGGGATTCGGGCTCCCGGCGAGCATCGGGGCGTGCATCGCGAGCGGTCGCCGGACGATCTCGGTAGATGGAGACGGCGGCTTTCAGATGAACATCCAGGAGCTGGCGACCGTCGCGACCCACGGACTGCCCATCAAGTTCTTCGTCGTCAACAACGGCGGCTACGCGTCGATCCGCACCTCGCAGGCGAACTATTTCGGACGGCTCGTGGCTGCGGATGCGACCAGCGGAGTACGACTGCCGGACGTCACCGCCGTGGCAGCCGCCTATGGTCTGCCGACCGCCCGCATCAACTCGCCGGACGGCCTGCGCGCGCGCATCCGCGAGGTGCTGGACCGGCCCGGCCCAGTCGTGTGTGAGGTCCGCGTCCCCGACGACGAGCCCCGCGGGCCCCGCGTGGCCTCGGCGCAGCGTCCGGACGGCAGCATGGTATCGAAGCCGCTGGAGGACTTGTGGCCATTCCTCGATCGCGAGGAGTTCCTGGCGAACATGATCGTGGCGCCGGTCGCCGAGTGATGCTGGGTGACCGCGGGCAGGCTCGGACAGGCGTGGGCGTCCCGATCACGCGCCTGTTGCAGTGCGGGGACTTCGCGTGGGGGGCCGATTGGTGAGCCAGCTCGCACCGCGCGCCTGCCCGGTGTGCCATGCGTGGCCCCGGACGCACGTCTACACCCAGCGCTTCACGACCGTGAGCGAGGTGGGGTTCCTGGCCGGCTACGATGTCGTGGTCTGCGGCGCATGCGGTGCGGGATTCGCCGATCGCATCCCCACACAGGCCCACTTCGACGAATACTACCGCGACCTGTCGAAGTACGAGTACGACCAGCGTGACGGCATGGAGTCGGAGCATGACCGCCTGCGACTGCAGCAGGTCGTCGCGGATCTGCTCCCGCACCTGCCGGGGACGAACGCGCGCGTGCTGGACGTTGGGTGCGCGAGCGGCCGGCTGCTCTCGTTGCTCAGGGCGGAGGGTGTCGACAGCGTGACCGGGCTCGACCCCTCGCCGCGCTGCTGCGACGTCGCCCGCCGCCTCTACGGAATCGACGTCCGCACCGGCACGCTGAATCGCCTGCCGTCTTCGATGCAGCAATACGACGTCGTCCTCCTCATCGGGGTTCTGGAGCACCTCGAAGACCTCGACGTTGCGCTTGCCGCGGTGCGCCGCCTGCTCGCACCAGCGGGGATCGTCTGGGTCGAAGTGCCGGACGTGCTCGGCTTCAGCGAGTGGCCGAACGCGCCGTTCCAGGAATTCAGCGTGGAGCACATTCAGTTCTTCTCGCCACGCTCGCTGAGCAACCTGATGTCGCTCCGCGGCTTCGAGGAGGTGACCGTGCTGCGCAACTCGCGACCGCAGAGCTCGGGGACCATCATGCCCAACCTCAGCGCAATGTTTCGCATGCTGCCCGCGCTCGACGGTGATGCGCCGGAGATCACGCGGGACTCCGAAACGCTACCGGCGCTCCGTGAGTATGTGGCGTGGTCGGCCGCGCAGGACGGTCGACTGCAACAGCGGATCGACGACGTCGTCGACTCGGCGCGCCCGATCGCCGTGTGGGGCGTCGGTACCCACACCAGCCGGCTCCTCTCGAGTAGTCGACTGCGCGACGCTCGCATCATCGCGTTTGTGGATTCTAATCTCAAATACCACGGGCATACCTTGAATGGCATCCCCGTCGTTGGGCCTGAGTGGCTGCGCGGGCGAGGTGAGGCGATCCTCATCTCATCCCGCGTGTTCGAGCGCGAGATCCGCGATCAGATTCGCGATGAGCTTCGGCTCCCGAATGACATCATCCTGCTATATGAAGTTTGACCCGTCGCCGGCTGACGCCACGTCCGCCTCACTCTGGCCTGAACATCGGTCGTCCGTGCTGGCCGCATGAAGCGGTTGTCCCGGGAGGACAGGGACTACGTCCTCGAGGGCGCCTTCCCGCACTTGGCGCGCCTGCGAGGGGGGCGGCTGTTCGTCACTGGCGGCACGGGCTTCATCGGGTCGTGGCTGGTGGAGGCGATCGCGCACGCGAACGAGCATCAGAACCTGGCGTGTCATCTGACGCTGCTCGTCCCGGAGCATGAGTTGAGCTCCGAGCGGGTCGCCGGACTCGCCATGCTACCGGGCGTGCGCATCCTTCCAGGCGACCTCGTGACGCTGGATGCATCGCGCGCCTCCCATGCATTCGATGGTGTGATCCATGCCGCCATCCACGTAGACGCGTCCACCATCAGCGCCCGGCCGATACCCACCCTGGAGAGCGCCGTGGAGGGAACGCGTCGCACGCTTGAATTCGCGCGAGCCTCCGGGGCCCGGCGAGTGCTGTTCGTGAGCTCCGGCGCCGTGTATGGGCCGCTGCCACCCGCCGTCGCGTGCGTGTCCGAGGATTATCGCGGAGGGCCGGATCCCTTCCGGGCGGAGTCCGTCTACGCGGAGGGAAAGCGCATCGGTGAGACCATGTGCGCGGCCTACTCGCGGCAGTATGGCATCGAGAGCGTCGTCGCTCGTTGCTTCGCGTTCGTCGGTCCGCGACTGCCACTCGACCGACACTTTGCGATTGGGAACTTCCTTCGCGATGCGCTGGCGGGGGGGCCGGTCGTGGTCACCGGCGATGGGACCGCGGTGCGATCGTACATGTACGCCGCGGATCTCAGCATCTGGTTGCTGGCAGCGTTCGTGGCCGGCGGGGACGGGCGGGTCTACAACGTCGGCTCTTCGCATGACGCCTCGCTCGCGGACGTAGCCAGGGTGGTCGCGTCCGTCGCTGGCAGGGATGTCCGTGTCGAGGTTCGAGGCACCCCGGTGCCCGGCGCGCCCGTCGACCGGTACGTGCCATCCGTTCAGCGCGCAATCGCGGAGCTCGGCGTCTCGGAAGGCGTGCCCTTACAGCACGCCGTCGAGCGGACGCTGGCCTGGCACCGCGCACGGTCATGACCATGTCGTTGCATCCGGTCCTGCAGGCGGACTTCGCGCGCATCGCCTCCGCCCCACTGCCTTGGCATGCGCTAGATCGCAGCTCGGTCTTGGTGACCGGGGCTGGTGGGCTGGTCGCCTCGTACGTCGTGGAGTTTCTGCTCTCCCTCCGCGAACAGCTCGGCGTGGGGCCGGCGGTCGTGTGCGCCGTGGTGCGCGACCTCGGACGCGCTCAGGGGCGGTATGCGGGATACGCGACACGTCGAGACCTGTTGCTGCTCAAGCAGGACGTGGCGAGGCCCATCCAACACGATACGCGGTTCGACTTCATCGTGCACGCGGCCGGCCGTGCGATGCCGAGCGCATTTGGTGGCGATCCGGTAGGCACGTATCTGCCGAACGTGCTCGGCACCCATCTCCTCTTGGAGCGGGCCCGGCGCGACGGCGCGAGAGGCTTTCTGTTCGTCAGCTCGGGCGCGGTCCACGGCGTTCTCCCCGCGCACGCGGTCATTGCCGAGGATGTGTACGGAGTCGTCGATCCGCTCGACCTGCGGTCGGGCTACGCCGAGTCCAAGCGTATGGGGGAAACCATGTGCCGGAGCTGGCACGCCCAGTACGGCGTGCCAACGGTCATCGCCCGACTGGGACATACGTACGGCCCTGGGGTCAGCCGGTCCGACGAGCGCGCATTCGCCGAGTTCCTGTACGCGGTCGTGGACGGGCGCAACATCGTGCTCAACAGCGACGGTTCTGCGGTACGCCCATACTGCTACCTAGCCGACGCCACGGAGGGGATGCTGCGCGTGCTGCTGACCGGTAGTCACGGAGAGGCCTACCTCGTGCAGAACCCGCACGCGACGTGCAGCGTGCGTGATCTCGCCACCATCATCGCGCAGCTCGCCCCCGAGCGGCGCGTGCATGTGCAGCAGGGGGGCGAGGCGCCCGGCGTAGGGTACCTTCCGAATCGCGACCCGCCGCGCCCGGTGAGCATCGCGAAGATGAACGCGCTGGGGTGGTTTCCAACGGTTGGCATCACGGATGGCTTTCGGCGAACACTCGACACGCTGCTATGAGCACGGAACGGCTCGACGCGCGCGCGGCCTTCGAGCGCGGTGAGATCGAGAAGCACGAGTTCGCGAAGCGGATGGCACAGCTTCACGACGTGCTGCGCGAGTACGGAGAGCTCGTGCGCGGGACCGACGTGGAGGGGATCGAGATCACCGATGGGCAGGTCGTTCTCCGCAGCCGATACGGCGGTGCCAGATTCCCGTGCGATCCCCGGGATCGCGGCATCCCGCCGATCGTGGCGCTGAACTTCGGAGGCTACGAGCGGAAGGACTTCGAGATGGTGCGGCGGCTGTTCCCGCCGGGAGGCACTTTCGTCGACGTCGGCGCGAACATCGGGTGGTACTCCGTCCACGTCGCGCTCGGAGATCCTGCCGCGCGCGTCATCGCCATCGAGCCGGTGGCGGCGTCGCGCGCCTGGCTCGTTCGCGCGGTCGCGCTCAACGGCCTGGCCAACGTTCAAGTGGTCGCGCGCGCGATCTCCGATCGGGTCGGCGAGGTTGTCCTCTTCGTCAGCGAGGGGATTGCGGGAGCGGCATCCGCGGCGCCTGCGGAGATCCTGCAGGGCGCCGAGCCCGTGTCCGTCGGTGCGACCACGCTGGACGACCTCGCGCGGGTGCACGACGTGCGCGCCGATTTCCTCAAGCTCGACATCGAGGGTGGCGAGTTCGCTGCGCTCCGTGGTGCGCGACGCATGCTCGAGCGCGACCGTCCGATGGTGTTCGCGGAGATGCTTCGGAAGCTCAGCAAGCCGTTCGGCTACCACCCGAATGAGATCATCTCATATCTCGCGGAGCTCGAGTATCGCTGCTTCCGAGTGGAGAATGCGTCCTTGGTGCCGTTCACGACCATGGACGAGGCGACGGTGGAGACCAACTTCTTCTTCCTGCACCGCGGCGCGCACGAGGGGGTGATTGCGCGTCTCGCCGTGGCTCGCTAGCCACCGGACGGAGGCCACGCGCCTCCGGGCACCTCCGGAGGCGTCGCGTCGATCAGCGCGCGGCGACGGGCGCGCCACAGGTCTGCTATGGCCTGTCCGTCGGGCTCGACGCGGTCGTCGCTGGTTGTGGTGCGAAGTTGATGCGCTCCTTCTCGAACACGAGCGGGCGGTGCTTCACCTGTGTGTAGATGGCGCCGACGTATTCGCCCACGACGCCGATGAAGATGAGCTGAATCGCGGACACGAAGAAGACGCCGATCACGACCGGCGCGAGGCCGAGCGAAAAGCTGCTCCAGAACATCAGCTTCGCGACGAGGTAGCCGAACGCCGTGATGAGCGAAACGCCCGCGACGGCGAAGCCTAGAAGGCTGGCCAGCCGGAGGGGAACCTTCGAATAGTTGACGAAGCCCTGGAAGGCGACGTCGAAGAGCTGGTACGTGCTGATCTTGCTCTGGCCGCTGCGACGCACGGGCTGGCGGAACGGAACCGTCACGGGGCGATAGCCGATTTCGGCGATCAGTCCCCGCAGGAAGGGGTAGGGATCGTCGATGCGCCGCATGTCGCGGATGATCGCCTGGTCGTAGAGGCCGAATCCGGTCGCTTGGTGGACGATCTCGACGTCTGCGATGCGCGCGAGCAAGCGGTAATACGCGTCGCGAATCATGTACATGATGCGTCCTTCGTCGGCCTCGAGCTTCACGCCCAGTACGATGGGCGACCCAGCCTCCCATGCCCGCAGGAAGTCCGGGATGAGCGCTGGTGGCTCCTGGAAGTCGCACGCGATGCCGATGACCGCATCACCCTCGGCCTGGAGGATCCCGTGTACCGGGGAGCGCACCGGGCCGAAGTTGCGCGAGTTGACGATCACCTTCACCTTCGGGTCCGCCGCCGCGAGCGCGCGCAGGATCTCCGCCGTCGCGTCCTGCGACGCGTTGTCGATGAACAGGTGCTCGTACCGGTACTGCGGCAGCCCCTCGAAGACACCTCGCACCGCGAGGTACAGCTCGCGCACGTTGCCCTCCTCGTTGTAGCAGGGCGTGACGACGGTGATCAGGCGCGTGGTCATGTGGGACGGGAAGAGAGGTCGAGCATCGAATCCGGCGTCGCGTCGATGGTGTCGATGGTGGCGATGGTGTCGACGGCGGCGTCCACGCGGCCCAACCTAGGCGTGGTGCGCATGGCGCGCCGCGCGCCCGTCCACCCGATGACCGCCGCGACCAGCAGCACGGCCGCCGCGTAGGCAAGCGCCGCGCGCTCCGGCGTCGCGGCGTGCGCACCCCACCAGCTCGCGGCGATCACCGCCAGCGCGCCGCACACGGTGTGCGCCCACAGCGGCTCCGCGCGCTCCGCGCGCAGCCACGCGCTCACGCCGTGCACCACCACCCACCCCAGCGCCGACGCGCCCAGCGCCGCGACGCCCCACGGCGACAGCGAGCGCGCGGCGAGCGCGGGAAGGTAGACGCCCGCGACCGCGACCAGCGTGGTGATCGCGACCGCGACCGCCGCGCCCACCGCCAGCGCCTGGCCGAGCGCGCGCCGCGCGAGCGACGCCGTCTCCGCGTGGCGGCCCGCCGCCGTCAGCGCCGCGAGCCGCGGATAGCGCGCGTGCAGCCACGAGACGCCGAGCGTCGCGGCGGCCGTCGCGAGCGCGAGCGCGAGGCCCGCGCGTCCGGCCGCCGCGGCCCCCTGGCCGCGCAGCAGGAGCGGGCCGAGCGACTGCGGCGCGGCCCAGAGCGCGAGCCAGTGGAGCGCGGTGCGCCACTGCGCCGCGCGCAGCCGCCGCACGTCGTCCGCGCCGTGCGCACCCGGCCGCCACAGCGCGCGCGCGAACGATGCGGCGTGCCGCGCGAGCCAGAGCGCCGCCACCAGCAGCCACGCCGCGGCGAGCAGCGCCACCGCCCACGGCGCACCCACGGTGAGAATGCCGCTCCACAGCGCGACGAGGCCGAGCGCGGCCTGCGCGAGCCGCATGCGCTGCACCGCCACCAGCCGGCCGATCCCCTCCGCCGCGGCGATCAGCGGCACGAGCGGCAGGTAGCACGCCGTCAGCAGCAGCGCGGCGATCGTGGCGCCGCCGTACGCGACGCCCGTGCGCGCGCCCTCCTCGCGCAGCGCGAGGACGACGAGCGGCGCCAGGAGCGCGAGGCCGAGCGCGGCGCGCGCGTACCAGGCGACGGCGGCGCGCGTGACGGCGCGCACGCGCGCGACCGCGTCGGCGTCGCCCGCGAGGTCGCCGTGCGCCCAGTGCACCGCGTCCGACTCGCGCGCCGCGAACTGCACGAGCAACGCGCCCGTGCCCAGCTCCGCGAGCTGCGCCAGCGCCTGCAGGTTGAGCAGGATGAAGTAGAACCCCTGCTCGGCCGGCGAGCGCGTGGTCGCCACCAGCACCAGCGCCACGGGCGCGGCCATGAGCGGGAGCAGGCGCGCGACGAGCACGCTCAGCACGCCCCGGTCGAGCCACGCGGCCGGCGTCGCGCTCATGGCGGCCTCACCGCGGCGCGCTCCCGGCGTCCGCACGGCGCACGAGGCGCCGGACGCCGATGCCGTAGCCGTCGATCCAGAGCGAGTCCGGCGCGCCGACGTGGTACAGGCGCGCGACGCGCGCGAGCTCCGCGTCGCCCGGGAAGTACGCGACGTCCAGGAACCACGCCGTGTCGGGCAGCGCACGGCCGTCGGCGAGATCCTGTGCGCGCATCAGCGTCGGCACCGTGAGGTCGCGGCCGCGCAGGCGGCGCCGCTCGTCGCGGTCGAGCGCGTTGATCGAGAGCCAGTCCGCCGGCCCCGGAAGCACGAGCGTGCGCCCGGTGGCGACGGGGCGGACGTGCGAGAGCGCGGCCTGCGTCAGCTGCGCGAAGCGCAGGAACTCGAGGTTGTAGATGGCCTGGTTGAGGCCACGGCCGCAGCACGTGCCCGCGAACGAGTTCACGTACAGCAGCTCGTGCCGGCCGACGCGGTACGTGCCCCACAGCGCGCGCGACACCGGGTCGGGCGTGGCGCGGGCCGACCAGGCGAGCAGCGCGACGAACGCCGCGAGCGCGACGCGACGCGCGACGGCGGGCACGCGCAGCCGCAGCAGGCTCGCCAGCGCGGCCGCGAACACGTACGGGAAGACGGGCACCACGTACCGCGCCATCACCAGCGATGGGAAGCGCGTCACCAGGTACACCGCGGCGACCGCGAACAGCGTCACCACCATCACCGCGTCGGCGCGCGCGTGCGGCACCGTGCGAGGGGCGAGTCGGGCGACGAAGCGGCGGAGCCCGACGGCCAGGTCCGCCGCCAGGGCCACGCTCGGGATCCAGTGGAAGTTGAGGACGAGGATCAGCGCCAGGAACGTGCGCGCCTCGGGCCCGAGCTGCGGATGGAGCAGCATCTGCGCGACGTCCCCGCCGGACGTGCCGGCCCACAGCGCGCCCCCGGCGGCGTTCGCGTGCCCGCGCCACAGCAGGTGCGCGGCGTAGAGCACGGGCGGCAGCGCGAGCGGCGCGTGCGTCGCCGCCACCGCGAGCCACCGCCGGCCGTCGATGCGCCACGGCGTGCCGGACGCCAGCCGCGCCGCCGCGAGCGCCACTCCAACGGCGAGCGGCGCGCTCCACGGGCCCCACGGCACGAGCAGCACCGACAGCAGCGCGCCGAGCACCCCCGCATAGGCGCCGAGTCGCACGGGGCGGGGGACGGGCTGCGGCAGCGCGAGCACCGCGACGTGGATCGCCGCCAGCGCCGCGTAGAGCAGCGCGCCAGTCTCCTTGCTGAAGCTCGCCAGCAGTCCGAAGAGCGCGGCGATCCACAGGCGACGCTCCGCGAGCGCCGCGGCCGCGCCCACCAGGAACGCCAGCACGCCCACGTCGACGTTGACGTGGAGGACGCTGGAGAGGACCGCGGGATCGAGCAGCAGCGCGCCCACGAGCAGCGCGCGCTCGAGCGCCACCTCTTCATCGGGGAAGGCCGACCGGAGCAGCCGCGCGAACGCGACCGCGCCGAGCGCGAGCAGCGCCGCGTTCGCGAGCAGGAGCAGCTGGGGATTCCCGACGTCCAGCCGCTGCAGGAGCGAGAGGACGCCGATGTAGGCGTGCGACGGATGCCCGCCGCAGCGCAGCGCCTCCAGCGCGAACGGCCGCTCGGCCGCCGACACGGCGCATTCGGCGTAGATCCGCGCGTCCCACATGGGGACGTAGTCGCGGGCCCACCAGAGCAGCCGCGCGCTCCACGCGGCGCACGCCACGAGCACGAGCGACGCGAGCGCACGCTGCCAGGGGACGCGCCGTGCCGCCGCGCCGCTGGGCGCGGCACCGGGCGGATCGGCCGCGACGGCGGCGGGCCGCGGGTCGGGCGGGGCGAGGCTGGGCACGATCGGAGGGACGTCCACGAGAGAGGTAGGGTGCCGATCATGACGCGGTGCTAACCTCCCGGCAACTGCCGCATCCCTCGATCCGCTTGCCGGCGCGCGTCCCATCGGCGACGATCCCCGCCATGACCGCCCGCCGCTCTCCCGCCGCGCTCCTCGCGCTGCCGCTGCTGCTCTTCCTGCTGGCGCCCGTGGCCGTGCTGGTGGTCCCGAACCTCGGTGCCGCGCTGGTGGCGCTCGCGCGCGACGGCGAGCTGCGCGACGCGCTGGGGCGCACGGCGCTGGCGGCGTGCCTGGCCGCGCTGCTGGCGGCGGTGCTGGGGACGCCGCTGGCCTGGCTGCTGGCCCGTCGCCCGTTCCCGGGGCGCGCGCTGGTGGAGGCGGCGCTCGACCTGCCGCTCGTCCTTCCGCACCCGGTCGCCGGCCTGGCGCTCCTGCTCGTGCTCGGCCGCCAGAGCCCGGTCGGCGGCGCGCTGCTCGAGTTGGGGCTGCGGATCGTCGGCTCGCTGGCGGGGACGACGGCGGCGATGCTGTTCGTGAGCGCGCCGCTGTTCGTGAGCGCGGCGCGCGCGAGCTTCGCGGCGGTGGACGAGGAGCACGAGCTGGTCGCCGGCACGCTGGGGGCGGGGCCGTGGCGTCGTTTCTGGCGCGTCTCGCTGCCGCTGGCGTCACGCGGGCTGCTCGCCGGCGCGGTGGTGGCGTGGGCGCGGGCGATCAGCGAGTTCGGCGCGGTGGTGGTGGTCGCGTACCATCCGCGCGTCGCGAGCACGCTCGCCTACGAGCGCTTCACGGGCTACGGCCTGTCGGAGGCGCTGCCGGTGGCCGCGGCGCTGGCGCTGGTGGCGCTGGTGCCGCTGGTGGCCCTGCGCGCGATCCGGGGGGCGAGGTAGGGCGGCTGCGTGCTGCGCGCAGCGTGAACGACCTCGGGACGCGTCATCGCGCCGCGGAGATGGTGCCTGTCGGGGAGGATGCGGATGCTCCGGATCCGAGCGGATCGTTCGGATCGCTCCTCGCAGCGCATGGGACGTCGCCGCCACGGGGAACGATCCGGAGCATCCGCTACATCCGGAGCATCCGTATCCCCCCAAAGGCAACAGGGCTCGGTCAGGATCCGCAGCCCGCAGCCCTATCGCACCCGCTCTATCGGCCGCCCCAGCTTCCGCTCGAGCCGCGCGATCAGCCGGTCGCCAGCGAAGCGCACGATCAGCCCGATCACCGCGAAGCGCGCCGCGCGCCCCACGGCCAGCGCGCCCAGGAAGGGAAGGAACGGGACGCCGAACGCCCCGCCGCCGATGCACACCAGCTTCGTCGACAGCGGCGACATCGTGCTGAGCAGCACCAGCAGCGCGCCGCGGCGCAGGAAGAGCCCCTCCATCGACGCCCACCGCTCCGGGCTCACGCCGAGCAGCGACACCAGCGGCATGCCGATCGAGTCGAACGCGTAGACGCCGATCGCGTAGGCGATCAGCCCGCCCGCCGTGGCGCCGATCGCCGCCATCAGCGCGAGGTGCGGCGCCCGCTTCGGGTCCGCGAGGCCCAGGGGGAGGAAGAGCGCCTCGCTCGGCCCGGGGACCACGGAGCCCTGCAGCGCGTTCCACGTGCACACCGCGCTCCCCGCATGCCCCGACTCGGCCCACCGGTGCAGGCGCGCGAGCAGCGCCACCAGCCCGCGCCGCAGCCGCCCGGGGGCGGAGGCGTCGCGGTGCTCGGTCGGCAGCGCCGGCGTGGTGGGGTCGAGGGCGGTCGTCACGAGGACGGGAAGCTACGGGCGGGGCCGGCCATCGCGCAGTGCGTCGCGCAGTGCGTCGCGCAGTGCGTCGCGCGGGCCGGCCCACGCCCGTCGCGGGTCATGCCGGCGTCAGGCGCTGCGGTCGTTCGGCCGGCGATCGACCGACGAGCCGCCCGCGGCCTCGCTCCCCCAGCCGGGCCCGCCCATGCGCCCCTCGCTGTTCTCGCGGAAGGCGTTCGGCTCGGGCGCGCGGTTGCCGCCGCCGCCCGCGTTGCGCAGCTGCGGATCGTCGCCCGTGTCCACGGCCTGCTCGTCGATCAGCTGCTCGCGGTCGTCACCCTTGCCGTGCGTGCCGTGCGCGCGGCTCTCCGCGGACGCCACGCGCTCCGGCGCCTCGGCGTCGATGCGCTCGCCCTGCGCATGGTCGCCGCGCGGGGGACGGGGGCCCTTCTCGGGCTGCGGTCGGTCGCTCATCTGCTCTGCTCCTGGAAGTTGGAGCCGGCAGAGGGGGCAAGGGGTGGGCCGGCAGCCGGGCTGCGTGCTGCGTGCTTCGTGCGGCGTGCGGCGTGCGGGCGCCCTGCCCTCGGCCGCCCACGTCGCGCCCGGCACTGCCCGAGCGTCGCGGGAGGACAACGGATGCTCCGGATGAGACGGATCGTGCGGATCGCTCCTCGCTGCACAGGGGACGTCGCCGCCGCGCGGAGCGATCCGGAGCATCCGTCTCATCCGGAGCATCCGTCTCATCCGGAGCATCCGTAGTCCCCAGTTCGCCGACCAGCGCCCGGCGCGCCGGACCCGAACGGCAACGGCAGCAAGGATGGAAGTCGGAGAAGATGGGATAACGACGGATGGCTCCATGCAGGTGCGAGGAACGTCGCGCCACACGGAGCCATCTGTCGTCATCAGACTTTATCCGATCTTATGCCTTGCCGTTCGGGTCCGGCGCGTCGATACCCGGCCACGCAGCACGCAGCAGCACGCAGCTCAGCGCTGGACCCGCGCCTGCCCCGTCGGACAGAGGTCGAGCACCGGACACCGCCCGCACGCCGGGTCCCGGTGGAAGCAGCAGCGCTGCCCGTGGAGCATCAGCGCCTCGTGGTTGTCGTAGACCGTCTGGGCATCCCAGTCGGACGGCAGCTGCGCCTCCAGCCAGGCGTGCGCGGGGCCCACGTCGATGCTCGCGGGGATCAGCCCCAGCCGCACCGCCACGCGGTGGTGGTGGCTGTCCACCGGGAGCGCGGGCATCCGCAGGCGGCTGAACAGCAGCACCGCGGCGCTCGTCTTCGGGCCGATGCCCGGGATCGTCTCCAGCCAGGCGCGGGCTTCGGGCACGGAGAGATCGGCCAGGAAGTCGAGCGCGTGCGCGTCCAGCGCGCCCCGCCGCTCCGCGATCGCGCGCAGCACCGCCTGGAGGCGCGGCGCCTTCTGCTCCGGCCACGTCACCGGCGCGATCGCCGCCTCGACCTCGGCCGTGGGCGCGTCGCACACCGCCGTCCAGTCCGGGAAGCGCGCCCGGAGCTGCCGGAACGCGCGCCCCGAGTCGCTGTTCTTCGTGCGGTGCGACAGCAGCGACGAGACCAGCTCGCTCAGCGGGTCCAGGTCGTGGAAGAAGGCGATCGGGCAGCCGTAGGCCGCGCACAATCGCTCGTGCACCACGAGCACCTTCGCGCGCGTCGCGTCGTCCACCACCGGGCCGCGCACCGCGCGCGTCCGCCTCGCCGTCCGTTCCGTCTCCGCCACCCTCGCCTCCCGTCACACCCGACGTGACGGATGGCACGACGTGGGCCGCCGGGAGGCGATCCGCGAGACTGCGGAACCACGAACGGCAACGGCTGCAAGGATGAAAGTCCGAGAAGGTCTGATGACGACGGATGGCTCCACGGGTGGCGAGGGATCTCGCACCACACGGAGCCATCCGTCATTGTCCGATCTTGTCCGATCTTATCCTTGCTGCCGTTGCCGTTCGGGTCCGGCGCGTGGACGCCGGATCAGCGCCCGGACCCGCCTCCGCTCGCCGGCAGCGGCTTCGCCTGCTCATCGACGACCACCACGGGCGCGACGTTCAGCGCGCGCAGCTTCTGCTCGATCTGCTTGCGGTCGCCGACGATCACGATCGCCAGCTTGCCCGGATCGATGTACCGCTTCGCGGCCGCGTTCACGTCGGCCACCGTCACCGCCTCGTACTTCTGCGAGATCGTCGAGTAGTAGTCGAGCGGCAGCGAGTCCTGCAGGATCGTCGTCGCGGCGCCGGCGATCTGGCTCACCGTCTCGAACGCGAGCGGCAGCCCCTTCACCGCGTTGCTCATCGCGAGGTCGAACTCCGCCTGCGTCACCGGGCGGCCGCCCGCGATGCCGCGCAGCTCGTTCATGATCTCGACCACCGACGAATCCGTCTTGTCGGTCTGCACCTGCGCGCTCGCCGTGAACTGCCCGATCTCCGGACGGCGGCGATACGTGAAGCCCGAGCCCGCGCCGTAGGCGTAGCCGTGCGTCTCGCGCAGGTTCGAGTTGAGCCGGCTCAGGAACGAGCCGCCGAGCACCGTGTTCGCGAGGTCGAGCGCGTAGTACTCGGGGACGTCGCGGCGCGGGCCCGTGGACGCCGCGTAGATCACGCTCTGCGTCGAGCTCGGACGGTCGAACAGGTAGATCGTGGTCTGCGCGAGGGGCGTGGGCGCCGGCACCTCGTAGCGCGCCTTCTGCCCGCCCGCCGGCCACTTGCCGAACACGCGCTCCAGCTTCTCCATCGCCTGCGCGGGCGTGATGTCGCCGGCCACCACGAACTTCACGTTCTGCGGCCGCACGTACGTCGAGTGGAACGCCACCAGGTCGTCGCGCGTGATCGCGCCGAGGCTCGCCTCGGACGTCGAGCGCTCGTACGGATGGCCGGTGCCGTACAGCGCGTTGGCGAGCACGCGGCCCGCGAGGTACGTCGGCTGGTCCTTCAGGCGGCGCAGGTTCGCGACCTGGTTGGCGCGGATGCGGTCGAGCGCGGCCTGCGGGAACGACGGCTCCCACAGCTGGTCGCGCATCAGCTCCAGCGCGGGATCGACGTTCTTCGTGATCGTCAGGAAGCCGGTCGGCGACACGGTCGTCCCCAGCTCCGCGAACGCGTCCGCCAGCTGCTCGGCCGTCCGCGTCTTGGTGCCTTCCGACAGCATCGCGAAGGTGAGCGCGGCGACGCCCTCCTTGCCCTGCGGGTCGAGCACGGCCGGCGCGTCCATCAGCGCGCGGACGTTCACGACGGGGATCTCGTGGTTCTCGAGCACGGCGACGGTGATGCCGTTGCTCAGCGTGCGCGTCTCGATCACCGGCACGCGCAGCTGCGGCGTGGGCGGGAGCGTGGGCGGCTTGCTGCGATCGAGGCCGCTGGTGCGCGGCGGCTGGGCGGCCGGGCGCGCCGGGCCGTCCTTGGTGACGCGCGGCGCCTGCTGGGCCGAGAGCGGGAGCGCGAAGGCCGTCAGCAGCAGCGCGGCGCGGAGGGTCGTGTGGGGCGCCATGCTCACTGCACCGCGGGCTTGGGGGTCACGTTCACGTACGGGAGGTCGGGCTTCGAGACGAGGGTCAGCTGTCCGGCGGGCACCATGCTCAGCACGATGCGCCCCTTCGACAGGTACTGGCGCGCGACGCGGTGCACGTCGGCCGGCGTCACCGCCAGCGCGTCCGTGAGGTCCTTCCGGAAGTGCTCCGGGTCGCCGAAATACAGCTCGCTCTCGCCGAGCGTGGTCGCCTTGCCGAACACCGACTGCAGGCCGGTGATCGTGCTGACGGCGAAGAAGTTCTTGTAGCGCTCCACCTCCGCGGCCGTCGGCGGCGCGGCGACGAGGCCCGTCACGACGCTGTCGACGAGGCGCTCGATCTCGGTCAGCGACGCACCGGGGCGCGGCGTGACGTTGATGGTGAACTCGCCGACGTCCTCGTTGCTGCCCTGGAACGCGCCGACGTTGGTCGCCAGCTGGCGGTCGTAGACGAGCAGCTTGGTGAGGCGGCTCGTGCGGTCCTGCGTCAGCACGCGCGACAGCGCGGTGAGCGGCGCGTCGTCGTTGCTGCGGATGCCGACCGACGGCCAGGTGAAGGCGATCTGCGGCAGGCGCGCCTTGCTGTCCTCGAGCACCAGGCGCTTCTCGGCCGCCAGCGTCACGGGCGCGATCTTGGGGCGCGTGAGCGCGGGGCCGCGCGGGATGTCGCCGAAGTAGCGCGTGACCTGCTGGCGCACCTTCGCGGGATCGATGTCGCCGGCCACCACGAGGACGGTGTTGTTCGGCGTGTAGTACGTGCGGAAGAAGTCCTTCACGTCGTCGAGCGTCGCGTCGGACAGGTCGCGCATCGAGCCGATGACGGGCCACGAGTACGGATGGCCGGCCGGGTAGATCGCGGCGCTCACGACCTCGAAGCGCGAGCCGAACGGCTGGTTGTCGACGCGCAGGCGGCGCTCGTTCTTCACGATGTCGCGCTGGCCGTCGAGCTTCTTCTGGTCGAGCGTCGGCAGCAGGAAGCCGAGGCGGTCGGACTCGAGCCAGAGCGCGGTCTCGAGCGCGTTCGACGGCATGCTCTCGTAGTAGAGCGTGCGGTCGTTGTCGGTGGTGCCGTTGTTGTTGGCGCCGGCGGACTCCAGGTACTTGTCGAACGACCCCTCGGGCACGTTCTGCGACCCCTCGAACATGATGTGCTCGAAGAGGTGCGCGAAGCCGGTGCGGCCGGGCTTCTCGTGCTTGGAGCCCACCTTGTAGTGCACGCTGACGGTCGCCACGGGGGCCGAGTG
Source organism: Roseisolibacter agri (assembly GCF_030159095.1). NCBI lineage: Bacteria > Pseudomonadati > Gemmatimonadota > Gemmatimonadia > Gemmatimonadales > Gemmatimonadaceae > Roseisolibacter > Roseisolibacter agri. The sequence goes on from NZ_BRXS01000005.1 coordinate 106,202, forward strand.
GTCCTCGTGCGTCACGACCGTGAGGCCGTTGGGGAGCGTGAACTTGGTGTGCGGGATGCGCGGCGCGGCGACGCGCGCGCTCGCGGCGCCCGCCTGCGCGCGCGCGGCGCCGGGCAGCGCGACGAGCGCGGTCAGCGCCAGCGCGGCCGGGGCCAGCGCGGCGAGCGGCCGGCGCGTGCGCGGCCAGCGGGCGCGCGGGGGAAGGGGGGACGACATGCAGTCCGGGACGTGAGGGGTGGACGTGCCAACGTGGACCTGCCTGCGGCGCTCCCGGCTCCGGGAGTCCGGCAGATGACGATGGACGCACCCTCCGGGTCAGCGCCAGGGCGCCGCCTGAAAAAGCTCGTCAACACGGCGACCGGCGCCGGACCGATGTGCCTATTGGGGAGGATGCGGATCCTCCGGATGAAGCGGATGCTCCGGATCGTCCCCCGAAGCGCGACGTCCTCTGCGCCCGAGCGGAGCGATCCGCACGATCCGTCGCATCCGGAGCATCCGTATCCTCTCCAAAGGGAAACGGGACGTTAGCCCGCGACCACCCGCCGGCGGCGCGCGATGCTGCCCACCGCGACCAGCCCCGTCGCCAGCAGCGCCCAGGTGCCCGGCTCCGGCACCGCCGACACGGGCGCCGAGACGGCGCTGATCGTCAGGTTCGCCCCCGTCTGGTCGAACCGGTAGTCGCCCGCCGCGCCGACCACGAGGTCCACGACGTCCCCCGCGGCCAGCACGCGCGCGCCCGTCCAGCTGGCGGTGGCGCCCCCGTTCAGGAAGTCCTCGAACAGCGCCGACCCGTTCAGGTACAGGCCGATGGTGCGGTACCCGATGTCCGCGCCGCGGAAGCTCGCCATCAGGTCGTACGCGCCCGGCGTGAAGCCGGCGGCCGGCGCCGTGAACCGGACGACGCTGTACTGGTTGCTGCACCCCGGGTGCAGGACGAGCTCCCCGGCGCCGATGTTCCCCGACCCGCCGTACGTGAACGCCGTCGCCCCCAGGTTCTTCGCGACCGCGGGGGTGTTGTCGCCACACAGGCCGCTCGTGAACCACGAGTGGACGTCGGCCGTGGTGCTCGTGCTCGTGTGGACCGTGACCGCCGCGGGGGCGCCCGGCGTGCCGACCGCCGTCGCGTAGCCGTAGGTCCAGGCGCCGTTCGGGTTGGTCGTCGGGCTGAAGTCGGCGCGGGCGTCCCACGTCTGGGCGGCGGCGGGCGCGGCCAGCAGACCGGTCAGGGCGAGGGCGGAGGCGGCGTGGCGGATCGCGGGCATCGGGAGCTCCTGCGGCGGGTGGCGGGGTGACCTGTGAGGCCGATCTGGCGTCTCACCCTGCCAACGCCGATAATCGCGGCAGTTTGGCTCACGGTTCGTTCATGTTCGTGCGCACTCGGCCGCCGACGCCTCGCGGCCGCTCCCGCCCAGACGCCATGTCGCAGGACGCCCCTCCCCTCGACGGCCGTCCGGCCGCCCCGCCGGACCTCGATGCCTGCTTCCCCCTCGTCTACGACGAGCTGCGGCGGATGGCCGGCGCCTATCTGCGCGCCGAGGCGGACGGGCACACCCTCCAGCCGACCGCGCTCGTCCACGAGGCCTACCTCCGCCTCGTCGGCCAGCGCTGCGTGGACTGGCAGAACCGCGCGCAGGTCCTCGGCGTCGCCGCCGAGATGATGCGCCGCATCCTCGTGAACCACGCCGTGGCGCGCCGGGCGGCCAAGCGGGGCGGGGACGCGCCGCGCGTCGCGCTCGACGAGGCGGTGCGCGTGCTGGAGGCCGACGACGTGGACCTCGTCGCGCTCGACGGCGCGCTCGAGACGCTGGCCGCGGTGGACGCGCGCGCCAGCCGCGTGGTGGAGCTGCGCTTCTTCGGCGGCCTGGGCATCGACGAGACGGCCGAGGTGCTGGGCGTCTCGCCCGCCACGGTGAAGCGCGACTGGACGGTGGCGCGGGCGTGGCTGCGCCGCGAGCTGCACGCCGCGTGAGCCGCGCATGAGCGCGACGGGAGCGGGCACCGCATCGGCCGCGCGCTGGGCGCGGATCAGGGCGCTGTTCGGCGACGCGCTGGAGCGCGCGCCCGCGGAACGTGACGCCTTCCTCGACGACGCATGCGGCGACGATGCCGCGCTGCGCGCCGAGGTCGCGTCGCTGCTCTCGGCGCACGACGACGCGGACGACTTCCTCGCGCGCACCGCGCTCGACGCGGCCGGCGACGCGCTGCCCGACGAGGCGTCGGCGTACGCGGGGCGGCGCGCGGGAAGCTACCGCCTGCTGCGCGAGATCGGACGCGGCGGCATGGGCACCGTCTATCTCGCGGTGCGCGACGACGACGCGTACCGGAAGCAGGTCGCCGTCAAGCTCGTGAAGCGCGGCATGGACACCGACGCGATCGTGCGGCGCTTCCGCCACGAGCGGCAGATCCTCGCGACGCTCGACCATCCGCACGTCGCGCGGCTGCTGGACGGCGGCAGCACCGACGACGGGCTGCCGTACTTCGTGATGGAGTACATCGACGGCCAGCCGATCGACGCGTGGTGCCGCGCGCGCGCGCTGTCGGTGGCCGATCGGCTGCGCCTCTTCCACACCGTGTGCGGCGCGGTCCACTTCGCGCACCAGCACCTCGTCATCCACCGCGACATCAAGCCGGGCAACATCCTCGTCACCGCCGACGGCACGCCCAAGCTGCTCGACTTCGGGCTGGCGCGGCTGCTCGATGCGGATCACGAGCAGGCGTCGACGCTGGCCGCGGGCGCGCCGCGCGCGATGACGCCCGAGTACGCGAGCCCCGAGCAGGCGCGCGGCGCCCCCATCAGCACCCTCAGCGACGTCTACTCGCTCGGCGTGCTGCTGTACGAGCTGCTGACCGGGAAGCGCCCGTACGACTTCCCCAGCCACAGCCCGCACGACGTCGCGCGCGTCGTGTGCGAGGTGGAGCCGCCGCGTCCCAGCGTCGCGTCGCCGCGGCTGCCGCGCGACCTCGACACGATCGTCGCCAAGGCGATGCACAAGGACGCGGCGCGCCGCTACGTCTCCGCGCAGCAGCTGGCCGAGGACGTGCGCCGCTTCCTCGACGGGCGGCCGGTGATCGCGCGCCCGGACACGTGGCGCTACCGGGCGACGAAGTTCGTGCGCCGCAACGCCGCCGGCGTGGCCGCGGCGTCGCTCGTGGTCGCGTCGCTCGCCGGCGGGCTCGCCGTCGCCGCGTGGCAGGCGCGCGTCGCGCGGGCCGAGCGGGCGCGCGCGGAGCAGCGGTTCGCGGACCTGCGGCGGCTCGCGAACTCGCTCGTGTTCGAGGTGCACGACGCGATCGAGCCGCTGGCCGGCGCGACGCCCGCGCGCGAGCTGGTCGTGACGCGCGCGCTCGAGTACCTCGATCGGCTCTCGGGCACGGTGGGTGCGGACGACGCGCGCGACGCGTCGCTGGAGCGCGAGCTGGCCGCGGCGTACGAGCGCATCGGCCGCATCCAGGGCAACTCGTACTTCCAGAACCTCGGCAACACGGCGGGCGGGCTGGCCAGCACGCGCCGCGCGCTCGCGATCCGCGAGCGGCTGGCCGCCGCGTCGCCCACCGACACGCTGCTGCAGCGCGAGCTGGCCGGGAGCCTGCGCGAGGTCGGCGACCTGCAGTACACGGTGGACTCGCTGCGCGCCGCGCTCGCGAGCTACGAGCGCGCGGCCGCGGTCCTCGTGCGCGTGGTCGCGGCCGCGCCGCGCGACACCGGGCACACGCGCGAGCAGGCGCTCGTCGAGCAGCGGCTGGGCGACGTGAAGGGGATGGAGGGCTTCGCCAACCTCGGCGACCCGCACGGCGCCAGCGCGCACTATGCGCGCGCGATCGCCATCCGCGAGGCGCTGCTCGCCGCCACCCCGCACGACGTCGAGCGGAGCGTCGCCCTGGGGCGCGTGCTGCTGTACGGCGGCATGCTCGCGCGCGCCAACGGCGCGGCCGACACCGCGCTCGCGCGGCTGCGGCGCTCGGTGCGGCTGCACGAGGTGGGCGTGAAGGCGCGGCCCGACGACGTCGTCTACCAGCACGACCTGCTCGGCGCGTACCAGGGGCTGCAGCTGATCCTCGGCGACTTCGGGCTGCACGCGGAGGCCGCGCGCGACCTGCGCCGCAGCGTGCCGCTGCTGGAGGCGCTGGCGGCCGCCGATCCGCGCAACGTGATGGCGCAGCGCGACCTCGCGGTGACGCTCAACGCGCTCACGCGGCACCTCGCGCGCGCCGGCGACGCGCCCGCGGCGGTCGGGACGGGACGCCGCGCGCTCGCGCTGGAGGAGGCGCGCACGGCCGCCGACACCGGCAACGCCGAGAACCGCCGCGACCTCGCGTTCTCGCTGCAGTCCTTGGCCGAGGCGCAGCTGGGGGCGGGCGACGCGCGCGGCGCGATGGCGACGGCGCGCCGCGCGATGGCGCTGCAGGCGCGCGCGGAGCGCGACACGGCGGCCGCGGCGCGCGAGCTGGAGGACCTCGCGGTCAGCCACGCCTTCGTCGGGCAGGCGCACACCGCGCTCGGCGATCCACGCGCGGCGCTCGCCGCGCACGAGCGCGCGGTCGCGCTGGGCGAGCGCGCGGCGGTGGCCGCGCCGCGCAACGCGCTGATGCGCGGGCGGCTGGCGCTGCGCCTGGACGAGCTGGCGGCCGCGCACGCCGCGCTCGGGGACGCGCGGGCCGCGTGCGACGTGCGCCGGCGCGGGCTCGACGTGTGGACCGCGTTGCGGCGGGACGGGAAGCTGCGTCCGGTCGATGCGCCGCGGCTCGAGGCGTCGATCGCGGCGGTCGGGCGCTGCGGGCCGCCGCGCGTCTAGCGACGGCTTGCGGCTCGCGCCGTGGTGGCGGAAGTTCGCGCGCCCACCTGGTCGCCGTCGCCCGCACCCGTGCCGCTCATGCGCTCGATCCGCGTCCTGCCCCTCGCCGGTGCGCTGCTCGCCGTCGGCTGCGCGGCCGGCGCGCCGCGCGCGTCCACGTCCACCGCGGCGGTCGTGGTGCCGGTCCACACCGACACGGCGGCGTTCCGCGCGGATGCGCAGTCGGTCGTGCGGGCGTTCGCCGCGGAGGTCTCGCGCGCGCGCGGCGGGCCGCTGGCCGACGCGCCCACGGTGCAGGTCCGCGACACGCCGCAGCTGATCTTCTTCACCGGCAGCTCGAACCAGATCACCGTGCCGTGGTGGGAGACCACGCCGCCCGAGATGCGCGCGGCGTTCCGCGCCTTCGCGGGCGGTGGGGATGCGGAGGCCGAGCACCTGTTCCGCGCCTTCTTCAACCGCTTCCTGATCGCGCACGAGGCGGGGCACTGGTTCCAGGCGCGCGCGAACCGCCGCGAGCGCACGCTCTACGAGAACGAGAACGTCGCGAACCGCCTCGCGGTCGCGTTCTGGCGCACGCAGCCCGGCGGGGAGGCGCTCCTCGCGGAGCTGGAGCGGCTCGCCGCGCACGCGGCCGCGACGCTGCCGGACCCCACGCCGGCGGGCGAGGACGCCGTCGCCTACTTCGGCGCCAACTACCAGGCGCTCGGCCGCGAGCCGCTGAAGTACGGCTACTACCAGTTCCGCTTCATGCGCGACGCGCTGCGCGACCGGGCGCAGCTCGACTTCGCGCGCATGGTCGCCGGCGACGCGCGGGGCTCGAACGACAAGAGCAGACAGGATCAGACGGATTGAACGGACGAGATTGATGTACGCTCCTCACGGCGCACGGCACCGCGCTGCCACACGGAGAGCAATCCGATCTTGTCCGTCTAATCCGTCCAATCCTGTCGAATGCCGTTCGCTCGTCCGGGTCCGGCGCGCCGACTCAGGGCTCTGCTGCCGCCGGCGTGTCCAGCCGCTCGATCGCCGCCTCGAGCGCCATCCGGAAGAAGCCCGCCGTCGCCATCCGGTCGTTCGGCGACACGGCGAGGTTCCGGCGCACGATCGCGATCACCTCGTCCGGCACGTCCGCCCGCAGCGCGCGGATGTCCTCCGGCGGCTCGGTCATCCGGCGCTGCATCACCGCCCGCGCCGCGCCCCCGGTGAACGGCGGCCGTCCGGTCAGCATCTCCTGCAGCACGCAGGCGAGCGAGAAGAAGTCGCTCCGCCAGTCCTCCGCGCGCTTCCCCGTGACCTGCTCGGGGCTGATGTACTCCGGCGTCCCGATCGCGAGCCGCGCGTCCTGCGCCGCCGCGTTCGGCGTCGTCAGGCCGGGCGCGCTCGCGAAGCCGAAGTCGATCAGCAGCGCCCGCCCCTCGGTGTCGACCAGCACGTTGGCCGGCTTCACGTCCCGGTGGACGACCCCGCGGCCGTGCGCGTGCCCCAGCGCCTCCACCAGGTCGCGCGCCACGATCAGCGCATCGTGCACGGAGAGCGGCCCGTGCGAGCGCAGCAGCTCGGCCAGCGTCGCTCCCGTGACGTAGGGCATCGTGAAGAACAGCGAGCCATCGGCCTCGCCCGCTTCCAGCAGCGGGACGATCCGCGGGTGGTCGAGCGAGCGCAGGATCTGCATCTCGCGCGCGAAGCGGTCGACGCTCGCCTCCTTGGAGAGCCCCGGGTGCAGCGCCTTCACGACCAGCGGCGGCGCGGCGTTCCCCTCATGCCGCGCCACGTAGACCCACGACGTCGCACCCGACCCGATCTGGTCCTGGATGCGGTAGCCGCTGGGAAGGCGGCGTTCGATCGCGTGGATGAGGCTCACGGGACGGGCGGGAGACGGCGGAGACGGCGGACGACGGCGGGAGGACGGCCGGCAACCGGTCCACGCAACGCCCTGGGTGTGGCTACACGCAAGCCTACGCGCAAGCCTACGCGTCCCGCAGCGCCTCGTCCAGCGCGCTCCACGCCAGCGTCGCGCAGCGGATCCGCGCCGGGAACCGCGCCACCCCCTGCAGCGCCCGCAATTCCCCCAGCGCCCCGTCCCGTGCCGCCTCGGCGTCCCCATGCACCAGGGCGGTGAAGCGGCGCAGCAGCGCGTCCGCCTCGGCCCGCGTGCGCCCCCGCAGCGCCTGCGTCAGCATCGACGCCGAGGCCTGCGAGATCGAGCAGCCGCGCCCGGTGAAGCGCGCCTCCCGCACGACGTCCCCGTCGAACGCCAGCTGGAGCACGATCTCGTCGCCGCAGAGCGGATTGCGCCGCTCGGCGGACGCGTCGGGCGCCTCGAGGGCCCCCTTGTTCCGCGGCCGCCGGTAGTGGTCGAGGATCAGCTCCTGGTAGATGGCCGCGAGCTGGGCCTCCGTCCGGCCCTCGGCCGCCTCGGGGGTGGGGACGCCGGCCATCGGCCCTCCTCAGGCCCCGAACAGGCGGCGGGCCGCCTGCAGCCCGTCCACGAGCGCGTCCACGTCGCCCGCGTCGCTGTAGACCCAGAACGACGCCCGCGCGGTCGCCGGCACGCCCAGCCGCCGCATCAGCGGCTGCGCGCAGTGGTGCCCGGCGCGGATGCACACGCCGCGCTCGTCCAGGATCGTCGCCAGGTCGTGCGGATGCACGTCGGCCATCGAGAAGCTGACGACGCCGCTGCGCTGGTCGGCTGCCGGGCCATGCACCGTCAGGCCCTCGATCTCGGCGAGGCGCGCCATCGCCAGCCGCACCAGCGCGCGCTCGTGCGCGATCACCGCGTCCATCCCGAGCCCCGCCAGGAAGTCGCAGGCCGCGGCCAGCCCCACCGCGTCGCCGACGTTCGGCGTCCCCGCCTCGAACTTGTGCGGGAGCGCATTCCACGTCGTCTCCTGGTCGCCGACGACGGCGATCATGTCGCCGCCGTACTGCCAGGGCGGCATCGCCTCCAGCAGCGCGCGGCGGCCCAGCAGCGCGCCGATCCCCATCGGCCCGCCGACCTTGTGCCCGCTGAACGCGTAGAAGTCCACGCCCAGTCGGTCGAAGTCCACCGGCAGGTGCGGGACGCCCTGCGCGCCGTCGCACACCAGGACCGCGTTCGACCGCTCGCGGACGAGGGCCACGATCTCGCGCACCGGGTTCACGGTGCCGAGCGCGTTCGAGACGTGCGGGAAGGCGACGACCTTCGTGCGCGCGTTGACGAGCGACGCGAGGTGCTCCAGGTCCACGCGCCCGTCGGGCGTCAGCTCCGCGATGCGGAACGTCGCGCCCTGCGCGCGCGCGAGCTGCTGCCACGCCACGAACGTCGCGTGGTGGTCCATCGCCGTCACCACGACCTCGTCGCCCGCGCCGACGTTCGCGCGGCCCCAGCTGCCGGTCACGAGGTTCATCGCCTCGGTCGTGCCGCGCACGAACAGCAGGCAGTCGGCGTCCGCGAGCCCGACGAAGCGCGCCACGCGCGCGCGCGCCGCGTGGTACGCCTCGGTCGCAGCCACGCTCAGGCGGTACGCGCCGCGGTGCGGGTTCGCGTTCGCGGTCTCGTAGTAGTCGCGCAGCGCGTCCAGCACCACGCGCGGCTTCTGCGCCGTCGCGGCCGAGTCCAGGTAGTGGAGCGCGGGGTCGGCGGCGAGGAGCGGGAAGGCGTCGCGCGATGCGACGGGCTCCACGTGGGCGCCCGTGATGGTGGCGCTAAGGATCGAGGCGGACGTGGACATCACCGTCGAGGAGGAGGACGTCGTACACGGGAACCGGATCGCAGGCCGGCCCCTGAAGCACCGCGCCGGTGGCGCGGTCGAAGCGCGCGCCGTGCCAGGCGCACTCCACGCTGCCGTCGGCCAGCAGCTCGCCGGCCGACAGCGAGAACTCGGCGTGCGGGCACCGGTCGTCGAGCGCCGTGACCGCGTCGCCCTGCCGCGTCAGGCACACGCGCCGCGCACCGATCGCGACGCCCAGCAGCCCGCCCTCCGACACCGCGGCCAGCGCCGCGGCGCGCGACCAGCCGGTGGGCGGCTCGGTCATTCGGTCGTCACCGGCGCGTGCGATGCATCCGCGTCCGCCGGCGCATCGAGCGCCGCCTTCAGCGTGTGCCACGCCAGCGACGCGCACTTCACGCGGATGGGGAAGCGCGACACGCCGGCCAGCGCGGCCAGGGGGCCGAGCGACCCGCGGACGCCGTCGGCGGGCGGCGCCTCGCGCCCGGTGACGAGCGCGTGGAACCGCTCGAACAGCGCCTCCGCCTCGGCGCGCGACTTCCCCTTCACCGCCTGCGTCATGAGCGACGCCGACGCCTTGGAGATCGCGCACCCCTCGCCGACGAAGCGCACGTCGGCCAGCGTGTCGCCGTCGAGCGCCACCCACACCGTCAGCGCGTCGCCGCACAGCGTGTTGCGCCCGTCCGCCGTCCCGTCGAACCGCTCCGGCTGCCCGTGGTTGCGGGGCTTGCGGTTGTGGTCGAGGATGACGGCCTGGTAGAGCTCCGTGAGATCACTCATGTCGTTCCTCGGCTGCGTGTGACGTGCTGCGTGCTGCGTGAGGGGCGTCCCGAGTGGCCGGACACGCAGCACGCAGCACGATGCACGCAGCCGCTCACGTGGTGTAGCGTGCCATGGTGAGGGCCTCCAGCCCGTCCCGCACCGCCTCCAGCTCGATCGTCTCCAGCGCATCCGCCGCGAAGGCGTACGTCAGGAGCTTGCGCGCCGTCTCGTCGGTCAGGCCGCGGCTCTTCATGTAGAAGAGCGCCGTCTGGTCCAGCCGGCCCACCGTCGCGCCGTGCGTGCACTTCACGTCGTCCGCGAAGATCTCCAGCTGCGGCTTCGTGTCGATCTGCGCCTGCTCCGAGAGCAGCAGCGTGTTGTTCGTCTGCTTGCCGTCGGTCTTCTGCGCCACCGGGCGGACGTACACCTTGCCGTTGAACACGCCGTGCGACTGCCCGTCCAGGATCCCCTTGTAGAGCTCCCGGCTGTACGTGTTCGGCTGCGCGTGCTCGATGCGCGTCTGATGGTCGCAGTGCTGCGCGCCGTCCAGCAGGTACAGCCCGTTCAGCGTCGCGCCGCACCCCTCGCCGCCCAGCAGCGTGTAGACGTTGGTGCGCGAGAGCAGCCCGCCGATCGCGAACGAGAACTGCACGAAGTGGCTGTCGCGCCCCTGCCGCGCCTCGACGTGCGCGAGGTGGAACGCGCGCTGGCTCTGCCGCTGCTGCAGGACGTGGTGCACCGTCGCGCCGTCCGCGACCTCGACCTCCGTCACCGGGTTCGCGAGGTACGCCGCGTCGCCCAGCCCCACGTGGCTCTCGATCACCGTCACCTTCGAGTGCCGCTCGGCGACGATCACGGTGCGCGGGTGCGTCGCGCCGCGCGCGCCCGACGCGTCGGTGACGTACAGCAGGTGGACGGGGACGTCGGCCTCCATCTCCTTCTGCACCACCAGCAGCGCGCCGTCGACGAACAGCCCCTGGTTCAGCGCCACGAACGGCTGCGCGTCCGGCGTCGCGATCTTGCCGAGCACGCGCTCCAGCGTCTCGGGCTCCTCGCCGAGCGCCTGCGCCAGGGGCAGCACGCGCACGCCCTCCGGCAGGCGGTCGAGCGTCGAGCGCGACGCGTCGAAGCGTCCGTTCACGAACACCACCGTCGGCCACTCGTCGTGCCCGAACGTGTACGGCGCGAGGTCCGCCGCCGTCACCGCGCCCGAGGCGCTGGCGAGCGTCGGATACCCGGCCTCCGCCAGCGCGGCGGTGGACGTGTAGTGCCAGTCCTCGTGCTTGGTGGTCGGGAAGCCCTGCGCGCGCGCGGCGGCCGCGCCGGCGCGGCGCAGGTCGGCGAGCCACGACGGGCCGTTCGCCTCGGCGGCCGCGATCGACGCGCCCAGCTCGGCGGCGTAGACGTCGGGAAGCGCCAGCGACTGGCCCGGCGCGGCCGCGGCGTCGGCCTGCGCGCTGGCGACGACCGCCTGCGCGAGGCTCTGCTGCGTCTCGGTGATCACGCCGTCGCCCCCTCGAGCAGCCAGTCGTAGCCCTTCGCCTCGAGCTCCAGCGCCAGCTCCTTGCCGCCGCTCTTCACGATGCGGCCGCCCGCCAGCACGTGCACGTAGTCGGGCACGATGTAGTTCAGCAGGCGCTGGTAGTGCGTGACGACGATCGTCGCGTTGTCGGGGCGCTTCAGCGAGTTCACGCCGTCGGCCACGATGCGCAGCGCGTCGATGTCGAGCCCCGAGTCGGTCTCGTCGAGGATCGCCAGCTTCGGCGCCAGCACCGCCATCTGCAGGATCTCGTTGCGCTTCTTCTCGCCGCCCGAGAAGCCCGTGTTCACCGAGCGGTTGAGGAACGCCGGGTCCATCTCGACCAGCTTCGCGCGCTCCTCGACGATGTCGAGGAACTCGAGCGGATCGACCTCGTCCTCGCCGCGCGCCTTGCGCATCTCGTTGTACGCGGCGCGCAGGAAGTAGGCGTTGGAGACGCCGGGGATCTCGACCGGGTACTGGAACGCCAGGAACACGCCCGCCTGCGCGCGCTCCTCGGCCTCCATCTCCAGCAGGTCGCGGCCGTCGAACGTGACCTCGCCGCCCGTCACCTCGTACGCGGGGTGGCCGGCCAGCACCTGCGCGAGCGTGCTCTTGCCCGAGCCGTTGGGGCCCATGATGGCGTGCACCTCGCCCGGCCGCACGGTCAGGGAGATGCCGTTGAGGATCTGCTTGTCGCCGACGGTGGCCGTCAGATTCTTGATATCGAGCACGGGGAGGATCTCTATGGAAATGGGACGCGACTTCGAACGTGGAGCGAGCGTCGAGCGGTGAGCGTCGAGGGGCTCCTCGAGACGCTCGCCGCTCGCCGCTCAGCCGACCGAGCCTTCGAGGGTGATGCCGAGCAGCTGCTGCGCCTCGAGCGCGAACTCCATCGGCAGCTCCTGGAAGACCTCCTTGCAGAAGCCGCTGACGATCATGCTGACCGCCTGCTCGGCACTCAGGCCGCGCTGCTTCAGGTAGAAGATCTGGTCCTCGCCGATCTTCGAGGTCGACGCCTCGTGCTCGACGATGGCGCTGTTGTTCTGGACCTCGATGTACGGGAAGGTGTGCGCGCCGCACGCGTTGCCGACCAGCATCGAGTCGCACTGCGTGTAGTTGCGCGCGCCCTCGGCCTTCGGCAGCACCTTCACCGCGCCGCGGTAGGCGTTGTTCCCCTGGCCGGCCGAGATGCCCTTGCTGACGATGTTCGACTTCGTGTTGCGGCCGATGTGGATCATCTTCGTCCCCGTGTCGGCCTGCTGGCGCCCGTTCACCACGGCCACCGAGTAGAACTCGCCGGTCGAGTCGTCGCCCTGCAGGATCACGCTCGGGTACTTCCACGTGATGGCCGAGCCGGTCTCCACCTGCGTCCACGAGATCTTGCTGCGCGCCCCGCGGCACGCGCCGCGCTTGGTCACGAAGTTGTAGATCCCGCCGTTCCCCTCGGCGTCGCCGGCGTACCAGTTCTGCACCGTGCTGTACTTCACCGTCGCGTCGTCCAGCGCCACGATCTCGACGACCGCGGCGTGCAGCTGGTTCTCGTCGCGCTTGGGCGCCGTGCACCCCTCGAGGTACGACACGTACGCGCCCTCGTCGGCGACGATCAGCGTGCGCTCGAACTGGCCGGTGCCGCTGGCGTTGATGCGGAAGTACGTCGACAGCTCCATCGGGCAGCGCACGCCCTTCGGGATGTAGACGAACGACCCGTCGGAGAACACCGCGCTGTTCAGCGCCGCGAAGAAGTTGTCGCTGTAGGGAACGACGGAGCCGAGGTACTTCTGCACCAGCTCGGGGTGCTCCTGCACCGCCTCGCCGAACGAGCAGAAGATGATCCCGTGCTTCGCCAGCTCCGCCTTGTACGTCGTGCCCACCGACACCGAGTCGAACACGGCGTCCACGGCCACGCCCTCGAGCCGCTTCTGCTCGTTGAGCGAGATGCCGAGCTTCTTGTACGTCTCCAGGATCGCCGGATCGACCTCGTCGAGCGACGCCTTCTTGGCGGCCTGCTTGGGCGCCGAGTAGTAGCTCACCGCCTGGTAGTCGATCGCCGGGTACTTGACGTTCGGCCAGTGCGGCTCGCGCATCGTCAGCCAGCGGCGGTACGCCTTCAGCCGCCAGTCGAGCAGCCACTGCGGCTCGTTCTTGCGCGCGGAGATCGCGCGGATGACGTCCTCGCTCAGCCCCGGCGGCAGCTGGTCCGCATCGACCTCGGTGACGAAGCCGTGCTGGTACTCGCGGTTGACGAGGGTCTCGATGGTGGCGCTCATGCCTGCTCCTGGGGCGCGGCCCGGTGGGACGCGCACGTGCACGTAGGGAGGTGGGTCGTGGATCGAACCGCGGCGTCGGCGAGAGCCGGGGGCGCCGCGGGCACTGCAACGGGCGCGAGCTCGTCCGCGCGCGGCGCCGCGGGGCCAGGGCCCCCGTCGCCGACGGGCGCGGACGCGCGCACCGTGTACTCACAGGTCGTGCAGCCGTGCAGCATGTGCCCGGTGCGCTCCACCGGCACGCCGAGCAGCCGCTCCATCAGCTCGTGCTCGGCCTCGCAGATCTCGGGGAACTGCGCGGCCACGTCGCGGATCGCGCAGTGGTGCTCGCGGATCACCGCGTCGCCGTCGCCCAGCGGGACCGCCTCCGCCATGTAGCCCTGCGACGACCGCAGCTCGGCCACCAGCTGCGCGCGCTCGGGCAGCGGGAGCTCCGCCAGCCGGTCGCCGGCCCCCTCGACCAGCCCCGCCCACTGCCGGGCGAGGACCTGCCGCACCCCGGCGGGGCCGGCCGTCTCGCGCACCGCCTCGAGGACGGCGGCCAGCACGGGCGCGTAGGCCTGCGGGAAGAGCGCCTCGCCGGCCGCGGTGAGCCCGTAGGCGTGCACCGGCGCCCCCACCCCGCGGACCTCGCGGCGGTGCCGCACCAGCTCCTCGGCCTCGAGCGAGTCGAGGTGCCGCCGCAGCGCGTTGGGCGTGAGCCCGAAGCGGTCGGCCAGCTCCTTCGCCGTGAGCGGGTGCGGGGCCTTCTTGAGGGCGATCAGCAGCTCGGCGCGCAGTCCGCGAAAGCCACCGAGCGTGCCGGGAACGTGTTGCATGCACGCAAGTTAGACGGCCTCCGGGAATTCGTCAACGAAACCGTGCGCGAATCACGGTCGTGCGGCGCACGTTCCGTCGCGGCGTCTTCAGTCGTCCTGCGGATGCGCCGATACTCCGTGCCGTACTCCCGCCCAGAGGAATGCCCCGGTGCTCCAGATCGTCATCGTCGTCACGCTCCTCGTCGTCGCCGGCACCTTCGCCGCCGTCTCGTCGCGGACCATCTCCGCGGCCGCGCAGCGCGACGAGTTGGGGCGCCACCGCTTCCTCTCGGCCTTCAACGCGCACCGGCTGCCGGCCGAGCTGCTGATCCAGGCCTACGACGCGCTCACGCGCCGCGTCTCGCCGCCGGGCGTGGCCATCGGGCCCGCGACGCAGCTGGCCGCCGACCTGGGCTTCAGCCGCATGGACGCGGAGGACGTCGCGCTCCTGATCGCGGCGCGCTGCCAGGGCCGCATCCCGACCGCGCACGACCTCGACCAGCTCGACGAGTCGGTGCGCACGGTCGAGGACCTGCTGAGCTTCCTGCACCCGTTCGTCGCGGTGCCGATGGCGGCCTGAGCGCGGCCGTCGAGGGAGTAGTGAACGGGGAGGCCGCGCGGCCTCCCCTTCGTGCGTCCGGCCCGGTAGGCTTGCCCGCGTGACGCCCCGACCCGCCCTCGCCCTCGCCCTCGCGGCCCTGCTCGCCGGTGCGACCACCGCGCCCCTCGCCGCCCAGCCCGCCGCGCTCGTCCCCGTCGACGACCCGACCTACGCCCTGCTCGACGAGCTGGCGGCGCTGGTTCCCGTGCGCGGGATGGTCGCCGGGGTGCGCCCCTACTCGCGCCGCGAGGTGGTCCGGCTGGCGCGCGCCGGCTGCGCGGCGATCGCGCGCGACACCGTCGCGGACGGCGACGCCCGGCGCGCCCGCGCCCGGAGCCTCGTCGCGACGCTCCTGGCCGCCCACGCCCCGGCCGCCGACACCGCGAACGGCTGTGCCGCCGCCCTCCGCGCGCCGGCGCCCCTCTCGGGCCGCGCGCTGGAGGGCGCCTGGCTGCACGCGCTGGCCTCCAACACGTCGACCCGCGCGGTCCCGCGCGACAACGGCATCGGGTCGATCCGCGCGGTCACCACGCCCGCGCTCGACGCCCGCGCCGGCCGCCCGTCGGTCGAGGGCGCCGCCCTCTCGCTCGAGACGGCGCACGCGCTCGGCGTGGGGAGCTGGCTGGCGGTGGTCGCGCAGCCCCGGCTCTCGCTCGTCGCCGCGACGGACGGGGGCACCCGGTGGGAGGGGGCGCTGCAGCGCGCGGGCGTCCGCGCGACGCGCTGGAACCTCGCCGTCCACGCCGGCCTCGAGTCGCGCCACTGGGGGCAGGGGGGCGAGCGCTCCCTCTTCGTCTCCGGCAACGCGGGCCCGCTGCGCGCGCTGAGCCTGGGGACCGACACCGCGTTCGCGCTGCCGTGGGTCTTCCGGAAGATGGGACGGTGGCGCGCGGAGGGGTTCGTCGCGGACCTGGGACGGCATCGCGAGTTCCCGCACAGCCAGCTCGCCGCGTACAAGCTGGACCTCTCCATCGTGCCGTGGCTCGAGCTGGGCGCGGGCGTGATGAGCCAGATGGGCGGCCGCGGCGCGCCCGAGCTGAGCACGGCGCAGCGGCTGCGCGACCTCGCGCCCTACCTGTTCTGGATCGTCGACGAGGGGAGCGACCCGCTGGCCACCAACAAGGTCGCCAACGCCCACATGCGGCTGCGCATCCCGCCCTGGCGCTCGGCCACCTTCGCGTGGGAGATGGCGATCGACGACTTCGACCTGCGGCGCGTGCGGCGGATGTTCTGGGAGGACACGGGCCACCTGATGGCGCTGACGCTCCCGCGCCTGCGCGACGACGGCTCGCTCGCGCTCGACGTGCAGTGGCACCACACGTCGCTGCGGCTGTCGCAGCACTACCAGTTCACGGACGGGCTCACGTACCACGGCCGCATCATCGGCAGCCCGCTCGGCCCCGCGGCGCAGGCCGGCTACGTGTCGCTCGCGTGGCGCCCCGACGTGCGCACGACGTGGCGCCTCGCGCTCGCGCAGGAGGTGCGCGACTCCAGCCAGTGGCGCTCGCGCGTCACGAGCGCCGATGAGAGCGGCTTCGACTTCGTGCGCGTCGCGCCCGGCGTGAAGGAAGGGCGCACGCGCGCGTCGGTGGAGTCGCGCCGCGACGCACCCGGCGCGGGCCGCGGCTGGTTCGCGCGCGCGGGGCTGGAGCGCGCGACGAACGCCGGCTACGTGCGCGGCCGCCCGGCGCAGCTGCGCGCGTTCGGCGAGGCGGGGGTGGGCGTGCGGTTCTGATCACGCGCCGTCGCGCCGGACCCGAACTTCAACTGCAGCAAGGATGAGATCGGACAAGATCTGATAACGACGGATGGCTCCATGTGGTGCGAAGATCGTCGCACTCCACCGGAGCCATCCGTCGTTATCGGACCTTATCCGATCTTCATCCTTGCAATGCCGTTCGCCGTTCCACCACCACTCAGTTGCTCAGCGGACACCCCGGCCGCACCGAGCGCGCGAACGACGCGAAGCGCCCCGGGTCGCGCACGTCGTCGTAGAACTGCCGGATGTAGCGCTGCGCGCGCTCGGCCCAGCCGTTCTCGACCCCGGGCAGCGAGCGCGGCACGGCCTCGATGGCCGCGCGCTGCGCAAGGAAGGGCGCGGTCGCCGCGGCGATCGCCTCGCGCGTGGGGCACGGGCCGCGCCAGAGCCGCTCCGTCACCGACTTGATGGGCAGCATCGGGTCGGGGATCGCGTAGCTCGCGCCCACGAAGCCCGAGAAGTCGAAGTCGTACGGCACCGCGAACACGTCCTGCTCGCGCTGCACCAGCCGCACGTTGTGCAGCGCCGACAGCGACCAGTCCGTGTTCCCCAGGAAGTACTGCCACATCGAGAGGGTGACGGCGGAGTCGGGGGCGATGTCGCCGTAGCGCGCGTTCTTCGCCTCCAGCAGCCGCCCGCCCATCCGTCGCGCCAGCTCGCGCTCGCTCTCGAGCAGGAAGCCGTAGCGCTCCAGCACCTTCGTCGTGTCGCGCGACCGCACGTAGCGCACGCGCGCCAGCCGCGCGCGGAAGCTCGCGGGCGTCACCAGCGCGTGCGCGCGGTAGGCCAGGAACTCGCGCAGCACGTAGTCCTGGTAGTCGTCC
This sequence comes from Roseisolibacter agri, assembly GCF_030159095.1. Lineage (NCBI taxonomy): Bacteria > Pseudomonadati > Gemmatimonadota > Gemmatimonadia > Gemmatimonadales > Gemmatimonadaceae > Roseisolibacter > Roseisolibacter agri. The sequence goes on from NZ_BRXS01000005.1 coordinate 123,231, forward strand.
GAGTTGTCGCGGCAGTGCGTGATCAGCTTCAGCGCCTTCTGGTCGTCGAACGGCGTGTCCTTCGTCCCCTTCCCGAACACGAGGCGCAGCGGCGGGAACGAGCAGCGGTCGGAGCGCAGGCGGTAGTGCCCGCGCGTGTAGACCTCCACCGGGATCGACCGCTCCCCCTGCGCGCCCGCGATGCGCACGACGCCGGGAAACGCCTTGTGCTTCATCGTGTCGCGCTGGCCGGCCAATCCCTGGAAGTCGGTCACCAGCGTGAACGTCAGCAGCGAGTCGGTCGCGAAGAGCGCGCTCGGCTTCGGCGTCTTCTTGGCCTTGGGCGCGTCCTGCGCGCACAGCGGCAGCGCCGCCGCGAGCGCGAGGAGCGTCAGCAGCGCCGCGCGGCGCCACGTCTCGGGGTGGATGCGTCGCAGTGGGGTCATCGGACGATCTCCTCAGGCGATCTCCGCGCGGACGACGAACGGCGTCGCCTCGGCCTGCACGGCGTCCAGCACGGCGGCCGGCGACGTCCCCTTCTTCCAGCGCACGTGGTACGCGAGCACCTGGTCGCCGTCGCCCGCGCCGTGTGCGGACTCCTCGACCGCCCAGCGCTTCACGCGCGTCTCCAGCACCGACTCCACGAGCGCGCGCGCGGCGTCGGCGTCGGTCGTCTCGACCAGCAGCCGCGCGTCGAACTCCAGCTCGGGCACGCTCGGCAGGTCGGCGCCGACCTCCTCGCGGCGGCGGCGCACGCGCGTCGCCAGCGCGTCCAGCTGCGCGGGCGCCAGCGTGCGCAGCACCTCCTCGTCCACGCGCGCCACGAACTGGCTGGTGCGGTTGGCGATCGCCATCGCGCGCTCCAGCTGCCGCTTCGCGCGCTCGCCCTCCACCGCCGGCGGCGTGCGTGCGAAGTCGGTGTAGAACAGCACCAGCGTCGCGACGTTGAACAGCACCGACAGCACCATCGCGACGTCCAGCTCCACGCCCGCGGCCAGCCCCAGCCCCACCGCGAGGAAGAGGAACGTCGCGTCCTTGCTGTCGTCGAGCGTGTTGCGGAAGCGCACCGCCGCCACGATGCCCGCGAGGCTGAACGCGAGCGCGAGGCTCGTCTTCACCAGCACGACGACGCCCGCCACGACCACCGGCAGCAGCACGAGCGTGTGCACCACGCTCTGGCGGTAGCCCTTCCGCTCGCGCGTCAGCATGTACGTCCACGCCACGGGCAGCGCCAGCAGGAACGCGCCCAGCGTGGCGCCGAGGACGGTGAGCGCGATCGAGCGGGGCGAGGCGACCGTGGGCGTGAGCGCGGTGACGGCGTCGCCGCGTAGCAGCGCGGCCAGCGCGCCCGCATCGGAGAGCAGCATCGGCGCGAACGCGGCCATCGTCGCGCGCCGCGCGTCGTCGGGGATCGTCCGCCACAACAGCGCGCCACCGCCGAACAGCAGCGCGTAGTGGAGCGCGATGCGGACGACCAGCCGGTCGTCCGAGAGCAGCCGGCGCAGCCAGGCGGACATGGACGTCGCGTGGGGGAGCGGCGCAGCAGCAGCGGGGCGGACGGGTCTACCATACGACCGTCCCCGAGGGGGCGCCAGCACGCACGTCCGCGTGGCGCGGTCGGCCCGGCGACGTACATTCGGGGCGTGCCGCTGCTGCCCGCCCTCCTCGCGCGCCTCTCCGCGTTCGACCTCGCCGCCGGCGGCCTCGGGCTGGTGGGCGCGCTGTCGACCGTGCCCGCGCCGGTGGCGACGTCCGGCGCCGCCCGGCAGCCGCCCGCGCCGACGCTGGTCGTGGTGGTCGTCGTCGACCAGCTGCGCGCCGACTACCTGGACCGCTTCGGGCCGCAGCTGAGCGGCGGGCTGGCGCGCCTCGCGCGCGGCGGCGCGGTGCTGACGCGCGCGGTGCACGACCACGCGATCACCGAGACGGCGCCCGGGCACGCGACGGTGCTGTCGGGCCGGTATCCGCGCTCGCACGGCATCATCGGCAACCTGCTCGGCGTCGACGATCCGGGGAGCCCGCTCGTGGGCGTGGACAGCGGCATGGGCGACCCCGCGTCGCCGCGCCGCTTCCGCGGCACCACGCTGGCCGACTGGCTGGTGGCGCGCGACGGCCGTGCGCAGGTGCTGGCGGTCTCGCGCAAGGACCGCGGTGCGATCCTCCCGCTGGGGCGCGCGCGCACCGGCGACCGCACGACCGCGCAGGCGTACTGGTACGCGACCAACGGCCGCTTCACGACCAGCCGCTGGTACGCCGAGCGGCTGCCCGCGTGGGTGGAGGCGTTCGATCGACGGCAGCTGGGGCAGCGCATGGCCGGCCGCGCGTGGACGCCGCTCTTCCCGACGGACTCGTATCCCGAGCCGGCGAACGTGCCCGCGCCCGGCGGCGCGTCGGCGCCCTTCCCGCACGTGCTGCCGCAGGACTCGCTGCTGGCGGCGGACGTCGTCCGCGCGACGCCGTTCATGGACGAGCTGACGCTGGCGTTCGCGCTGGAGGGTCTACGCGCGTTGAGGCTGGGCGCGTCGGGGCGCACCGACCTGCTGGTCGTCTCGCTCTCGTCGACCGACGCGGTGGGGCACCAGTACGGGCCCGACTCGCGCGAGCTGCACGACCAGGTGCTGCGCGTCGACCGCGCGCTCGGCGGCTTCCTCGACTCGCTGTTCGCGCTGCGCGACTCGTCGCGCATCGTGGTCGCGCTGACGTCGGATCACGGCATCACGCGCTTCCCCGAGATCGCCGCGAACGACCCGCGTCGGCCCGCGCAGCTGGTGCCGCGCCGCGTCGATCCGGACAGCGCGCTGGCGGCGGTGCGCGCGGGGCTCGCGGCGCGCGGCGTCTCGCCATGGGCCATGCTGCTCGACAACGGCGCGCTCTACCTCGACCGCCGCGCGCTCGCCGCCGCGCGCATCCGCGAGGACTCGCTGCTGTCGGCGGCCGAGTCGACGCTGCGCGCGGTGCCGGGCGTGCGGCGCGTGGACCGGCTGGAGCGGCTGGCGAAGGCCGACACGGTGCGCGACGCGATCGCGCGCCGGTGGCTGCACAGCGTGCCGGCGGACTACCCGATCTCGGTCGTCGTGACGCTCGACTCGGGGAGCGTGTGGAGCACGCGCATCGCCGCGGAGCACGGCTCGCCGTACGACGACGACGCGCACGTGCCGCTCGTGCTGTGGGGCGCTCCTTTCAAGGCGGGGCGCTACGACCAGCCCACGGGCGTGGTGGACCTGGCGCCGACGCTGGCGCGCGTCCTCGGCCTTCGCCCCGCGGAGCGGGTGGACGGACGGGTGCTGGAGTTCGTGCTCAGGAAGTAGGGCGCTGCGGACTCGGGATCCTCATCCGGGAGGTGCCGGCGCGCCGGGGCCGTCTGCCCTCCGGGACGGACGCGGATGCTCCGGATCACGACGGAGGCTGCGAATCGCTCCGCACCGGCGCGTGGGGCGTCGCCTCCACGGGGAGCGATCCGAATGATCCGCTCCGATCCGGAGCATCCGTACCCTCCCCACAGGCCAAAGGGGTCCGGCGCGCCGAATCCGGCACGACACCGGACAGGATGACAGGATGACGAAGAGGCTCCGTCCGGCGCGACGTGCCATGCGCTCGGCGGAGCCTCCTGGTTCATCCTGTCTGCTTCGTCGTTCTCAGGCCACGCAGTCCGCTGTCCGCGGCGCCTCACGGGAATGGCAGCGGGACCCTCTGTCGCGGCTGCGGCAGTCGCGGATCCGCCGTGCGGCCGTCCGGATAGCGGGTGCGGCTGCGGTCGTAGATGTCTCCGTCCCGGCGATCGTCGAAGTCGCCGTAGCGCGGCGTCCCGTAGATGACCCGGGCATTGTAGGGACGATTCCGCTCGGCCGCGGCGCAGGTCGTCGGGCGCGGCTGTCTCCCCGGGGGGACACCGTCGATCCAGATTCGACACATGCCCGGCGGTGGCAGGTGCCCCGGCGGGACCCGCGAGGCGCCCGAATTGTAGGTCCGGACGGGGACGCGGCGGCTCGGGACGAAGCGGCGCTGGTCGTAGCGGGCGTCGTACCGGTCGTCGAAGCGGTCGTCCCAGCGGCCGTCGCCGCGGCGGTCGTAGAGGCGCGTGGTGTCCAGGCGGCGGGCCTCCTTGCGCTCCGCCTTGGCCTGCCGCTTGAGCTCCTTGCGGTACTGCTTCTCGTTCTGCTGCCAGGACTTACGCCCCTTGCCCTGGGCGTCGGCCCGGTCGGGCGCGAGGGCCACGGCGCCGCCGGCGCAGAGGGTCAGGGAGAGCGCGCCGAGGGCGCGGGCGAGTCGTCGCATGGGTCCTCCTGTCGGGGCGGCCTGTCCGAGGCCGCGGTGCTTCGTGGGATGGCGCCGCCGGAGCTCGGACGGGCGGCCGCGACCGTGCAGTGGGGCAGGAGGGGTGCCGCGACGTCGGCGCGGCCCGCGGCGGCTTGACTTCGGGTCGGGCCGCGAGACCTTGGGCGTGCCCGCTCGTCACCCCTGCGCCCCCCTCCGTTCCTGCGGTTCCCGCCTGTCGCAGCATCCCGCCGTGCGTCCGTCCGTCGTCGCCTCCCTTCCGCTCGCCCTCCCGGCCGCGCTCCTGCTGACCGCGTGCGCGGGGGGCCTGCGCCCCGCACCGCCGGCGCGTCCGAGCGTCCCCGTCGTCGCCTCGCTCCCGGCGCCGCCGTCCGAGGAGGACGCCGAGCGGCTGCGCGAGCGCCGGCTGCGCGTGCCGGTGGCGGGCGTGCGCGTGGAGGAGGTGCGCGACGCGTTCGCCGACGGGCGCGGGGAGCGGCTGCATCTCGCGGTGGACATCATGGCGCCGCGCGGCACGCCCGTGCTGAGCGCGGACGATGGCCGCATCTGGAAGCTGCGCTCGAACGCCCTCGGCGGGATCACGATCTACACGACCGATCCGGACGAGCGCTTCGTCTACTACTACGCGCACCTCGATCGCTATCGCGACGGGCTGCTCGAGGGGATGCCGGTGCTGCGCGGCGACACGCTGGGCTTCGTGGGCACCACCGGCAACGCGCCGCCCGACGTCCCGCACCTGCACTTCCAGGTGGCGCGCCTCGGCGCCGACCGGCGCTGGTGGACCGGCACGCCCATCGATCCGCTGCCGTACCTGCGCGAGTCCGCGGGAATGCCGCCGCGCGCCGTCGCCGTGCGACGCGCGGTGTCCACGCCGTCGCCGACGCCCGTCGCCGCGGCGCGTGACACGTCGGCGCGTCGCGTCGTGCCGCGTCCCACGGTGCCGACGTTCGACGACGACTCGTCGGCCGCGACCGACAGCGTGCTCGCGCCGCGCACGCCCGCACGCAAGCGCTGACGACCCGGGTCGTCTCGCCGGCATGCGCGGCCTCGCGCCCACGCATGCATGCGAACGTCGCGTGAACCGCGCGTGAACAACTCGCGCGTGCGATGGGCCGTAAGGCCAGGAAACCCTCGCGCGCATCGCCGTGTCGAAGGGTCACGCAGGCGATGGAGCGCGTCGCGCCGCATGGTGCACCATGGGGCCGACGCGATCGGGTGAAACCGAGATCCGGGCGCTGCGTATGGGAATCCGTCGCCGATCACGATCGTGCTCGCGACGTCGACGCAGCGACGCACACACGCCGTGCAGCGATGGTGTGTGCGCACTGCGCCCGCGCCGGCCGCGGTGCAGGGGCCGGGACCACACTCGAACACTCCGAGGATCACGCCATGCGCGTCTCGATCAATAGCCGCTCGCTGTTCGCCGCCCTCGCGCTCTCCACGATCGCCTTCGCGCCGCTGCACGCGCGCCCGGTCGTCGCCGCCGAGACCACGCTGGTCGCCAAGGCCGATCTGCCCGCGTCGTCGGCGCGCTGGGTCGGCGTGTACCGCATCACGCTCGCGGAGCGGAAGGACGGCGCGATGGTCGATGCGCGCGTGCTGATCGAGCCGAACGGCCAGAACCTCATGGGCATGCTGATGGTCGACCAGCACGCGTCGGGCATCACCGACGTGAAGATCGAGAACGAGGCGCTCGTGGCGCGCGTCGTGACGGCCGAGGGGAAGGGCACGCTGACGCTGCGCACGACGGACGAGGGCGTGGTCGGTGACCTGAAGATCGGCAAGCGCACGTGGGCGGTGTCGGGCGCGCGCGCGATCTGACGACGCGCGCCGACGGCTCGAACGCGACACGCTCGCGGTATGGCGAGGGGGCGACTTCGGTCGCCCCCTCGTTGCATGGATGGCCATCCCCTGCGCGATTTCCCGGACGCGGTGCGGCGTTCTGCCGTGCTCGGCCATGTCGCCGTGAGTGGCGTGCAGGGCGTAAACGTCGGTCTTGCTCGCCGCGCCGTCGGTCCACACTGTGTTCGGGTCCTGGTCGTGGCGGCATCGCGCGCTGCATCGACGATGGTGTGACGGCTCACCGCGCACGTTGGACCTCGCTGCCGGCCGCGTGTCGGGCCGGCATGCCACAGGGGAGGGGAAGCCGCGATGATGCGATTCACCGTGGTTCGCGTGACCCTGCTCGGCGCGCTGGCGGCGATCGCCGCCTGCGCCGACGCACCCGTTGCTCCCGCAGCGCTCGCGCCGCGCGCACAGCCGGCCTTCGAGGCGGGTGACGGCAATCCACCGCCGCCGCCGGCGGATGGCATCGAGGGCCCGGGAGGAGGTGGGGGAACTGGGTGCGTGCCGCTGCCGGGAAGCCCCATCTGCCCACCGCCGCCGCCGCCCAGCGTCCTGACGTTCTTCGTCTCCGGCGTTCAGGCCACGGTCTTCGCGAACCGGCCGGGCACGAATGCCTTCATCAGCTTCTCCAGCACGAACCCGAACATCGTCGTCAGCCCCGACGCGCGGGTGCACGAGACTGACAAGGGGCTCGTGGGACGCGGCACGATCACGGTCCCGATCAGCAGCTACACCGGGGTGAGCGGGTCGGTCGGGGTGATCGATCTGTCCACGGTCACCGGCTGGATCATGCCGCTCACGCCGACGGGCGCGCAGTCCGCCTTCCTCCGCGCGGACCTGACGTATCCGGACGGTTCCGACATCCTGCTGTCTGGCGGCACGACCTGGTTGCGCTACGCGGTGTTGTCGTACCTGTACTGAACGCGGGCCGGGCCGTGCGTGACCGCGACGCAGGCATCGATCGGCACGACGCAGGCTCCGCGCGCGCGGTGGCGGCGCGGTCGTCCGTGTCCAGCGACGTCGCGGTCGCGCTGCCGCGTGCGTCGGAGGCCGCGCCGCCCGACGTGTCGTCCGACGCGTCGTGGCTGCGCGCGCATCTGAGCACGACGCTCGGCGCCGACCACACCATCGAGCGCGAGCTCGGGGGCGGCGGCATGAGCCGCGTCTTCGTGGCGCGCGACCACGCGCTCTCGCGCCGCGTCGTCGTCAAGGTGCTGGCGCCGGAGCTCGCGCGCGGACTCTCGGCCGACCGCTTCCTGCGCGAGGTGCGGCTGGCGGCGCGCCTGCAGCAGGCGAACATCGTCCCCGTGCTGGCCACCGGCGCCGTCGCCGGGCTGCCGTACTACGTGATGCCCTTCGTCGAGGGGCAGTCGCTGCGCGCGCGGCTGGCGCCCGGCGAGCGGCTGCCCGTCGCGGAGGCGGTGAGCATCGTCCGCGACGTCGCGCGCGCGCTCCACTACGCGCACGCGCACAGCGTCGTGCACCGCGACATCAAGCCCGAGAACGTCCTGCTCTCGGGCGACACCGCCGTCGTCACGGACTTCGGCATCGCCAAGGCGATCCGGTCGGCGCGCGCGCCGGGCGCGGTCGCCGACGACCTCGCGATGGCGACCGCCGGCTGCGGAACGATGACGGAGCTCGGAGCGTCGATCGGCACGCCCGCGTACATGGCGCCCGAGCAGGTCGCGGGCGACGACGCGGTCGACGCGCGCGCCGACGTCTACGCGCTCGGCATGGTCGCGTACGAGCTGCTCGCGGGGCGGCACCCGTTCGCGGACCTGCGCCCGCAGCAGCTCTTCCTCGCGCAGATGACGCGCGAGCCCGCGCCGTTGCGTGGCGTGCGTCCCGAGGTCCCCGCGCCACTCGCCGCACTCGTGCACCGCTGCCTGGCGAAGGAGCCCGCGCGCCGGCCCGCCAGCGCGGAGCTGCTGCTGGCGGAGCTGGAGGCGGCGCACACCACGCCGGCGCACGGCATCACGCTGCCGTGGCCCGTCGGCCTCGGGTCCGATGGCGCGCGCCACCGGCGCGCGGCGCTCGCCGTCGCGGGCATCGCGCTGGCGGCGGCCGTCGGCGTCGCCGGCTACGAGCTGCTCCGCCGCGTGCAGCGCGGGGCCGAGCCGTCGCTGGTGGCCATCGCGCCGTTCGCGGTGCTCTCGCCGCAGCTCAGGGGGATCTGGGGCGAGGGGCTCGTGGACGTGCTCTCGCGCAGCCTGGACGGCGCGGGCTCGCTGCGCACCGTGTCGCCGACGGTCGTCATCGCGAGCTGGCGGAAGCAGGCCCGCACCGACCGCGCGGCCGCGGCGCACCTCGCGGCGCGCACCGGCGCGAGCTTCGTCGTCTTCGGGAGCCTCGTCCCCGCGGAGGACGGGCGCGTCGTGCTCAACGCGTCGATCCTGGACGCGGCGTCGGGCGCGGTGCTCCCCAGCGGCGAGATCGAGTACCGTGGGTCGCTCGCAGGGCTCCCCGATTCGGTGACGATCGCGCTGCTCGACGCGCTCGGGCGCAGCGGCGCCCTCGTCGAGTCGCGCGGCAGCCGGCTCGGCACGACGTCGCTGTCGTCGCTCAAGGCGTTCCTGCACGGGGAGCAGTACTACCGGCGCACGCAGTGGGACTCGGCCGTCGCGAGCTACCGGCGCGCGGTGCACGAGGACAGCACGTTCGCGCTGCCGCTGCGGCGCATCGGCCTCGTGATGGGCTGGCAGCGCGACCAGCTCGACTCGACGTCGCGCGCGTTCCTGCTGCGCGCCGGCCGGCACAACCGCGGCCTGTCGCCGCGCGACAGCCTGCTCGTGCTGGCCGACTCCATCCGCGCGTCGCTCACGGCCTTCGAGTCCGACACGGGCTACTGGTCGCGCGTGCACCGCATGTTCGCGGTGCTCGACGCCGCGCGGCGCGACGGCCAGCACGATCCCGAGGTCTGGTTCCAGCTCGGCGAGGCGCGGTTCCACCACGGCTACGGCCCCACGTTCCCGGCGCACGACCGGCGCGCGCTCGCGGCGTTCGAGCGCGCGGTGGCCCTCGACTCCACCTTCGCGCCGGCCTACCTGCACGCGGTCGAGCTGGCGCTGACGCACGACGGGCCCGTGGCCGCGCGCCGGTTCGCGGCCGCGTTCCTCGCGCTGGCGCCGGGCGACGCCTCCGCGGACGGCATCCGCCTCGTGAACGCGCTGCTCGACCCCGCGCGCGCGGGCGCAGCGTCCGCGCAGCGGCAGCTCGACTCCGCGTCCGCCGACGCGCTCTTCACGGCGTGGCAGGTCCTCCGCCACTGGCCCGACTCGACCGAGTCGGCGCTGCGCGTCGCGCGGCTCGACGTCGAGGGGCGGCGCACCTCGGGCGAGTGGTTCACGACGCCCGCTCGGCGGCGCCTGCTGCTGATCCAGCAGCTGGCGTATCGCGGACACTACCGGGAAGCGTTCGCCCTGCTGGGCGGTCGTCTCGCCGCCACTGCGCCGCGGACGTTCGCCGAGCTGGCCTGGCTGGGCGCGGTGCCCGCGGACACGGCCGACGCGGTGTTCGGACGCTGGCTGGACGAGGGCTCGGACGCGCTCGCGAAGGCGCACGCCATGCTGCCATGGTGGGCCGCGCGCGGCGACACGTCCTCGCTGCAGCGCCTGCTCGCACGCATGAGCACCGCGCGTCCCGCGCCCGACTCCGCGCACCTGCGACGCGATGACGAGTACCGGCGGCGGGTGGCCAATGCGTACCTCGCGCTCGCGCGCCGCGACACGGTCACGGCGACGCGCCTGTTCGAGCAGGTGGTCGACTCCGCGTGCCTGATGTGCTATCCCGACCGGATCGCGAAGGCCCGGCTGCTCTCCGCCGCGGGCCGTCATGCCAACGCGCTCGCCGTCCTCGACGAGCGGCTGCAGATCCTGCTGGCGCCGAGCGAGGGCCTGTTCGCGCTGGAGCGCGCGCGGATCGCGGCGCGCGCGGGGAGCCGCGCGCTGGCCGCGCGCGAGTACGCCTTCGTCGCGGCGGCCTGGGCGCACGGGGACGCGACGCTGCAGCCGCTGGTGCGCGAGTCGCGCGAGGCGGCGCGTCGACTGTCGGCGCGGTGAACGCGAGCGCCCCGCGTGCCGGCCTGGCACGCGGGGCGCTCGTCGTCACGGCCGCGCGATCAGAACACGACGACGATCGCGTAGTTCGCGCCCACGAACGCCGACGGCGCGAGCATGGTGACGCTCAACGGCCCGCCCGCGCTGACCTCGCGCAGCACGCAGGCGTAGACGTTGTCCGCGGTCGACGTGAAGTCGAAGACGTTGCGCCACGTCCCGGGCGCGGCGCCGTCCTCGTAGTAGCAGGCCACGATCGGCGGCGACGCGAACGTCAGCCCCGTCGGCAGCGTGCGGATGGCGGCCGACGACACGTCGCCGTTCGCGGCCAGGCGGCCGGTCAGCACGAGGCGCGTGCCGGGGCCGGCGGCGCCCGCGGGGCCGGTGGGTCCGGTCGGGCCGGCAGGGCCGGCGGGACCCGTGGCGCCCGCGGGACCGGCGGGGCCCTGCGGACCGGTGGCGCCGGCAGGGCCGGTCGCGCCGGCGGGGCCGGCAGGGCCGGTCGGGCCGGCGGGGCCCTGGGGACCGGCGGGGCCGGTGGGACCCACGGGGCCGGTGTCGCCGGTGCAGGCGGCGACGGTGAGGGAGGCGAGCAGCGCGAGGGCCAGACGGGGTGTGGTCACGGATTCGGTCGGTGAGGCGTGCGGGCACGGGGCCGCGGCGGTGAGGCACCACGGCGCTCGGGATCGCGCGTCCGATCCCGAGCGCTGTAGCCGTGCACGCCGGCGCGGCGGGGCGCAAGGGTCGACGGCGTCGCGCGCGCGTCAATCGATGCCGCAGACCCGCGGCGAAGCCTCAGCGACCGCCGTGGATCAGGGCGCCCGTCGGCTCCAGCACGTCCGGCTCGTCGTACGCGGGTGTGTTGATCCGCAGGCTGATCGGCCACGCCTCCATCGCCGTCGCGTCGTACGGCACCAGCAGCTCACGCGCGCGCTCGGGCGGCGTGTCCGGGTCGAGCCACTCGCCCACCGCGCCGGGCGGGAGGAGCACCGGCATCCGGTCGTGCACGCGGCGCACGAGCGCGTTCGGCGTCGTCGTGATCAGCGTGCAGGTGGCCAGCCACGCCGCGCCCGGGTCCGCGGGATCGCGCCACGTCTCCCACAGCCCCGCGAAGGCGAACGGCTCGCCGTCGCGCAGCCGGATCGCCCACGGCTGCTTGCCCGGCTTGGCGAGCTTCGCGACCGGACGCCGTCCCGTGGTGCCGCGGTCCCCGTTGCGCGGGTCGGCCGTCGCGTCGCGCAGGTCCTGCCACTCGTAGAACACGTCGGCCAGCACGACGCACCGCTTCCCCTTCGTGAACGGCGCGCGGAAGGTCGGCTTCTCGACCAGCGTCTCGGCGCGCGCGTTCACCAGCTTGTGGCCGATCGTCGCGTCCTTCGCCCACCGTGGCACGAGGCCCCACTGCAGCGCGGCGAGCGTCCGCTCCCGCTCACCGTCGCGCGTGCGGTCCAGCACCGCGAGCACGGGCTGCGACGGCGCGACGTTGTGGCGGGCCGGATAGGGGTTCGGCAGGTCCGCCGCGACGGACGTGATCGCGAGATCCGCGAGCAGGCCCGCCTCGGCGAGGCGCTGGGGGTTCGTCAGGCCGAAGCGACCGCACATGGCGAGGGGATTCCGGAGTGATGCACGCCGGCCGTCGCACTCTACATGCCGACCACTAGCCGGCGGCGACTTCGCGGACGTTCGACGACCCCGACGTCTCACTGCTCCGGCAGCTGCTGCGAGTTCGCGGGCCTCTCACGTGCGCCAGGACTTCCTGTCCCGGGCGTTGGCGGAACGAACGTCTAGTGGCCAGTGTCAGTCGAACCTCTGGCGGCCGCGGGCGGCGGTGTAGAACGCCGCAGGGCAATCCTCTGCCGAGGTAATGGAGGCGGCCGCGGCGCGGCTCCACGACCTCCGCCACAGCTTCACGACCGTCGCACGAGGCCCTCGGGTACGGCGACCACGTGATCGCGGCCTTGGCCGGCTACACCGTGCGTGACGGGTCGAGGCACCGGTCGCAGCGTGGGAGGAGCCTTGCGCTCACTCGCAGCCGCGCGGTGCTCGCGGCACAGTGGTACTTGAGGCGCCGGATCACCGAGAGGCGTGCGCCGCCCCGCTGCGCATGGCTGCGGGCCCGTCCACGGGCGCGCTGATCGGCTCCAGTTCGACTTCCACGGCGTCGCTGTGCAGCTGTCGGGCGATCGCGCGGAGCGCCTGCGCGATCTCGTCCTGGCGATCGAGATGTTGTGCCACAGCGAGGAGCAGGTTCCCTACGACCGCAGCGCCAAACGCGCCTGCGAGCGAGAACAGACCCAACCCATCGTTAAAGTCCGTCGCCATCAGCAGCAGCAGGTACAGCAGGCAGAGCCCGCCCATACCGAGCGCGATCTTGCCGAGCACGCGGCAGGCACGTGCGACCTTTGAGCTCTGTTGAGGCGACGCCGTAGGGCGCATGGGACTGAATGGAGGAATGACGGCAAGTCGTCAGGACGCCACGTCAGCAGCGCCCTCATCGGACGGCGGGCGCTCCATAGTGACGAGCGGACTCACAGCGCACCACATCCTAAGTCTGGCGCTTCTCACCACGCACCCGGCTCATAGTCCGTTGCGGCCCGCGCCGACGCGGGAGCGCGAGGGCCGATGGCCCCTCCGAACCGGGAAGGCCTGTGGCCCACAGGATCGCGGCTTGCCCGCACACGAGGGCGGGGGCGACCATGTAGAACACAGGCTCAGATCCGGACGAGGAGGTTCGGCTGCCCCGTTCCGCAGCAGCAGCTCAACGATGCTACCGAGGCTAACGTGGCGTAATGCTCTTCATCACCCACTTATCGGTGAAGATCACCATCAGCGGCTCGAGAGGGGCCCACGTCGCGTAGGCGGGACCTAGTACGGCATAGCAGAGCGGGCGCAGCGCCGGTGCATCAACCGCGCTGACGCGCGAGTGGCATGAGTGGGCGTAGGAGCGGACTGCGCAATCAGTACGCCGCAGCAGACGGAGACGCGATCGGCACAGGTTGGGCGCTCTCGACAGCCGTGGGAAACGTCCGTACCATGGCGCTCTCGCACCGCATGGCCCGGCGTTGCGGTCGTGCACGCCGGCGCACCCTCAGCTCCGGAGGCCACCCATGTGTCGTCAGGCTCCTCCCGCGCTCGTGCTCGTGCTTGCAATGCTGCTCGCAGCGTGCCACGACCCGGCGGCCTCCGGACTGCTTGGGCCAGACAACGCGCTGTCTCTCGTTCGCGGTGGTGTGAAGCCGCCGCCGGGAGGACCGCGCGGCGACCCTGATGGCGACGGCCGCGCCAACAGCGCGGACAACTGCCCGCTCACCGCCAACGCCGACCAGACAGACACTGACGGCGACGGTCTCGGCGACGCGTGTGATGCGGACGACGACAACGATGGCGTGTCGGACAGCTCTGATAATTGCCCCCTGACGGCGAACCCTGATCAGAGGGACGATGACCGCAACGGCGTGGGCGACGTCTGCGAGTTCGTATGCCCAGAGGGCAGCGTGCCCATCGATACGGATGGCGACGGCGTCCCGGATGAGTGCGTGAGTCGCTAGACGGGCGGTGAAGACGAGGCGCGTGCATTGCGCTCAGAGCGAAACGTTGGGAGCTTGCGCACCTCGAACGGGCACACGGACCTTCCCATCGCCTTCCCAGAGCGAAAGTCGACCGGGCATGCTACGAACGGTCTCGCTCGTAAGTGAAACACAGCGCCGTATTTAGCGGCGCGCCGACTTCGATCGACCTGTTGCCATGCCCATGACCGGAAAGGAGCGCGCCGCCCTGCGCGCCGAAGCCCACCACCTCGACGCCATGCTCCACGTCGGACACCAGGGGCTCGCCCCCGCGGTGTTCCAGGCGCTCGACGACGCCCTGCGCACGCACGAGCTGGTGAAGATCGCCCTCACCCGCACCGCCGACGTTCCCGCCAAGGACGCCGCCAACGCGCTCGCCACCGCCGTCGCGGCCGAGGTGGTGCAGGTGATCGGCAAGACGGCGACGCTCTACCGCCGCAACCCGGAGCTCAAGCGCAAGGCCGGCGATCCGCCCCCCTGGCGCCGCTGAGCGGCAAGCGAAACGCGACGCGCCCCCCGGCCACTCGATGGCCGGGGGGCGCGTCGCGTTCGGGACGTTCGGATCGATCAGCCGATCACGGCTTGTAGACGATCGGCAGCTGCACGCGCGCGCGCACCGCGCTCCCGTCCTTCTTGCCCGGCACGAACTGCATCTTCTCGGCGACCGTCTTGGCCGCGTCGCCCAGCGCCGGCGCCGGCGCCTGCACGACCTCGATGCTGCTCGGCTCCACCTTGCCGTCCTTGCCGATCACGAACTGCAGCTGGACGGTGCCACCCGTGCCGGCCTTGCGCATCTCCTCGGGGAACGAGCGCGCCACGAGGCGCGCGGCCGCGGCGGCGGAGACGAGCTTCGGCGGGGACGTCAGGTCCTCGCCCCCGTACACCGCCTCCTGCGCGGCGACGAGGCGCGGAGCCGCGCAGAGCGCGAACGCGACGGCGGCGGCGGCGGTGGACAGGCGACGGAAGCGACGATCGGACGACGTGTGCATGGCGGAGATCCTCTGGGATTGGCGCGAGCGGGATGGGCACCGGCGCACCGGCGCGCAGCGCGCGGCTCACGGGAGGCCAGCGCCCGTGGGGCCGTTGGTCGTGACGCTTCAGAGAATCGGCCGATCCAGCCCACTTCTTTAGCCTCTGCTGCCGCCCTGCGAATGACACGGCGGTCATCGGCCCGCCTTCCCGACGCCTTCCCAGAACGGCGGCGGGGCGGGCCCGATGTCCGGACCCGCCCCGCCGCCACCATCCTCCCCGTCAGGCGCCGCTCACGATCCGCTCACCACCCCGGCGCCAGCTGGAAGCCGAAGTGCGCCCCCTTGTCGGGCCGCTGGAACGGGTACGCGTAGAACGCCTCCACCACCGCGAAGCCGAGCAGGTTTATGCGCGCGGTGACACCCGTGCTGAACACCGGGATACGCGCCAGGTCGTTGCGCGACGCGTCGCCGCCCACGAAGCGGAAGTCCGGGCTCTGCGCGCTGTTCCACGCCACGCCCGCGTCGAAGAACGGCGCGATCTCCACCGGCAGCAGGTTGGTGCGGATCAGCCCCAGCCCCTCGGGGCCGAGCAGCGGAATGCGCATCTCGACGTTGGCGACGGCCAGCCGGCTGCCGATCAGGCGGTCGAACACGGGGCAGCGCGCCGCCGTGGTGCCGCACTCGCCGGCCTCGATGTTGTTCGCCACGTCGTAGCCGCGGATCAGCGTGCCGTAGCCCGCGTACAGCGGCGCCAGGCGCAGCGAGTCCTCCGCGCCCTTGCCGTAGCGGCCGTAGTGCAGCCCGCGGAACGCGAACGTCACCGGCCGCGCCAGGAAGTAGCGGCGGTAGTCCGCGGTGCCGGTCGTGAAGCTCAGCGTGCCGACCGTCGGCGAGACCTCGAAGCGATAGCGGCCGCCCGCGATGGGCGACGTGAGCCCGAAGTACGTCCAGTCGCCCACGAAGGCCGCGGAGCCCTGCGCGTAGTAGATCGCGTCGGGTGCCGGCAGCTTCGTGCGGTCCTGGCCGATCGGGTTGCCGAAGTCGTCGACGTAGATGTTGATCGCTTCCTGGCTGTACCCCTGCCGCGTCGCGCCGAGCGCGAACTCGAAGCGCCTGGTCGACGAGAGGGGATACTGCGCGAGCGCCTGCGCCTGGTCGATGAAGATGCGCTGCAGCACCTGCTGGTACGCGAACTGGCCGGGCGAGACCTCGCCCGCCGCCGTGTAGCCCGTGAGGATCGGGATGTGCCCGACGCCCGCGCCCCAGTTCCAGCGATTCTTGCGGTTCAGGTAGAACAGCTGCCCGCCGATGTCCTGCACCTGCCCCTGCGCCTGCACGACGGCCTGCAGCGACTGATTGCCCAGGTTGTCGCTGAACGCGGCGCCGATGCCGCCGCCCACGGTCGTGCCGAACTGGCTGCTCGTGCCGATGCCGACCGTCGGCGGCGCGATGTAGTCCAGCCGCAGCTTGGCCGAGTAGCGCTCGTTCTGGAACACGGTGCGCCCCTCGGGCAGCCCCGTCGTCGCGTCCGCGAGGTAGCGCTCGATGCGGCTCGGCGCCGAGGGGTTCACGGGCGGCAGCGTGCCGCCGTCGCCCACCGTCGCGCCGGCGGCCACCGCGCGCCCGTCGGGCGCCGCATCGACGGGCGTGCCCTGCGCGTCCGCGGCCTCCATGCGCACGATGTTGTAGCCACCGCGGTCGAACACCGAGAAGCTGAGGCGCCCCGTCGTGCGCGCCACGCTGAGCGCGGGCGACAGGTCGGTGATGCCCGAGACGCCGGTGGCGACGCGCGTCACGCGCGAGCGCGCGCCGCTCGCGACGTCCAGGCGGTACACGTCGGAGAAGCCGTCCGGATCGGCGACGAAGTACAGCGAGCGGCCGTCGGGCGACCAGTTGGGGTTGATGTGGCGCGCGCCCACGAAGCCGGGGATGACGCGGATCTCGCGCGACGCGACGTCCATCGTGGCCAGGCGCGTGGGCGCGAACGTCAGCCGCTCGAAGTCGGTGCCGGGCCCGCGATCGGTCACGAACGCGAGCGTGCGGCCGTCCGGGCTCCACGACGGCTGCAGCTCCGCCTCGCGGCCGCGCGTCAGCTGCTCCATGCGGTCGGCCTGCAGGTCGTACAGATACAGGTCGCTGATGCCGCCGACGCTGCCCGAGAACGCGAGGTAGCGGCCGTCGGGGCTCCACGCGGGATCGAGCGCGGCGCCGAGGTTGGGCGTGCGCAGCGTGCGCACCGAGCGGCGCGCGGCCAGGTCGTAGATCTCGATCACCTGGTCGCCCTGGCGGTACACGACGTACGCGAGCTGCCGGCCGTCGGGGCTCCAGCTGCCGGCCGAGGCGATGAAGCTCATCGCGTCGAAGTGCCGCGCGCGGTTGAGGGAGCCGAGCTGCTGGATCACGCGGCCCGTCTCGGCGTCGGCGATGAACAGGTCGATCTCGAACAGCCCGCGCGACGAGTAGAACGCGACCGTCTTCCCGTCGGGGCTCAGCACCGGCGCGAGGTTGTACTCGCCGCCGCGGCGGTTGCGCTGGCCGATGATCAGGTTCGCCGTGCTGTCGGGGGCCGAACGCCCCGCCATCAGCGGCAGGTACGCGCCCCGGATCGCCGCGCCCCAGTCCTTCGACAGCTGGTCGGTCGAGACGTCGAGCACGCGGCGGATCGCGCCCTCGAAGCCGTAGCGCAGCGACTGCTTGTAGACGTCGACGACCGCCTGGTCGCCCCACCGTCCGCCGACGTACGCCCACAGCGCCTGGCCGTAGCGGTACGGGAAGTAGCGCGGGTCGTTCGTGAGCTGCTTGATGGTGGGCACGTCGTTGCGGCGCGCGGCGTCGCGCAGCCACGTCGCGGTGTTCACGTCCTCGCGCCCGAGCGAGAGGTACTCCGCCATCCCCTCGACGAGCCAGAGCGGGAGCGCGTTGAGGCGCTGCACGCCGCCGGCCTTCTCCGCCAGGTCGTACTGGAACACGTGCACCAGCTCGTGCCCGAGGACGTGGTGGTTGTCCTCGTAGACGCCGGTGAACGGCATGATCACGCGCGAGCGGAAGCTCTCGGTGACGCCGCCGGTGCCCTCGCTCTCGATGTCGGTGACGTTGTTCTGCTGGAAGTCGGGCTGGTCGGCGAAGAAGATCAGCGACCGGCGGCCGAGCGAGTCGCGCATGAACGGCGCGAGGCGCTCGTACCAGCGCTCGGCCATGCGTCCGGCATCGCGCGACGCCTCCTCCATCGACGGGTAGTAGTGCACGTCGAAGCGGGGCGTGGCGAGGATGCGGAAGTCGAAGGTCTCGTAGTTGACCTTGTTGCGGCCGAAGTACTGCGCGTGGGCGGGCGCGGCGCTCGCGGCCACGATCGACAGCGCGATGGACAGGACGGCCGCCCCCGCGGCCAGGAGCGCACTGGCGTGCGCGACGGCGCGTCGCGCCGCGTGCGAGACGAGCGCGACGCGCGTCGGCCGGCCGGCCGCACGGGCACGCGTGGATGCGTGGCCTGACATGCCTTCCTCCCCTCCGTGAGACGCCGCCACCGTTGGCGGTCATCGCTGCTGTGGGGGCAACAGCCATGCCTGCTTCCACCCTACCTGGGACGTAGGAGCGCGACGCGGCAGGCACGGCGGGGGGCGGTGCGGCGTTGATGGCGGTCGGGGCGCTTGGCGCGCCCGCCGGAGGCCCTCTATGTTTCGGGTCTCCCCAACCCGTTCAAATTCCGAGGCGCACGCCCATGCCGTACGTGATCACCGAAGCCTGCATCAACGTCAAGGACAAGTCCTGCGTGGACGTCTGCCCGGTGGACTGCATCTACGAGGGAGGGGACCAGCTGTACATCCACCCCGACGAGTGCATCGACTGCGGCGCCTGCGAGCCGGAGTGCCCCGTGACGGCGATCTTCCCCGAGGAGGACGTGCCGGGGAACCTGAAGAGCTACATCGCGAAGAACCGCGAGGTCTTCAAGAGCGACGCGCCCCCGGGCCGCCCGACGCGCTGAGCGCGTCGCTCGCCTGGTCCTGATGCACGAACCCCCGCCCGCGAGCGCTCGCGGGCGGGGGTTCTGCGTTCCGTGCCAGCCGCGCCGGCAGCGCGGTCAGCGCGCGAGCCACATCTGCTTGGCCACCAGCACGCCGGCGAAGACGACGTACTGCAGCAGCGTCGAGACCTCGCTGCGCCACGCCTCGCCCCAGTGGTGCGGCCCCGACTCGGGCTCCGCGGGCGGACGCGGGAACCAGCGCGGCGTGCGCGCCTTGTAGTCCAGGTACTCGCGGCCGAAGAACGACTCCAGCACGCCCTCCTCGTAGCGCACGATGAGCGAGTACTCGAGCGCGAACAGCAGCGCGGCGACCGGGAGGAACCAGAACACCCCCGAGGCGACGACGACGCCCAGCCAGGCGAGGAAGTTCCCGACGTAGAGCGGGTTCCGCATCCAGCCGAAGATCCCGTAGGTCACCAGGCGCTGCACGGCGCGCGATCGGCGGCGGGTGACCGTCCCCGCCGCCGCCACGCCGGCCAGCCGCACGGCCTCACCGGCCGCGACGAGCGCGGCGCCGGCGATCCACGAGGCGGCGGTCTGCGTGCCGGGGACCACCAGCGGCACGACGAAGAACGGGACCGGCAGCCAGCCGCGGTTGCGGAAGAGCACCGCCCCCAGCTCGGCGGCACGGGTGCACTCGGCGGCGCACTTGGCGGACGCGGCGGGAGCCGCGGCGGTCGGGATGGGAGCGGCGGACACCAGACTCGGGTGCGGGGGGCTCGTCGACGCGAACGCGGACGACGAGGCAAGGCAGATGCCGGGGCCGCCAGGACGGCGGGCGGGCGGCGGGGAACGACGGCAGGAGGGAGGGACGGAGCCGTTCCCGGACTGGCGCAGCACCGAAAGGTCACCGCCGAAGCCGCCGGCTTCAAGCGCGCGACCGCACGGAACTGTGCCGGGGGTTACGCTACCCCGCGATCATCGCTGCTGTCCAGCCCGCCGACGAACGCCGCCAGCGCCGCCGCGAACGCGTGGGGCCGCTCCCACGCGCTGACGTGGCCGGCCGCGGGGATCTCGACCAGCCGCCCGCCGGGGATGCCGGCAGCCAGCGCCCGGGCGTCCTTCGGCGGCGTCAGCACGTCCTCGCTCCCGACGACGACCAGCGTCGGCACGGTGATGCCGGCGAGCGTGGGCGTCGCGTCGGGGCGCTCGCGCATCGCGTCCAACGCGCCGATGATGCCGTCGACGGAGGCGCCGGCCATCAGCGCGCGCAGCCCGGCCACGCACGTGGGATCGCCCTCGCGCGCCGTCTTCCCGAGCGCGCCGGGCAGCTGCCGGTCGGCGACCGCACCGCTCCCCTGCGCGCGCGCGACGCCCGCCAGCTCGACGCGCTTCGCACGCTGCGCGTCGTCGTCGGCGGTGGCGCGCGTGTCGGCCAGCACCAGCGCCCGCACGCGCTCCGGATGCCGCCGCCAGAGCGCGAGCGCGACGTAGCCGCCCATCGACAGCCCGCACACGACCGCACGCGCGACGGCCAGGTGATCGAGCAGCGCGACGAGATCGTCCGCATGCTGGTCGAGCGTCATCGGCGCGCGCGCGGGCGTGTCGCCGAAGCCGCGCAGGTCGGGCGCGATCGCGCGCACGCGCGCACCGTCCGGAAGCTCGCGCAGCGCCGCGACCATCGGCGACCAGAAGGCGCGGGAGTGGGGAAACCCGTGCACGAGAAGGAGCGGGGTGCCGCTGCCGGTGTCGTCGTGGGCGAGAAGCATGAGACTCGGAGGACGGTGAAGCGGAGGACGGAACGGCGGAAGACGAAACGGCGTGAAACGAAGAGGCGGACCCGTTCGCTCGACGCTTGAAGCTCGAAAGGCCGCCCCACCGTCTCACGCTTCCTCGTCCTCCGCTTCAACGTTCTCCGCCGTTCCGTCCTCCGCCGTTCAGTCCCAGGTTGGGAACACCGACCGCCACCGCTCCGGCACCGGCACCGGCCTTCC
This sequence comes from Roseisolibacter agri, assembly GCF_030159095.1. Lineage (NCBI taxonomy): Bacteria > Pseudomonadati > Gemmatimonadota > Gemmatimonadia > Gemmatimonadales > Gemmatimonadaceae > Roseisolibacter > Roseisolibacter agri. Next base: position 143,874 of record NZ_BRXS01000005.1, read on the forward strand.
GTCAGTGTCCAGACAGACGAACGTGATCGTCGCCTCCGCGTGCAGCCGTCCCGTGTCGCGGTGCGAGACCGCCTGGCGAATGCGGTACGACGTGCGGCCGATCTCGACGAGGCCCGAGCGGATCGCGAGGTCGTCACCGGGCAGCGACTGCCAGTGGTAGCCGATGTCCACGTGGCGCACCACCGACCACACGCCGTCGGCCCACAGGTCGCGCCGCGTCACGTCGCGCAGCGAGATCACCGTCTCCAGCAGCGCCCAGCGCGCGTGCTCGAGAATCGTGATCATCGTCGCGTGGTTCACGTGCCCGAAGACGTCGCAGTCCGTCGGGTAGACGTGGTACGGGATCTCGTGCGCCATGCTAGTCGTCGTCCTCGTCGTCGTCCTCGCTGCCGTCGGACATCAGCGGCACGTCGTCGCCCACCACGTCGCGCACGTACAGCATCTTGATCGGCACCAGGATCGCCGCGGTGATCGGCACCGCGACCATCAGGCCGAGGAAGCCGAAGACGAGCGTCATGAGCGCCTGCGCGACCAGCGTCAGCGCCGGCGGCAGGTCCATGCCGCCGCGCATCAGCCACGGGATCAGCAGGTTGTTCTCGAGGAACTGGATCCCCCAGTAGGCGATCAGCACCGCCACCGCCTTCTCGGGGCCGTCGACGAAGCCCATCGCGAGCGCCGGGATCGCGCTGAGGATCGGGCCCACCGTCGGGATGAACTCGAGCAATCCCGCGATGAAGCCGAGCGCGTACGCCGCCTTCACCTTCAGCACGAGCATCGCGACCGTCGTCACCACGCCGATCGTCACCATCGCGATCAGCTGCACGACGAGCCACTTGCGCAGCACGGTCGCCATCTCGGTCAGCACCTCGCCGGCGCGCTTGCGCGCGCGGTGCGGGAAGAGGTGCATCAACCCGTCGTGGTAGAGCTGCGGCTCCGCGCCGATGTAGATCGCGAGGAAGATGATGAGCAGCAGGCCGCCCATCACCGCCAGCGTCGACGACAGGAACGGGAAGAGGTAGCGCGTGGCGCCCGAGAGCTGGGAGCCGAGGCGCGCCTTCAGGCTCTCGGTGGCCGACGGCGCGGTGCCCTCCGCGTCCTTCGACTGGCCGGCGGCCGCCTGGCCGGCCGCGCGCTGCGCCTGCGTGCGCGCCGCGTCCGTGATCTGCTGCCGCGCGGCGGTGCCAGGCTGCGTGGTCGGCGCGGGGGTGGGCGTGCCGGGCGTGGCCGCGGCGGGCGTGGTGGCGGCCGGCGGCGCGGTGGCCCCGCGCAGCACGGTCCCGATCACGCCCGACTGGTGCTCGTTCACCCACACCTCGGCCCGATCGATCGCGGCCGGGATCTGGCCGCGCAGCACCGCGAACTGCTCGGTGAGCGTCGGGGCCATCAGCCGGCCGGCGAGGACGAGCAGCCCGAGCGACCCGAAGACGACGCCGGCCGAGGCGACCCCGCGGCGGATCTTGAACCGCTCCAGCCGGTCGACCGCCGAGCCCACGGCGAGCCCGAACAGGGTGCCGAGGAAGACGACGAAGACGAGCGAGTTGGCGAACCAGAGCAGCTGGCCCAGCACGTAGAGCCCGAACACCAGCGCCGCGGCGCGGATGACGTCGCGGCTGCGCCAGCCGACGTTGCGCGTGCGCCGCTCGCGCTGGCCCAGGGGCGGCGCGGCGATGGGGCGCTGCGCGACCGGGCCCGACGGCGGCAGGTCGACGTTGCGGCGGCCGGGGGCGCCGGCCGCGGCGGACGGATCGGTCATGTCGGGTGCACTGAAGCGGAGGACGGAACGGCGGAGGACGATGGCGCGGAAGACGATACGGCGCGAAACGATACGGCGGCGGACGCTGGAAGCGAAGAACGGTCCACGCCCCCCTCGCTTTGCTCATCGGTCTCACGCCCCACCGTCTCACGCCCTTCCGTCCTCCGCCGTATCGTCTCCCGCCGTTCCGTCCTCCGTCGCACCGCTCGCGGGCTAGATTGTCGGCGTCGACGCCTCACACCCTCCCCGCACCCGCCGCCGTGCCGAAGTCCGCCTCCAGCGCCAACAGCTCGCCCTCGTCCGACGCGGTGCGCTACCTCGACACGCCCGAGACGGCGGACGCGTTCCTGCGCGAGCTGCGCGACGTGCGCGAGCTGGCGCTCGACACGGAGGGCGCGAGCTTCCACCGCTTCGTCGACCGCATCTACCTGCTGCAGCTGACGGCGCGGACGTCCGACGGCACCGAGACGAGCGCGATCCTCGACCCGCTCGCCGTGGGCCCGCTGCCCGCCCTCGGCGCGCTGCTGGAGGATCCGAAGGTCGAGGTGGTGTTCCACGACGCCGACTACGACCTGCGGCTGCTGCACCAGGACTACGGCTGGCATCCGCGGCCGCTGTTCGACACGCGCATCGCGGCGCAGCTCCTCGGGCTGCGCGCGTTCGGGCTGGCGGCGCTGCTGGAGCGCGAGTTCGGCGTGAAGCTGGACAAGAAGCACCAGCGCGCCGACTGGTCGATGCGGCCGCTCACCGCGGACATGCTGGACTACGCGGCGCAGGACACGCGCTTCCTCCCCGAGCTGCGCGACCGCCTGCGGCACCAGCTGGAGAAGGCGGGGCGCCTGGCGTGGGCGGAGGAGGAGTTCGCGCGGCTGGAGGGCACGCGCTGGGCGGAGGAGGACCCCTCGCAGGCGTTCATGCGGCTGAAGGGCGCGCGCGACCTCAATCGCCGCGAGCTGGCGCTGCTGCGCGAGCTGGTGATCTGGCGCGACGGCGTGGCCGCGTCGCTCGATCGCGCGACGTTCCGCGTCGCGGGCAACGAGGTGCTGCTGGAGATCGCGCGCCGCGCGCCGCGCACGAAGGACGAGCTGGCGTCGATCAAGGGCGTGCCGCGCGGCTCGCTGGACGCGCGCGGCGGCGAGATGCTGGACGCGGTGAAGCGCGGCCTCGCGGTGCCGGACGCCGAGCTGCCGCGCTTCCCGCGCGCGCCGCGCTGGGACCGCGATCCCGACTTCGACGCGCGCGTGTCGAGGCTCCGCGGCGTGCGCGACGACGCCGCGCAGCGGCTGGATCTCGATCCGGGCGTGCTGCTGTCGCGCGAGCGGCTGGAGGCGGTGGCGCGGAAGAACCCGAAGACGCCCGACGAGCTGGCGGCGATGCCCGAGCTGCGGCGGTGGCAGGTGGCGGAGCTGGGGCCCGCGCTGCTGGAGGGGCTGCGCGCGGTGGACGCGTCGGTCGCGGGGCGCGGAGGCGCGGCGCCCACCGCACCCGCTCCCACGGCGGCCCCACAGCCGGCCGCGGAGCCCACGGACGATCGCTCGCCGTACCGCGACGCCTGACGGCGATCGCGCGCCACGCTGTGGCGCGGCCGCCACGCCTGTCGTGGCGGCGCGGCCGTGGTCGCCAGGATCGGGGGCTGGCGGAACGGGTGGGACGGGTGATCCCGCGGGTGGGGCCTCTGGCGTAACCCGTTGCGGGAGCGGACTATGGGGCGCGCGTCGCGGCGGTGCGCACGCGACCCCGGAGGCGGGCATGCCGCCTGCCCTGTCGGGGGGCAGAGCCGTCCGTCGTTCCCCGTCCCGCCCCGTCGTCATGGCCACCGTCCTGCCGTTCGACCCGCACGCGCGCCGCCGCACCCCCGCCACGCCGGCCACCCCGCCGCGCGGCGAGCGGGAGCGCCAGGAGCGCGTCGTCCCGATCCCGGTGAGCCGGACGGCGGACCGCGTCACCGCGCTGCCGACGACGCGGATCGCGCCAGCGGTGGCGGCGGCGCCGGCCCCGCTCTCGGAGCGCGCGCTGGCGAAGCGCTTCTTCCCGCTGCTGGCGCTGGTCGCGATCGCGGACCTCGTCACCAAGGCGATCGCCGTCGCCCTCCTCGGCGGCCAGGAGTCGATCGCGCTCGGCGGGCCGCTGTCGCTGCACCTCGTCTACAACACCGCGTCGGCCGGCGGCGTGTGGCTGGGGGCGCACACGCGCGAGCTGAACATGGTGGCGACCGGTGTCGTCATCGGGATGCTGGTGATGCTGGTGCCGGTGCTGGCGCGCCTCGATCGCCACGCGCCCACCGCGCTGGCGCTGATGGCCGGCGGCGGCGCGGGCAACCTCGCCAGCCTGGTGTCGTCGCCGCGCGGCGTCCCCGACTTCCTCGCGCTGCACCACCAGGACGGCGCGTGGATCATGAACGTCGCCGACCTCTTCATGTTCGCGGGGCTGCTGCTCCTGATGCGCACGATCGGCGTGCTGGTGCTGGCGATGCGCACGCACGGGCCGCGGCAGCGAACGGACGCGGTGCTCGCGCCGCGCTGACCCTCGCGCTCCCGTCGAATCGCCCCCGTCCGGCACTGCCGGACGGGGGCGACGTCGTTCCAGGACTCAGAAGCCGAGGTAGGCGCGGACGCGTGGCTCGATGCGCTCGGGCGACCAGGGCGGCGACCAGACGAGGTTCACCACCACGTCCTCGACGCCCGGCAGGGAGCGCAGCTGCTGCTCCGCCTCGCCCATGATCTCGGGGCCCGACGGGCAGCCCGGCGACGTGAGGCTCATGTCGATGCGCAGCGTGCGCTCCTCGACCGCCATGTCGTAGACCAGGCCGAGGTCGACGATGTTGAGGTTGAGCTCCGGGTCCTTCACGCGCCGCAGCGCCAGGCGCACCTGGTCGAGCGTTGGCGCCGGAGCGCCCGTGGCGGGAGCATCGGAAGGCGCGGCGGCTGCCGCATCGGGCGCCGGCGTCGGCGCGGGAGTGTCGTCGGGAGTCACGAGGGGCACGGCGTGGGAGACCCCCGGAACATCACCGGCGCGGCGCAGCGCAACAAGGTCGGCCGATCGAGGGCCCGGACGCGACGAGGGGCGGCTCATCGCCGCCCCCGACCGTTCGTGCGGCGGTCCTGCCTCACCGTCATGTGCGCTTCTTCGCGGTGGGCTTCTTCGCCGTCACCTTCTTGGCGCTCGACTTCTTCGTCGACTTGGCGCTCGACTTCTTCACCGTCGACTTCTTGGACGTCGACTTCGCGCTCGACTTCTTCGCGGACGAGGACTTCGCCGACTTGCTCCTGCTCGACGACGCCTTGCCGCGCGCGCTCTTGCTGCGCGACGCCTTGCTGCTCGACTTGCGCGCCTTGCCGCGGCTCACGGTGCGCGCGGAGCGGTTCCACCCCGACGCCTCGTCGGCGCGGAAGGACGCGGGCATCGCGCGCAGCCCCATCGGATCGTCGGCCACCGCCAGCTCCGCCGCGTCGGCGAGGTCGGCGCGCACGTCGGCGATCACTTTCGCTGGGCGCAGCGCGCGCGCGGCGTGCACGCGGTTCGTCAGCAGCAGCACGAACATGTCGCGCTCCGGGTCGAGCCAGAGCGACGTGCCCGTGAAGCCCGTGTGCCCGAACGCGTTCGCGCCCATCAGCGAGCCGCAGCTGCCGCGCTGGTTGCAGGTGTCCCAGCCGAGCGCGCGCGTGCCGGCCGCGCGGGCGGTGAACAGGCGCACCGTGCTGTCGGCGATGACGCGCACGCCGCCGTACTCGCCGCCGTTGAGCAGCATCGCGGCGTAGATCGACAGGTCGGCCGCGGTGCTGAACAGCCCCGCGTGGCCCGCGATGCCGCCGAGCGCGAACGCGTTCTCGTCGTGCACCTCGCCGCGGAGCGGATAGCCGCGCGGCGGGGCGACCTCCGTCGGCGCGATGCGCGCGCGCAGCGCGGCGGGCGGACGGAAGTACGTGTCGGTCATGCCGAGCGGGCGGAACACGCGCTCGTCGAGGAAGACGTCGAGCCGCTGGCCGCTCACCGCCTCAGCCACGAAGCCGAGGATGTCGGCACCGAGGTCGGAGTACTCGAAGCAGGCGCCCGGCGCGCAGTACAGCGGGGTCTCGATGACCTGGCGGCGCGCCTCGGCCGGCGACGACGCGGTGCGCCACAGCTCGCGGCCCGCGGGGAGCCCGGAGCGGTGCGTCAGCAGGTGGCGCAGCGTGACGCGGTCCTTCGCGCCGCCGGTGAAGGCCGGCAGGTAGGAGCGGACCGGCGCGTCGAGATCGAGCTTGCCCTCGTCGTAGAGCACCATGATCGCGGCGGTGGTGCCGACGACCTTGGTGAGGGAGGCGACGTCGTAGATGGTGTGCTCGTCGACCGGCGCGCCGCCCCACGAGAGGGCGCCGTAGCCGCGCTTCACGACCGCATAGCCCTTGCGGCCGACGACGACGCTGGCGCCGGGGAAGCCGCCCGCGCCGATGCCGCGCAGCACCACGCGATCGACCGCCGCCAGCCGCTCGGCCGACATGCCGACCGCGGTGGCCGAGCGGAAGGGGATGCCGTCGGAGAGCGCGGCGTCCGTGCGCGTGCGGGTGGCGTCGGGGCGCGTGGCGACCGCGCGCAGCGCGACGTGCGGCGCCGCGTGACGGGCCGCCGGGGCGAGGCGCGGGTCGTCAGGGCGACCGGCGAACGCCTCGGGGGCGGACGTCGCGAACGCGAGCGTGGCACCCAGCGCTGCGGTGACTGCGGCGGCCGTGGCTCTGGACAACGAGCGGCTCCTTCGACGACGGGACAACGGGAAACCGGCACGGCGTGAGGGAGGTCACGCGCGCCTGGCCGATCGGTCAGAAGTGCAGGGGACGTGCTCGCGCGCCGAGCTCGCAGGAGGGGGATCCGGAGGCGAGCGCAGCGCGGCGTGAGGTGCCGGGTCCGAAGTGCCAGTACCACACGCAGTTGAGCGTGGTTCCGCACGTCGGGCCGGTGGGCGCAGAATGCCGCCACGACCTGTCGAAGGTCAAGACGCGAGTGCGAGCAAGGCGTCACATCCGCACGACAGGCGGCGTCCGGTGTCGAGGACGCGCGACGGACGTGCGGCGTCGGCCCGACGAGCCGGGCCGTACGGCGCGCCTCGCGTCCTCTTCACGAGTATCGGCACCGGCGCACCGGTCCTTTTTCCCGTTGGGGGATTCGGATCCTCCGGATGAAGACGGATGCTGCGGATCGCTCCGCGTGGCGGCGGCGTCCCATGCGCCGGTGCGGAGCGATCCGAACGATCCGTTCCGATCCGAAGCATCCGCATTCCTCCAGAGGCAGACAGCCCTGGCGCGACGCAGGGCGCCGAGGGCACAGCGCAGGAAGGTCCCCAGGTTCGAGCGCGCGGCGTCGGCCGGCAACACTCGAAGGAAACCCCGCGTAGGTCAGCGGGTGACCAATCCCACGAACATGGACTCCGACGCTCACCTGGTCCGACGCGCCCTCGACGGCGACGAGCGGGCGATGCGCCTCCTCTGGACGCGCCACGCCCCGCACGTGGACGCGGTCGTGCGCCGTCTGGTCGGGGATCCCGACCAGGCCGCGGACGTCGCGCAGGAGGTCTGGATCCAGATCTTCCGCGCGCTGCCGTCGTGGCGGGGCGACTCGCAGTTCGGCACCTGGGCGCACCGCATCGCGGTGAACCGCACGCTCAACGCCCTCCGGCGGGTGCGCCGGCTGGGCAAGCACGAAGCCTCGCTGGACGAGGCGCTCGACGCCGACGAGGCGCGGGGGAGTGGGGGCGGGGCGGGCGCGGTGCGCGCGGCCCTGGCCGCCTCCGCCGTCGAGCCGGAGGGGGAGCGCGCGCTGCTCGCCGCGACCATCGAGGAGGCGACGCGGCAGCTCGCGCCGGGCGCCCGGCAGGTGTTCCTGCTGCACGACGTGGAGGGCTACACGCACGAGGAGATCGCCGAGTCGCTGGGCATCACCTCGGGCGGGTCGAAGTCGCAGCTGTTCAAGGCGCGCGCGAAGCTGCGCCGCCTGCTGGGGCATCTGGTGGACGGCGCGACCGGCCCGCCGGCCGGCAGCTCGTCCTCCGGACACGGGGGCGGTGAGCGTGCCGCCGCCCTGACGACCTCCGGCACGCACCGCTCACCATCCGCGCTCTCCAAGCTCGCCTCGCTCCAACCGCTCCAATCCGCGCATGCTGCACCTCGATCCTGAGCGCCTCGCCGCGCTCGCCGACGAAGCCCCCACCGCCGAGGAAGGCGCGCACCTGGCGCACTGCCTCGCCTGCCGCCGCGAGCGCGACGCCTACGTGGCGCTGCTCGCGCTGGCGCAGCGCGAGGGGCGCGCGGCCGCCGACGGATACGACCTCGATGGCCGGGAGGCCGAGCCGCTCACGTCGTGGGCGTCGCTCTCCACCGCGCTGCGGGCCGAGGGGCTGCTGACCTCCCCGGTGGCGTCGCCCGTCGAGCACCCGGACGTCCGCGTGCTCCCGCTGCCCACCGCGCGCCCGATGGCGTCGCCTGCGCGGCGCGCGTTCGGCGGCGCGTTGAGCGGGGCGGCGCTGCGGCGGGTGGCCGCGGCGGCGCTGTTCGTGGCGGGTGGCGCGGCGGCCGGGCGCGTGAGCGTCGGAGCGCCCGCGCTGCCGCTCACCGATGCGGCGGCGCCGGCCGTGGCGACCGCGGACGTCCCGGCGGGCGACGCGCTGCTGACGGCCGGGGCGTCGAGCTTCGCGTCGGTGGACGAGGCGTCGCAGGTGCTGGCGCGCGCGCAGCGCGACTACCAGCGGGCGGCCGTCTTCCTGGCGGAGCACGACTCGAGCGCGGCGGTCGGCAGCTCCGACGTGCTGCGCGCGCGCCTCGCGGCGCTGGACGACATGATGCCGCGCGTGCGCGAGGCGCTGAACGAGGCGCCGCAGGACCCGGTGCTGAACCAGGTCTACCTCACGACCTACGACGTGCGCGAGTCGACGCTGCGGCAGCTGGGCCGCACGCTGCCGGTGGGCGCGCGCGTGAACGGCTACTGATCGAATTCGGAGAAGGACACGCTGTGACGGGAGAGGCAGGCATGCAGGGACGCGCAGGAACCGGACGGACGCGGCTCGCCGCGCGGCGGCTCGCGCTGGTGGGCGCGGCGGCCGCGTCGGCGGCGGCGGTGCGGCCGGCCGGCGCGCAGGGGGCCGTGGGCGGCGGTGGCACGGGGGCGATGACGCTCCTGCCGTCGATGGCGCAGGTGGGCCCGTGCGACGCGACGGCGCCGACGCGCACCGCCGCGAGCGCCGAGGCGCGCCGGCGGGTGGAGGCGGCGGAGCGCGAGATGGTGCGCCGCTCGATGGCGGGGCAGGCGCCGGCCGCCGAGGCGCCGCGCACGGCGCGCGTGCTGCTCCGGCGGCCGTCGGGGTGGCTGGGCATCAGCACGGTGGACGTGTCGGACCTGCGGATGACGCCCGCGGGCCGCTTGGTGCGCTACTGCGCGTATCCGGTGGTGGTCACCGTGGAGCCGGGGTCGCCGGCGGAGAAGGGCGGGCTGGCCGCGGGCGACACGATCGTCGCCTACGCCGGGCGCGACCTGGTGAAGGCCGGGGAGGTGGAGCTCGACAAGCTGCTGGTCCCCGGGCAGACGCTGAAGGTCACGGTGCGCCGCGACGGCCGGACGATGGTGAAGCCCATCGTCGTGGCGGAGCGGCCGACGTACACCTTCTTCCGGTCGATCCCGGTGGAGGGGCAGGTGCGCGTCTACACCGAGCGCACCGCCAACGGGCAGACGGTCATCACCGAGCGGGTGGGGCCGGGCGAGCGGGTCGAGGTACGGACGCCGCGGCCGCCGCGCGTGTACGGGAGCGTGACGCCCGCCGCGGCGCCGAGCGCGCCCGTGGCGCCGTCGACGCCCACGCCGCCGGCCGTGTGGGGCGAGGCGCCCGCGCCGGCGCCCGCGCTGCCGCCGGTGCCGTACGTCATCGGCTACGGCGGGCCGTCGGTGGTGGTGGGCGCGCAGGTGGTGGCGGCCGACGACGACCTGCGCGAGGCGCTGCGCGCCGACGCGCGCGGCCTGCTGGTGGTGAAGGTGCTGCCCGGCACGCCCGCGGCGCAGGCGGGGCTCCGCGGCGGCGACGTGATCGTGCGCGCCAACGGGATGGAGGTGCTGACGCCGACCGCGCTGCACCGCATGGTGCTCCGCGTGACCGAGGCGCGCGCGCTGGTGCTGAAGGTGGACCGCCGCGGACAGGAGAAGGACGTCACGCTGCGCTGGTAGCGCCGTCGCGGCGGACCCGAACTACAACAGCAGACAGGATTCAAACGGATTGACGGACAAGATCTGATGTGAACTCCTCCAAGCGCGTGGCTCCGTGCGCCGCGAGGAGCGTACATCAGACCTTGTCCGTCTAATCCGTCCAATCCTGTCAGAGCCGTTCGCCGACCGGTGCTCCGCGCTCAGGGCGCGGTGGTCGTCTCCTGCCAGGGCGGCGCCGCTGCGTCCTCGTCCTCCGGGTGCGGCGGCTGCGCGCGGTGCGGCTTGGCGTCCTCGCTGGGACGCTGGCGCTTGAGCTTCCGCTCCTCGGGGACGAGCGACTTGTGGATCGCCAGCGCGGCGATGGCGCCGTCCGCCGCCGCGGCGATGCCGAGCTGCGGGCCGGGCACGATGTCGCCGGCGGCGAAGACGTTGCGCACCGAGGTGTGGTAGGCGTCGTCGACCTCGATGTGGCCGTCGGGGTCGCGCGCGCAGCCGAGCTGCGCGCCGAGGTCGTCGCTCGGGTACTGGCCGATGGCGAAGAAGATCTTCTCGCAGCCGAGGGTCGTGCCGTCGGCGAACTGCAGCGAGCGGAGCGTCCCTTCGCGCAGCGCGATGCCGAGCACGGGCTCGGTGCGCACCGCGATCCCGAGCGGCGCGAGCTTGGCCTCGACGTCCGGCTCGGCGCCGAGCGGCTCGCCGTTGGTGCAGATGACGAGGTCGCGCGTCCAGGTCGTGAGGTTGAGCGCCATGCCGACCGCCTTGCGGCCGCGCCCGAGGATCACGGTCTTCTTCCCGCGCGCCTCGTAGCCGTCGCAGTCGGGGCAGACGTGCGCGCGGTCGCCGTAGACCTGCTCGAGCCCGGGGACGCGCGGCCACACGTCCTTCAGTCCGATGGCGAGCAGCACGCGTCGCGCGACGAGCGTCCGCGTGCGCTCGCAGGGCTCGTTGTCGTCCGGGCGTCGCGGCGTCCCCGGGCCCGTCCGGTCCTCCTCGGCCTTCGTGGTGGGCATCGGGTCCCACTCGAGGACGAAGCGCTCGTCGCCCTCGCGGGTGGCGCGCACGACGAACCCGTCGGCGAGGGTGACGCCGTACTTCCGCGCCTCGTCGCGCCCGGCGCCGCGCAACTCCGACGGGCGGATGCCGGGGAGGCCGAGGTAGCCGTTCACGCCGCGCGTCTCCCAGTTGCGCGGGTCGCCGGAGTCGATGAGGACGACGTCGTGGAGATAGCGGCCGAGCCAGACAGCGGCGGAGAGGCCGGCGGGGCCGCCGCCGACGATGGCGACATCGTGGATCTTGTGCGACATGGGGGGTCGCGGGGGCAAGTTCGGAACCGCCCGAAACGGCGGAGGACGGAACGGCGGAGAACGATGAGGCGGAGGACGGAAGGGCGTGAAACGAAGAGGCGGGCCCTTCGAGCTCGAAGCATCGAGCCGAGAGGTCCGCCGTTCCGTTTCACGCCGTTCCGGTTTCCGCCGTTCCGTCCTCCGCGGTTCCGTCCTCCGCCTTATCGGACTCGCCCGGCCGGCACGGAATACAGCAGTTGGACGGTGGCCTTGTCCGCCGCCGACAGGTCCCGCACCCGCACGCGCGGCGCCATGATGTTCGTCGCGTCGGTCGTGTGGTCGAGTCCCAGCAGGTGGCCGATCTCGTGGAGCGCGATCGCGCGCGTCTGCTGCGCGTCCAGCGGGTCGCCGTCGCGGTGGTGCAGCGCGAGCGTGATGTCGGCGTCGACGATCCACCAGCGGTCGTCGCGCGACCAGAGCGTCTTGCCCGAGATCGGATCGGTGAAGCGGTCGATCCAGGTCACGTGCACGTCGGAGCCGACGGAGTCCGCGACGAAGGTGAAGCGCACCGGGATGCCCGCGTGCTGCCACGCCTCGAACGCCTGGCGGACCTGCTGGCGGTACTCGTCCTTCCAGCCGGTCATGCCGTCGCCGTTGCCGATGAACACGCGCAGCGGGCGCTCCGCGCGGTCGGGCCAGCGCGTGAGGGCGGAGTCGCGGTCGAGCAGCAGCTCGCCGATGTACGTGCCCTCCTCCGCCATCTGGATGCGGCGGCGGACCTCGTCGCGGTTCAGGGTGCGCGACTTCGAGAGCTCCACGGCCACGGCGTGCGCGTGGTCGCGCTCCGTCTCGCGGACGCTGCGGCTGCCCGGGCGGTCCTTGCGCAGGCCGCGCGTGACGCTGCCCACGGACCCCGACGACACGCTCTCGGTGCGGTGCGGATGCGCCGACGCGTACGCCTGCGCGCCGACGAAGAGGGCAAGGGCGCCGAGGGCGCCGAGGAGGGAGAGCTCGGTGCGCTGCATGGATCGCGCGGGTGGGAGGCGCGGGACGACGGGACGGCCTGGCGGCCGCGAGCTGCGGGACTGCGGGTCCTTCGAGGGGTCGAGCGGGTCGAACGAGGGGGTCGGGCGGGGGGCCTGCGGGGTGCTGCGGGTGTGACGACTGCGGGTGTGACGACTGCGGGCGTGCGGTCAGGCCGCGTCGTCCAGGAACGACGCGACGAGGGGGAAGAAGCGGTCGGGCGCCTCCCAGAAGGGCATGTGGCCGGCGTCCGCGAGGACGATCAGGCGCGACCCGGGGAGCTGCGCGACGGTGCGCCGGGCCTGGGCGGCCGGGAGCACGTCGCGTTCACCGTGGAGGACGAGCGATGGGGCCGAAAGGGCACGCAGCGCGTCGCGCCAGTCGTAGCCCTCGCGGCGGAGGCGGGCGACCACCGCGGCGCCGGTCGGGCTGAGGGCCCGCGTGGTCGGGATCAGGGGGGCGAGCGTCGGGTCGGCGAACCACGCCGGGTAGAACGCCATCGTGTAGTCGGCGTGCGTCTCCGGGTCCGGATCGCCCAGCACGTCGGGGTCGAACGCCGCCAGCCGGTCGGCCGCCTCCGGGTCCTGCGCGCCGAGCCGCTCGAGGCCCGCCGCGTGGAGCCCCGGCAGCCAGTCGCCCGTCACGCCCACCGCGTCGACGAGGACGAGCCGGCGGACGCCCGGGTCCTGCGCGGCGGCGAGCATGGCGATCCCGCCGCCCCACGAGTGGCCGAGGAGGTCCCAGCGCTCCAGGCCCAGCGCCTGGCGGATGGCGGGGAGGTCGCCGGCGTCGTGCTCGATGCGCGCGGCGCGGACGCCCGGCGGGGGCGCGGACCGCCCGCGGCCGCGCTGGTCGTAGAGGATCACCTGCCGGCGCGCGGCCAGCGGCGCGAGCGTCGGCCAGAGGCTCCGGTGGTCGAAGAGCAGCCCGCCGTTCACCGCCACGAGCGGCACGGCGCCCGGCACCGGTGGCGACGTCCAGACCGCGAACTCCAATCCGCGCGCGCGCACGGCGTGCCGCGTCAGCCGCGGGGAGCGGCCGGCGGCGCTGCGATGGGCGAGGAAGCGGGCGCGCGGCGTGTCGCCGGCGTCCGGTGCCGCGGCCAGCGGAGCCGCGTCGTGCACCTCGCCGGACGGCGCGAGGGAGCTGGAGCTCACGGGCGGCGGCTCACGAGGCAGCGGCTCACGGACGGGTGCGCGTCTCGTCCATCGCCTTCTTCACCGCCTCGTACGCGTTCACCACGCCGCCGGTGGCCGACAGCGTGCCGAACGCCGCGCGCTCGGCGCCACCGGGCACCGTCACCTGCCGGTCGGCGTAGCGCGTCACCGTCTGCAGGAGGATGCGCTTCACGTCGGCCGCGGTGAGCGTCGGGAAGTGCGCCATCAGCAGCGCGGCAACGCCGCTCACCACGGGCGCGGCCATGCTCGTGCCGTCCTCCCGCTTGTACTTCCCGCCCGGCACGGTCGAGAGGATGTCGACGCCCGGCGCGAACAGGTCCACGCGCTTCTGCCCGTAGTTGGAGAAGGGCGCGGCCAGCGCCTCGCCCCCCTTCCACGACGACGCGCCCACCTCGATCCAGGTGCTCGCGCGCCCGCCGCCCGTGTAGTCGGCGAGCGGGAAGCTCGGATGGTCGTCGGCGTCCTCCGCGTCGTTCCCCGCCGCGTGCACCATGAGCACGCCCTTCGACTCGGCGTAGCGCACGGCGCTGTCGACCGTCGCCTTCTCGGGCGAGTAGCCCTTGCCGAAGCTCATGTTGATGATGTTCGCGCCGCGATCGACCGCGTAGCGGATCGCGTTGGCGACGTCCTTGTCGCGCTCGTCGCCGTTGGGGATCGCGCGCACGGGCAGGATCACGACGCCGGGCGCGATGCCGACCGTGCCGCTGTCGCCGCGCGCCGCGGCGATGATGCCGGCGACGTGGCTGCCGTGGCTCGCGTCCGGGCCCGTCACGTCGCCGTTGCCGTAGCGGCGCCCGCTGGCCGGCGTGTCGCCGACGATGGCGCGCGGATCGAAGTCGAGATTGAGCTCGTACTTCACGCGCGCGTCCATCGCCTCGCGGGCGTCCTTCAGCGCCTCGGGCGTGACGCCGTTGGTGGCGAGGTAGAGGAACTGCGCCTTCGCGCGCTGCTGCGCCTCGTTCGCCGGCCGGAACGCGGTCACGCGCGCCTGCGTCACCTGGTCGGCCGGGACGCTCATCGCCGACGCAAGCGTCGCGACGGCCGCGTCGAGCGCCGCGCCCAGCGCGGCGTACTGCGTCTGCAGCCCCGACGCCTCGGTGCGCATGGAGTCGAAGCGCTGCTGCAGCACGGGGCAGGCGACCTCCACGCGCGACGGCTCGCCGCGCCGGCAGCCCGCGGCCAGGCGCGCGATCTCGAGGCGCTCGTGATCGACGTTCCGGCCGTCCGCGCCGCCGATGAAGTTCCAGCCGCGCACGTCGTCGACGTAGCCGTTGCCGTCGTCGTCGGCGCGGTTGTTGGGCTGCTCGCCCTTGTTGGTCGAGAGCGACGGACGCAGCGCGACGTGCGCCGTGTCGACGCCGCCGTCGATGACCGCGACGACGACGGTGCGCCTGGGCGCCGCGCCGTTCAGCAGCTCGCGCAGCGCGCGCGCGGCGCCGGTGCCCGGGACGCCGTCGGTGGCGGGGTCGCGCAGGTGCCAGTCGGGCGCCGGACCGGTGGCCGCGACGGGCGCCGGCGCTGGGGCCGGCGTGGCGGGCGCGGGAGTGGGCTCGGGCGTCGGCGCCGGGGCGACGGGGCCGCGCGCCGGAGCGCACGCGGCAATGACGAGGAGGGCGGGAGCCCAGCGGCGGAGCGACATCGCGACGGGACACGGGAATGCGGAGCGCGGCACCGGAACGGGCGACGCGCGACGACGTGCGAACGTGAACCACGCAGTCTGCGGAGTGACGCGCGCGCGCGCCAGCGGCGCCGCGTCGCGATGCCGTTCAGGCGCGGTGCGCGCTCCGCCTCAGCCCGTCAGAGCGCGCGTCACCAGGGCTTCACCGCGTCCGCCAGCCGCCCCGTCGCCAGCAGCTCGCGCAGCTCGTCGCCCAGCCGCGCGCTCGCGTCCACCACCGCCTGCCAGCGGCGCATGCGCTCCGCCTCGGGCATGCCGTAGAAGTCGCGGCGGTCCGGGATCTTCCCGCCCGGCAGCGCCGCCACGAAGGCGTCGCTCGGCGCGATCAGCAGCGCGCGCCGGAAGTTGTCGCCGCGCGCCAGTCGCCAGCGCAGCCCCTTGTCGAACCAGCCGGGGACGACGTGCGCGTAGAAGTGCGGGTAGAGCACCAGCCCCTCGCCCGCGCCGAAGTCGAGGTCCAGGTGGTAGTCGAGCACCCCGCCGTCCCAGTACACGCCGCGCGGCGTGCCGGGGATCTTCACGCCGTCCACCAGCAGCGGAATCGAGCCGGACGCCAGCAGCGCGGCGCGCAGGTTCTCGCGCGTCAGCGCGACGTGCGTCGTCGGCAGGTCGGACAGGTGCGCGAACGGCGTCACGTCGCCGGCCGAGTGGAAGATGCAGCGCCGCATCTGCAGCGCGAGCGTGCGCCGCGCGAGCAGGTTGCCCGCGGCGGCGATGGCCAGCCCCGCGGTCAGCAGCATCCGCCGCTCGCTCGCCGCCAGCCCGCGCCCCTCGGCCGTGATGACGTGCAGCCGCGCCCACGGATGCGACAGGATCTCGTCCACGCCGCTGGGGCCGAGCAGCAGGTCGAGCGCGCGCGTGAGGACCTCGGTCACCTCGCGCGTGGACGGCTTCGGCGAGTAGCGCTGCTCGTAGATGTACGCGTGGTGCCCGCGCGCGAGCGCCGCGACCGGATCGCGCTGCGCGAGGCACGCCATCCGCCAGCTGCCGATGGACGAGCCGATGAGGTGCAGCGGGCGCGTGCGCGGCGCCTGCAGGAGCTCGCCGAAGAGGAAGCGGTCGAGCCCCGCGAGGGCGAGCCACTTCGCGCCGCCGGACGCGCCGGGCAGGACGTCGACGTCCTCGGCGCGCAGGCCGCGCTCGCGCACGAGCGCGAGCGCCGCGGGACCGGCGCGGAGGGTGAGGGCGGATGCCATCGGGCCGAGCGCGCGTCAGGCGCCGATCACGCGGCCGGCGCCGGCTCCTCGGTCATCATCACGATCACGCCCTGGGGCCGCTCGTCGCCGCGCCCCACGAGCGGCACGACGGTCGTCTGGCAGGTGATCGCGCGGCCGCGGCGGTTGGTGGCCGGCAGCGCGATCGCGGCGTTCGTCTGCTCGCCCGCGAGGCAGGCGCGGATCGTCGGCAGCAGCTGCGCGACGGGCAGCCCGATGTCGAGGCCGAGGAAGTTCGTCTGCTCCACCTCGTCGGCGCGCAGCCCCCACAGGTCCTCGGCGTTGCTGTTCCAGACCAGGACGCGCAGCTCGCGGTCGAGCACCGCGACGCCGGCCCGCAGGCTGGTGAACACCGACTCGAGGAACGCGTTCAGCCGGTTCAGCTCCTCGCTGCGCACGCGCAGCTCGTCGTTGATCGTCTGCAGCTCCTCGTTGGTCGACTGGAGCTCCTCGTTCATCGTCTCGAGCTCCTCGTTCGTGGACTGCAGCTCCTCGTTCGTCGTCTCCAGCTCCTCGACGGTGGAGTGCAGCTCCTCGTTCGTAGTCTCGAGCTCCTCGTTGGTGGACTGCAGCTCCTGGTACGCGGTCTCCAGCTCGGCCTGCGACTCCTCGAGCTGGTGCTGCATCTGCTTGTAGCGCGTGACCTCTACGAACGAGACGCTGGCGCCGGCGGCCTCGCCGCCCGGCGTCGCGATGGGGACGATGACGATGTCGAACCAGCGCTGGTCGCCGTTCGGCGCGCGCCACGGCACCTCGCTGCGCGTCACCGACAGCGCGTCGGCGTACGCCTGGTCGATCGCGGAGCGCAGCTCGAACGGGCGGTACGAGACCTCGAGGTCCTGCAGCGGGCGGCCGATGTCCGCCGTCCCGAGCTGGAAGAGCGCGCGCGCGCGGCCGTTGACGAGCACGAGCCGGCCCGTGCGGTCCACCACGAACTGCGCGACGTTCCCCGTGTCGAAGGCGGCGCCGAGCACGAGGCGGTCGGGGGCGTCGCCGGCCAGCAGCGGCACGCGCGCGCCGCGCGCCATCACGAACGCGCGGTCGCGCGACGGGTAGCGCGGCACCTTGGTGAACACGCGGCGGCGCAGGTCGAGCGGCGCGAACAGCGAGTTGTGCGTCAGCAGCGTCTCGGCGCGGCCGAGGAAGAGGAAGCCGTCGTCGTTGAGCGCGAAGTGGAAGCGCGTGAGGATCTTCGCCTGCGTGGGCGCGTCGAAGTACATCAGCGTGTTGCGGCACGCCAGCAGGTCGATGCGCGAGATCGGCGCGTCCTGCAGCAGGTCGTTGCGCCCGAAGATGATCGAGCGCCGCAGGTCCTTGCGGAACACGTAGCGCTGATCGTAGCGCTCGAAGTAGCGGTCCAGCAGCTCGGGCGGCACGCCCTCGACGTCGCGCTCCGTGTACGCGCCCTGGCGCGCCTGCGCCAGCGCGTCGTCGTCGAGGTCCGTGGCGTACACCTTCGCGCGCTCGCGGAACTGGTCGGGCCCGATCGCCTCGGCGAGCACGATCGCGAGCGTGTACGCCTCCTCGCCGGTCGCGCAGCCGGCGCACCAGATGCGGATCGGGTCGGAGGGCAGGCGCTGCTCGAGCAGCCGCGGGATGACCTCCGTGCGGAGGTACTCCCAGGGCACGTCGTCGCGGAAGAAGGCAGTCACGTTGATCAGGAGCGTGTTGAACAGCTGCGAGAACTCGTCGTCGTGCGCCTGCAGGTAGCTGATGTACTCGCCGAACGACTCGACGCCGACGCTGCGCATGCGCTTGGCGACGCGCCGCATGAGCCCGATCCGCTTGTAGCCCCCGAGCTCCAGGCCGCGGGTGCTGCGGAGGTGCTCGAGCAGCTGCTCGAACTCGTCGTCGTCGGGCGGCGTGGCGGTCTCGGGGGCGGACATCGGTGCGGCGGAGCGGTGGCGCGGGATCAGGAGCGGCCGGGGGTGGGCAGGTCGCGCATCACGTCGTCGACGACGCCGTCGATGGTGACGTCGTCGCGCTCGAGCGCGCTCGCCTCCGCGATGGCGGCCGCGTCGGCGGCGGCGTCCAGCGGCTCGGGCGGCACGGCCTCGAGCACCTCGCGCACGGCCCGCGCGCGCGCCTCCAGCTCCTGCGCGCGCCGCTCGAAGCTGTGCGCCGCGGTCGCCCGCCCGCCGCTCGCGAACCGCTCGGCCAGCCGGCGCGAGAGGGAGGCGTTCTCCTCGAGCGCGGTGACGGCGGTCCACATGGCCGCCTCCAGCGCCTCGTCCTTGGCGTGCACCAGCGCGGGCTCGCTGTAGGAGTGCCCGACGCGGCAGCGGAAGCGCACCTGCCGGCCGTCGCGGATCTCCCACAGGGAGCCGCTGCATTCCGGGCAGGTGAAGTGCGAGATGCGGCCGCCCAGCTCCTCGTTCGTGGCGACGCTCGCATCCACGGCCTCGGTGCCGACGCGCTCCACCTCGTCGCGAGGCGGCGCGCCCGGATCGTCCGAAGTGGACATGGTCGGATCGCGGTCAGGGGCGCTCGCCATCACGGAAGCCGGCTGCGCGGCGAGCGCGGGCATCAGCTGCACGAGGGTGGTGGCGATCCCGGCGACGGGAAGCACGTAGTCCACGTCCACGTGCGTCAGCGCCGAGCGCGGCATGCCGGGATAGAGCGCCTCGGCCGGCGACTGCACGATCGCCACGCCGCCGTGGTCCTTCACCTGCGCGAGCCCCAGCGAGCCGTCGCCGAGGTTGCCGGTGAGCACCACGCCGGCGACGCGGCCGCCGTGCATCCGCGCCGCGCTGCGGAAGAGCGGATCGATGGCGGGGCGGTGGCCGTTCTCGCGCGGCCCGCGGACGAGGCGCAGCCGGTCGCCGTCGACGATCATGTGGCAGTCCGGCGGCGCCACGTAGACGCGGCCACCCTGCAGCACGTCGCCGTCGCGCGCCGTGTCGGCGGGGAGATGGCCGGCGCGCGCCAGGATGCGCGGCAGCACGCTGGGCGCCTGGGCCGGGATGTGCAGGACCACGAGGACGGCGGCCGGGAGGTCGGCGGGCAGGCCCCGGACGAGCTCGGACAGTGCCTCCACCCCGCCGGCGGAAGCGCCGACGACGACGAGCGGCGGAGTGGGCATCGCGAGGGGGGTAGTGAGGACCGGCGTACATGGCCGGATGCAGAGCTGCTAGAATAGCCGCCGGAAGTGCGACGCGGGAGCGCCGATGGTGCGCCGGCGCGTCCCACGCGATAGCGTTGCAAGGTGTGCGCGACGAGCCGCGTCGCGACACGAGCCCCGCGCCGCGCGGCGCTCCCCTTCCGTCCCGGAGCCACGTGCCGACCATCTCCGACTACGCCGAGTACGCGGACGCGCTGCGGGCGCGCCGCCAGCACGCGACGCAGGCCGCGCCCGCCGCGGCCGCGGGGCTCCTGCACGCGACGCTGGCCGAGCTGGGCGAGGCCGAGGAGGAGCTGCGCGCGCAGAACGACGACCTGCTGCAGGCGCAGCTGGCCCAGGAGGGCCGCGAGGCGCGCTGGCGTGCGCTGTTCGAGCTGGCGCCCGCGGCCTACCTCGTGACCACGCTCGACGCGGTCGTGGTGCAGGCGAACGCCGCAGCCTGCGCGCTGCTGCGGCGGCCGGTGAACGCGCTCGTCGGCAAGCCGATGGCGTGCTACGTCGCGCTCGACGAGCGGGGCGCGTTCCGGACGGCACTCGAGCGCGCCGCGCACGCGCCCGGCGTGGAGGAATGGCCGATGCTGATGCTCCCACGCGAGGGCGCCATGGTGGACTGCCGGCTGCGCGTGTCGCGCCTGCCCGACGGCGAGCGCGGCGAGCGGCTGCTCGGCTGGCTGATCACCGAGACCCACCCTTCCACCGTCGATCTCGGATGACGGGCCGACGCCGCTCCCCGACCGCCACCGCGGCGCCCAGCGACGCGGAGGCACTGCTGGACGCGCTGCGCGCGGTAGGGCGCCAGCTGCGCGTGGCCGACCGCGAGGCCGAGCAGCGCGTGGGGCTGCACCCCGCGCAGCTGCACACGCTGCAGCGCCTCGCCGAGCGGCCCGCGTCGTCGCTGGCCGAGCTGGCGGAGCGCACGCACACCGACCCGAGCTCGGCGTCGGTGGTGGTGCAGCGCCTGGTGGAGCGGGGGCTGGTGGAGCGCACGCCCGCGGCCGACGACCGGCGCCGCACGGAGCTCGGCATCACCGCCGCAGGGCGCGCGCTGGTGCGGCGCTCGCCCGCCATCGCCGCCGACCGGCTCGCCGCGGCCGTCGAGACGCTGGGGCCGGCGCGGACGTCGACGCTCGTGCGCTCGCTGCACGCGCTGTCGCGGGTGCTGCGGCAGCCGGCCGGCGACACCGACGACGCCGACGGCTGAGCCGTGCCGCGGGCCGCCCGCGTCGTGCGGGCCGATACTTGCGATCCAAACGGTTGGTGCTACACTGGGCGGGGGAGCTGGCCGGGACCGCGAGGAGCACGCACGCCGAACCGCACACGGACCATGCAGGATCGCGATCAGCACCATCGTTCGTCCGGCCACGCCGGGGACGCCGGCGAGCGGTTCGTGGATCGGCGCGCCCCGGGCCGCGGCGCCCCCACGCACGTCGAGCGGCGCGTGGAGCCGCGGGTGGACGGCCGCGCCCCGCTGCTCGGCACGAGCGAGCACGTCGGCGAGACGCTGCGGCGGGCGCGCGCGTCCATCGCCGCGTCGCGCGAGCACCGGGAGACGCTGCTGGCCCTGTTCGCGCGCGGCTCGGCGCTGCTGGCGGCGTCCGATCGGGCCATCCGCCAGTCCCAGGCGCTGCGGGCCGAGCTGCGGGCGTCCGTGACGGCGCTGGTGCAGCACCTCCACGACGACGGCGAGCCGCCGCAGCGCATGCTGGTGCTGGTGAAGTCGACCGTCGCCGCCGCGCTGCCGCCCGAGTGCGACCCGAGCGAGCGCCGCGCGCTGATGGAGGACGTGGTGCGCTGGAGCATCGACGCCTACTACCCGGCGGCGTAGGGCACGCGACGCGCCGTACGCCGCCGCCCCTATCGCAGCCGCACCAGCGACAGCGTCACCGTCGGCGGCAGCGCCTCCCAGGTGAGCGACGCCGTGCGCCCGGCCCCGACGCCGAAGCGCATGTACGCCGCGCCGCCGGCGAGGATGCTGGCCGTGCTGCTGGATCCGCTCACGAGCGCGGTGGTCTGCAACGGGTACGTGCCCGAGCCGTCGATGGCCGCGAACACCGAGCGCAGGTTCCAGCTGAGCATCTGGAAGCGCGCGTCCGCGCCCGGCACGTCGTCCATCAGGAGCATCGTCGCCCAGTCGCGGAAGCGCGTCGCGACGTCGGTGCCGAAGACGGCATGCAGGTTGGGCAGCCCGCTCGCGGTCCCGTTCACGAGCCGCTGCCAGAGCGTCTCCTGCGCGGTCGCCTGCTGCTGGTCGGCAGCGTAGCGGAGGAACGCCCACGTCGCGCCGCGCGTCGCCAGCGAGTCGTCGTCGGCGTACGGCGAGTTGCGCGTGGGCCCCTCCAGGAAGAGCCCCAGCCGGTCGAAGTTGTCGATCGCCTGCTCGGTGAAGGCGGTGGCGATGGGCGGCGTGCTGCGGAGCATCGTCGCGTCGAGGTTCTGCCGCGGCTGCAGCCCCGTGCGCGCGAGGAACACCAGCTCCTCCGCGACGTGCGCGAGCCCCTCGTCCAGCCACGTCGCCTCGTAGTCGTCGGCGCTCGTGTTCACGTACAGCCGCCGCGACGCGTTGATGAGGTGCTCGAACTCGTGCGCGACGGTCGCGATCGTGACGTTGGTGACGAACGACTTGGAGTAGCGGTTGCCGTTGATCATCCCGCCGGGATCGGGCACCAGCAGGTAGAACATCTCGGCCACGTTGCTGGCGGCGCAGGCGTCGGGCGAGGCGGAGGTGCCGCGCGTGGGGAAGAGGTCGCGCGGGGTGAAGAAGCCGCCGATGTAGAAGTCGGAGTTCTTCGGCGTCAGCGCGTTCACGGCGGCCGTGTAGTACAGCACGACCTTGCCGTTGCCGTCGATGTCGGTGGGCGCGCCGAAGTTGCGCACGTCCACCGCGTACACCAGCGTGTCGAACGTCGCGGCGATGGCGGCGTAGTCCGCGTCCGTGAAGCCGCCCATCGGGTTCGTCGTGTCGGCGACGACGATGGCGCGATTCGACACGGCCGCGACGCGCGACACGCGGTTGTCGGGACGCGAGCACGCGACGTCGCCGTTGGCGTTCAGCGTCACGAGCTGCCCGACGGAGACGTTGCCGGGGATCACCGCGCGGCGCGGCCCCTCGGCCGCGGTGCCGCGCGACGCCAGCCACCCGCGCGCGGCGCCGAAGCGCGGCCGCAGCTCGCGTGCGGCCGCCTCGCGCACGCGCGCGCCGAACGCGGCGCCCGCCGGACGCTGGCCGATCGCGGCGAGCAGCGCGCGGCGCCCGTCCAAGACGTTGGCGCTCGGGCGCAGCGGCGCGCCGCTCACCGTCTCGATCCCCGTGGGCCGCACCACGAACGCGGAGCGCGAGCGCGGCGTGGTGGCGGCGTTGAACGCGACGAGCGCGAACTCGCCGCCGGTCGCACCGCCGTTGACGCACAGCGTGGTGCCGGCGGGCGCCATGACCTGCCCGGGCGTGAGCGTGCCCGCCGTCGCGGGATCGCATGCCGTCGCCGTGGCGGCGATCGTGGCGCCGAGCGTCGTCGTGAGCGACGTGCCGGCGACGCTGGCGGTGACCTGCACCGGACCCGCGACGCTGCCGAGCACCACCTGCGTCTGCGCGCGGCCGGCGGCGTCGGTGACGGCGGTGCCCGTGGTGACCGTCGCGCTCCCCGACGAGACGACGAACGTCACCGGCACGCCCGCGACCGGCGCGCCGCTCGCGCTGCTCACCTGCACGACGAGCGGCGTCGCGAGGGTGCTGCCCGGATCGCCCGACTGGCCGGCGCCCGACACCACGCGCACCGCCGCCGGCGCCGCGGACGATCCGCTGGCGCTCGGCGCGCCGGTGGGAGCGGCACCGTCACCGCCGCCGCACGCGGCGAGCAGGACGAGCAGCAGACGACACGCGGCGCGGAGTGGGGTCCGCGAGGGAGAGGCAGGCATGGGCACACCCTGGTGACAGTGGCAGGGGTGCAGGGGCGAGGTCCATGCCACCGCGCACCGGTGCGCCGGTCAGCGGCCGCTCACGCGGCTCACAGGCGCAGCACGGCCGAGCTCCACCCCGACGGATCGCGGTCCTGCCGGTACAGGACGTCGAGGTCCACCTCGATCTCGGCGCCGTCGCGCCGCAGCGCGAAGCGGTCCATGCCGCGCGTCGCGCGCCCCTCGATGAAGCCGCCGTCGGGCCGGTACCGCGACTTGTGCTTCGGGCACTGGAACCGCCGGTCGCGCTCCATCCAGCGCAGCGCCGTGTTCTGGTGCGGGCACGCGAGGTTGAACGCGTACGCCGCGCCCTCCCACCGCACGAGGATCACCTCGTTGTCGCGGTCGATGGAGGCGCCGTCCTGCGCGGGCACGGGATAGCGCGGCCCGCCGCCGCGCGCGCGG
The DNA here is from genome assembly GCF_030159095.1 of Roseisolibacter agri. Classification (NCBI taxonomy): domain Bacteria; kingdom Pseudomonadati; phylum Gemmatimonadota; class Gemmatimonadia; order Gemmatimonadales; family Gemmatimonadaceae; genus Roseisolibacter; species Roseisolibacter agri. The sequence goes on from NZ_BRXS01000005.1 coordinate 167,640, forward strand.
CGCGCCGGCACGAAGGCGAGCGGGCGCGCCCAGGCGTCGTGCGGCGATGCGCCGAGTCCGAGCAGCGCGGCCGCCACCGCAACCGCGGCGTCGCGCAGGAAGGCGCGGCGGTCGCGCGGGAACGCGTCCGGAAACGCGTCGTCGCAGGCCGCGCACGCGTCGTCGTCGTCGCGACCGTCGTCCCGCACGTCCTGCGGCACGTGGCTCAGCCCTTGGTGACGGTGACGGTGCGTGCGGCGGCGTCGTACGCGGCGCGGTACTCGGTGAGCGGGCGCGGCGCCGGCCCGGCCACGTTGCGACCGGCGGTGTCGTACTCCGAGCCGTGGCACGGGCACGTGATGCGAGTGCCGTTGAAGCCGCTCACCGGACACTGCTCGTGCGTGCAGATGCTGGTGAACGCGCGGTAGCTGTCGTTGCCCAGGTTGATGATGATCACGTCCACCGCCGACCCGCCGACGGTGCCGAACACCTGGAAGCCGTTCGCCTGCGCGAGGCTCGGGAACTGCGCCAGCTGCACGGTGAGCACGTTGCCGGCGACGCTGGCGCCCGCGTTGGCGGGGATCTGCGGGGGCGTGGGCCGCGGGCCGGTCGGGTCGCCGCCGCCACCGCCGCCGCACGACGCGGCGAGCGCCGCGGCCAGCACGGACAGCGCGGTGGTGGAGACGAAGTCGCGCCGCGTGAGGCACGCGTCGGCGGGGTCGGGATGCGACGACAGGACGGGAAGCTGCGGCATGCCTCGCGTGATGAGATGTGAGCCGTGTGGACGGCGACCATGGGCCGTCACGCCGCAGACGGCACGGTCACGCGGAGTATTCCCGCGGCGCGTGCTGGGGCGCGCGTCGGGAATAGTGCACGACGTCGCGCCGTCCGCCCCGACGCATCCCCGCGCACCCCGCGTCGCTCGCGTCGCTCGCGTCGCTCGCGTCGCTCGCGTCCCGCCCCTCTCGCCGGAGCCTCCGCCATGTTCCACCCGTTCCCGCGCGTCCGCACCCTCTCGCTGCTGGCCACCGCGGCCGTCGTGCTCGGGAGCGCGGCGTGCAGCGACGACGACGATCCGGTCGTCGCGTCGGATCCCGTGTTCGTCGCCACGCTCACCGGCGCGAACGAGCGGCCGAACCCCGTGACCACGACGGCCACCGGCACCGCCACGGTGACGGTGCGCGGCGGCACCGCGAGCTACGTCGTGACGTACAGCGGCATCAACGGCACGCCCACCGGCTCGCACATCCACGCGCCGGGGAGCGCGTCGCAGACGGCCGGCGTGATCGTGGACTTCCCGCGCACCACCGCGACGGCCAGCACCGGCACGCTCACCGGCACCTTCACCGCGGCCGACATCCGCGCGCCCGCCGGCCAGACGCCGATGTCGATGGACTCGCTGGTGGCGCTGATGCGCACCGGCAACGCGTACGTCAACGTGCACACCTCCGTGAACGCGGGCGGCGAGATCCGCGGGCAGCTCAACCCGCGCTGATGATGGTCTGATCCTGCGCGATCACGCGATGCGCGCCAGCCGCGCGGCGACCGCCGCCGCCGTCGCGGGGCGCGCGTCGGGATCGGGCGCGGTGAGGTCCGCGACGAGCGCGTGCAGGTCGCCCGGCACCGCCGTGAGTGCCGTCGGCGCATCCGGAGTGCGCGGCGCGGGCGCGTCGAGCTTGCGCGCGAGGAAGGCGCGCGGCGTGTCCACCTGGTACGGCGTGCCGCCCGACAGGCACGCGTGCAGCACCATCCCCATGGCGTAGAGGTCCGCGCGCACGTCCGGCTCGCTCCCCAGCAGCACCTCGGGCGCCATGTACTCCGGCGTGCCGACGATCGCGCCGCCGATGGTGCCCGCGAGCTGCAGCCGCGGCGCCGCCGGCCCGCCGCGCCGCATCAGCGTCGCGACGCCGAAGTCGCCCACCTTCAGCAGCCCGTCCAGCCGCACGAGCAGGTTCTCGGGCTTCAGGTCGCCGTGCACGACGCCCTGCTCGTGCGCCGCCTCCAGCGCGCGCGCCAGCTGCCGCGCGAGCGCGAGCGCGGTGTGGGCCGCCAGCGGGCCGCGCGCGCGCAGCACGGTGCCGAGCGACGCGCCCTCGACGAACTCCATCGTGATGAAGGGCGTGCCGTCGTGCTCCATCAGGTCGTGCGTGCGCACGACGTTGCGGTGCGACACGCGGCGCGCCAGCCGCAGCTCGCGGATCAGCCGCTCGCGCGCCTGCGCGTCGGTCGCGAGCAGCTCGGGGCGCAGCAGCTTGAGCGCGACGCGCTCGTCCACCAGCAGGTCGAGCGCGCGGTACACGATGCCCGCGCCGCCGCGCCCCAGCTCCGCCTGCACCGCGTAGCGGCCCGCGAAGGTGTCGCCGGGCGACAGCGTGCCGCCGATGCGCGGCGCGCGGTGCGGCGCCGGATGCGTGGCGCGCCGCGGCACGAGCGCGCCGCGGGTGCGCACCGCCGCGCTGCCACCGGCCGCCGGCGCGTCGCTCGGCGCGCCCGCGACCGGCAGCGGCGCCGCCGCCTCCAGCACCGCGACCAGCAGCTCCTTCTCGCGCAGCTCCGCCAGCAGCGTCCCCAGCGCGCCGGCGAGCGCGGTGATCTCGTCGGGCGACGTGCGCGCGGCCGCGTCGCGCGCGGTGCGCGCCGCCGTCACGTAGTCGCCGCCGATGGCCGCGCGGGCCGCCGCCGCGAGCGTGCGCGTGGGGCGCGTCACGCGCAGCGCGGCCAGCCACGCCGCCGCCAGCGCGAGCAGCAGGCCGAGCGCGCCGGCGACCAGCAGCGAGCGCCGCACGCCCGCGAGGCCGGTGGGGATCGCCGCGGCCGCGCGCACCACCATGAACCCGCCCACCGGATCGCCGCCCGCCGTCACCAGCGCCGCGTGCTGCGTGAGGTAGCGATCGTCGTCCACGCGCGCGGCGTTGCTCGCGGGCAGCAGCGCCGCGGCCGCGTCGCGCGGCATCGTGGACGCCGCGACGCGCCGCCGTCCGTCCGGCTCCAGCGTGTAGAAGACGACGTCCGTGCCCGTCGCCGCCTGCACGTCGCGCGCGAGCGTCGTGTCCACCACGCGCGTGGCGACGAGCGTCCCCACCGGCGCGGCGCCCGGCACCACGATCGGCACCGCGACCGTCTGGAACAGGACGCTGTCGCGCGACGCGCCGAAGCCCGTCGTCACGCGCCCTTCGAGCGCGCCGGCCACGAGCGGGATGCCCGCCATCGGCTCGCCCGCCGCGCCCGGCTCGTCACTCTTCGCCAGCAGCACGCCGCGCTCGTCGGTGATGAAGACCCAGTCGGCCTCCAGCTGCTCTGCGCCCTCGAACGCCTGGTCGAGGATGTCGTCGCGGCGCCGCTCGGCCACCAGCGCGCGGAAGTACGGACCCTGCACGAACACGCGCGCGCCGCCGGCGAGGCTGCGGCCGCGCCCCGCGAGCAGCTGCGCGGTGAGGTCGGCCGCCTGCTCCAGCCCGCGCCGCGCGTCGCGCACCGCCGCGGCGCGCGCCGACACCGACGCCGCCGCGAGCGCCGCGGCCAGCACCGCGCACACGATCGCCGCGGTCACGAGGAAGACGCGCCCCGTGAGCCCCGGCAGCAGCCGCGCGCGCAGGTCGGTACGCATGTCAGTAGCGATCCGCACGGGTCACCGCGTACGGGCGGCCGAACTTGTTGAGATGCGGCGCCGCCACCCACGCGCGCGCGTCGAGCACCACGCGCACGCCGGAGAGCCCGTTCGCCGTCACGGCGACCTCCTGCACCAGCTCCGTCGCGCTGCGCTCGTGCCATGCATGCAGCACGTACGTCCCCTCGGGCACGCCGTCGATCGCGAACGCGCCGTCGGCGCCGGGCTGCACCACCCACGCCGTCGGCACCGCGACGACGAAGCTCACCATCTTCGAGTGGATGTTGCAGTAGATCGGATACACGCCCGCGCGCGCGAACGTCGCGCTGCGCGTCGCGCCGCGGCGATACAGCCCCAGGTCGAACGGCCCGTGGTCGACGTTCGAGAACACGTTGTGGCTGAACGGATCCTGGTTCGGGAAGCCGACCGCGCTGCCCACGGGCACCGTCAGCACGTGCGGCAGGAACTCGCGGCCGCGCATCGCGATGCGGCCCTCGCGCGGCGTGCGCGGCGACGCCGGCCGGCCGCGCTCCTCCAGCCACACGACCGCGCCGCGCACGTCGCCCGGCGTCGCGCCCGCGCGCTCCAGCAGCGTGACCTGTCCGCGCACGGCCGGCGCGGCGCCGCGCTGCGCATGGGCGACGGTCGGCGTCACGAGCAGCGTGGTCGCGAGCAGCGCGACGCGGCGACCGTCAGAGCTCCACACCGAAGGCCAGGTTGAGGTGATGCGCCACGAACGCGCCCGCGTCGTAGCGCGTGCGCAGGCGGCGCCACTCGAAGCCGACGAGCAGCGGCTGCACGGGACGCCACGCGACGTGCGCCGCGCACACCGCGTTGCGCTGCCGCACCGCGCGATCCGCGGCACGTACCCCATCGATCCCGCACCCCGCGCCGCCCATCAGCACCGGATGCGGCTGGACGTTGAGCTGCGCCCACCCCGCGGCGTCGCGCAGCGGCGGGCCGAGGGCACCGGGTGGCGCGCCCGCCGCGGCGCGCCCGAACGCCTGGCCGATCCCGCCGCCGCCCAGCCCGCGCAGCAGCTGGCCGCCCGCGTAGCCCTCGCCGCGCAGCTCCACGCCGGGCGCCAGCGCGACGCGCGCATCGACCGTGAACGCGCGGCTGGCGCGCAGCACGCCGCCGCCGATGTCCACCCAGCCATGGTGCACGCCGACGCCGACCTCGCCGCCGCCGTCCACCAGCTCCGTCAGCGCGGGCAGGTCGTGCTCGGCCGCCGCGGCGCCCCACCGTCCGCGCACGCGCGCCTCGAGGAACGGCCGCCGCGAGCGCTCGGCCGCGTCCACGGCGTCGGGCTCGCCGGCCACCTGCGCGCCCGCGAACGGCGCCAGCACCGCGCCCTGCAGCGCGATGCGCACCGGCGCGCCCGAGTCGGTGACCTCGCGCGTCACGCGCACCTGCGCCAGCCAGTTCCACAGGTTGCCCGCGCCCGAGAAGTTCGGCGTGCCCACCGACGCCACGCTGATCGGATCGAGGTCGGACACGAGCGGCGTCTCCGAGCCCACCAGCACCTCCGTGCGCGCCCAGATCAGGCGGCCGCGCGCCGTGCGCAGCCGCGGCTCGGGGAAGAGCCGCCGGTCGCCGGCGCCGTTCTGCACGCCGCCGAAGAAGTCGACGTCGATCCCCGCGTCGAACGTGCCGCCGAGCACCTCGGGGATGACGGCGACCGCGCCGACGCGCGACTGCCGCACCGTCGCGCCCAGCACGCCGCCACCGCCCGCCACCGGCGGCGACGCCACCTGCGGCACGTCGACGTTGTTCACCCGCGCCGACGTCCAGAACCCGTTCGCCAGCAGCCGCGCCGAGAACTCCAGCCGCGCGCGCGAGCGCGTGCGAGCCGCCGTCTCGGACTCCTCCGCCATCTGCTGGCGCAGCAGCGCGATCGCCGCCTCCGCCCGCGCCAGCCGCGCCGCCAGCGAGTCGGCGGAGAGCGAGTCGGGCGCGGGACGGCGCGCGGTGTCCGCGGGCGTCTGCGCGTGAGCAGCGCCGGTGGCGGTCGCGTGGACGAGCACGAGCACGGACGCACGGGCGAACGCACTCCAAGGCGCACGGGCGAGCGCGCGGCGGACCGCGGACCGGCGCGATCGGGGCATGTCGGGCGGGCGGAGGGGACGGCGGGATCGTACGCGCCGGATGGCGCGCGCGTCCGCGACGTCCCTAGTCTGCACCGCCGGCCGGGAGGCCGGCCACCCGTGCGGCCACGACCACGGCGGCGAGCCGCTCGAGCGCGACGTCCGACACCACCACCACCCCGGCCGCCGCCGCCGGCCACGCGACCATGGCCTGCGCGCCGTCCACCGCGCCCGCGACGTGCCCGCCCGCCACGCTCGCGCGCACCGCGGGCGCGCGGAAGAACCGCTCCTCCGAGACGATGTACTGCAGCAGCAGCCGGTCGTTCCAGCGGTACGCGAGCACCGCCGCGGGCTCGCCCGCGAGGTCGGTCGTCCACGCGCCCAGCAGCCGCAGGCGGTCCGACTGCAGCGGCGCGACCGGGAACGGCACCGCGGCGCGCACGCCGTCCAGGTCGCGCGCACGGCCCGGCAGGTCGCCCGCCGCCACGCGGCGGAAGTCGGCGACGACGTCGTGCAGGAGCGGCACGGCCGCCACCGTCGCCGCCACGCGCTGCAGCGGGACGTCCGGCGCGACGCGCGCGCGCCACGCGAGCCCGCCCGTCGCGAGTGCGGCCAGCACCGCCGCGGCGGCGACGGCCACGCGCAGGCCGCGGCGCGGCGCGGGCGCCACGACGGGCGCGGGAATCGGCGTCGCCGCGACGGCCGCGGCGATGCGCGCGCGCAGCGCGGGCGAGGCGCTCGCGGTCGGCTCGCTGCCCAGGCGCCGGCGCACGCTGTCGTGCACGTCCAGCTCGCGGCGGCACCGCTCGCATCCCACCAGGTGCGCCTCGATCTGCGACGCCGTCTCGGCCGGCAGCTCGCCGTCGCCGTAGGCGGCCAGCAGGTCGCGGAGGAGGGCGTGGCGCGCCTCGCGGGCCGCGTCGTCGCGCGGGTCGGTCGCGGGCAGCGCGCCGAGCGGGCCGATGGGATGGCGGGGGTCGGTCACCGCGCACCTCCGCGCAGTGGACGTCGGGCGGCGGCGTCCGCACGGAGCTCCGTGGGCCGCAGGCCGTGACGGGCCACGATCGCGCCGGCCAGCAGGCGGCGGCCGCGCGAGATGCGGCTCATCACGGTGCCGAGGGGGATGCCGAGGATGTCGGCGATCTCGTGGTACTTGAAGCCGTCGATGTCGTGCAGCTCCACCGGCGCGGCGAAGTCCTCGGGCAGGTCGGCGAGCGCGGCGTGCACGGCCTCGCCCACCAGCCGGCCCACGACCTCGTCGAACACCGCGTCGACGTCGCCGCCCACCAGCTGCTCGTGCGCGTCCTCGAGGCGGGTGATCGAGACGAGGCGGCGGCGACGGCCCGCCTTCTCGTACGAGTCCACCAGCACCGTGCGCAGGATGCGGTAGAGCCACGGGCGCACGCGCACCGCGTCGCGGAGCTCGCCGAGCGCCTGCCACGCGCGCACGCAGGCCTCCTGCACCGCGTCCTCGGCGTCCTCGGGAGAGTCGGCGCGGCGGCGGGCGAACGCGAGCATGCGGTCCAGGTGCGGGAGCACCAGGGCGTCGAAGCGCGCGTGCGGATCGGTCAGGAGGTCGGGCGAGGGCGTCACGGCGGGGGCGCGGGACCGGGCGGCTGGGCGGGCCCCGCAGGGGCCGCCGCTCGCCCAGGGGACGGCGCATGTCCCGAAGTTATTCCCGCGCCATCCGGCGGCCAGCCGCCGACGGGGTGGCGGTGGGGTAGCGACGGCCTGCGACGCGGCCCACACTTGCGCCCGCCCCGTCGCCCCCTCGCTCCCGACCGTCGCATGCGATCCATTCGCCCCATCGTCGTCTTCCTGTGCGCCCTCGGCGTCCTCGCGCCGTCGGCGGCCGCCGCGCAGTCCCGAGGGGCCGGCACGCTGGACGCGCTCGCGCGCTGGATGGCGCTCGACGCGTCGCCGGTCGACGCGGTCCCGGCGGGCGAGGCGGTCCGCGCGGCGGAGCCGCGGTGGCAGCGCGACGCCAGCGACAACCTCGTGCTGCGCGTGGGGCAGGGCCGGCCGCGGCGCGTGGTGGCGTGCGGGCTCGACCCCGCGGGGCTCGTCGTCAGCCAGATCACCGACGCCGGCTACCTGCGCGTGCACCGCGCCGGGCGCGCCGCCCCGCACCCGCTCTGGGAGCAGGCGCACGAGGGGCAGCAGATCGAGGTCCTCGGCGCGCGCGGCGCGGTGCCCGGCGTGTTCGCGATCGCCAACGGCCACTTCGCGCGGCAGCACCGCGGCGACACGACGGTGGTCGGGGCCGACCAGCTGTGGCTCGACGTCGGCGCCCGCTCGCGCGCCGAGGTGGAGGCGATGGGCGTCGAGCTGCTCGATCCCGTGCGCCGCCGCCATGCCCCGTGGATCGTCGCCGACCACGTGGTGGGCAACGACGCCGCCGGTCGCGCCGGCTGCGCCGCGGTGGCGAGCGTGGCCGCCGCCGCGCTGCGACAGCCGCCCGCGCGCGGCGAGACGCTGTTCGTGCTGAGCACGCGCCGCGCCTTCAACTGGGCCGGGCTCTACGCGGCCGTCGCGCGGCACGGCCCCGTCGACAGCCAGACCGTCGTCGCCGGCGCGGACACGGCGCGCCTCGACGCCGCGGTGCGCCGTCGCGCCCTGCCGGACGGCGTGACGCTGAGCGTGCGGGCGCGGCACCCCGGCACGCTGGTCGAGGCGGTCCGGGCGGCGGACGCCGACTCGCTGCTGGCGGCCGTGCGCGAGGCGGCGGGGCTGCCGGCCGGCGCGACGCCGTGGACGATGCCCGCCGCGCCGACCGATGCGGCGCCGCGCCGCGCGCCCGACGCGCACACGCGTCTCGCCGCGCTGCTCGACACGCTGGTGGCGCTGCCGGGCGTGCCGGGGCACGAGGCGCCCGTGCGTGCGGCGGTGCTCGCGGCGCTCCCCGCGTGGGCGCGCGCGGCGGCGGTCGTCGACTCCGCGGGCAACGTCGTCGTCGCGGCGGGGCCGGACCGCGACACCGTGGTCGCGGTGGCGCACATGGACGAGGTGTCGTGGACCGTCGCGTCGATCGGCGGCGACGGCACCGTGGCGCTCACCGCCCGGGGCGGCGTCATCCCGTCGGCGTGGGAGGGGCAGCCCGCGCTGCTGCACGTCGACGGCGCGGCGTCGATTCCCGGCGCGTTCGTGCCGCGCGCGCCGCGCGAGGTGAGCGGCAAGCGTCCCGCCGCGCTGCGCGCCTGGTTCGGGCTCGACTCGGCCGCGCTGGTCGCGCGCGGCGTGCGCGTGGGCGCGGGCGTCACCGCGACCAAGGGCGGCGTGCGGCTCGGCGCGACGCGCTACGCCGCGCGCTCGCTCGACGACCGCGCGGGCACGGCCGCGCTGCTGCTGGCCGCGCGGGCGCTCGACCCGGCGCGGCTCACGCACAAGGTCATCCTCGCGTGGAGCGTGCGCGAGGAGGGCGGGCTGGAAGGCGCGCGGGCGCTCGCCGAGCGTGTGGGCGCGTCGGTGCGCCGCGCCTATGCGATCGACACGTTCGTCTCGTCGGACACGCCGCTGGAGTCGCCGGTGTTCGCGCACGCACCGCTCGGCGCGGGCGCGGTGCTGCGCGGGCTGGACGACGGGATGGCCGCCGGGCGCGCGGAGCGCGCGCGGGTGCGTCGGCTGGCCGCGGCGGCGGGGATCCCGCTGCAGGTCGGGACGACGCACGGATCCACCGACGCCGGCCCGTTCGTCGACGCGGGCGCGCCGGGGATGGGGCTCTCGTGGCCGGGACGGTACAGCCACTCGCCGGCGGAGGTGCTGGACCTGCGCGACCTGGCCGCGCTGGCGCGGCTGCTGGCGCTCGTGATCGCGGCGCCCTGAGCGCGCCCTGGCGGGTCCGCACGCGGGCCCGCAGAGTGTTCGCCGTCCCGCCGCATCGCCTCCGACGCTCCTGCCGCTCGCATCCGCATGGCCATCGTCGTCCGCCTCGTCGCTCTCGCTATCGCCGTCGCGCCCGCGCTCGCGGGGGCGCAGGCCGCGGCGCCCGCTCCCCGCCCGCCGATCCCCGTGGTCGCCGCGGCCGCCTCGCCGCTGGTCGCGGACGTGCCGGGCGTGCGGCGCGCGTTCGTGCAGGTGCCCGGGGCGCGGCTCCAGTGGCTCGACTTCGGCGGCCGCGGCGAGACCGTCGTGCTGCTGGCGGGCCTCGGCAACTCCGCGTGGAGCTACAGCGCGTTCGGGCCGGCGCTCGCGCGCGAGGGCTTCCGCGTCGTCGCGCTCACGCGCCGCGCGCACGGCGAGAGCGAGGCGCCCGCCGCGGGCTACGGGCTCGACACGCTGGCGGCCGACGTGGTGGCCTTCCTCGACTCGCTGGGCGTGCGGCGCGCGCACCTCGTGGGACACTCGCTCGCGGGCGCGGAGCTGACGCGCCTCGCCGCCCGCCACCCGGACCGCGTGGGGCGCCTGGTGTACCTGGACGCGGCGTACGACCGGCAGGCGCAGATGGCGTGGATGGACCGCGATCCCGATCCCGGCCCGCCCGCGATGACCGACGCCGACCGCGCGTCGCCCGCGGCGTACCTCGCCTACCAGCGCCGCGCCCGCCCGGACCTCGCGAAGGCCTGGGGTCCGGCGGTGGAGCGCGACTACCTCGCGTCGCTGGTGAAGGGGAGCGACGGCACGCTGCGCTGGCGCACGCCGCTCGCGCGCTACGGCGCGATGCTCACGGCCACCGCCGGCGCGCCGCCGGAGTACGCCGCGGTGCGCGCGCCCTCGCTGGCCATCTACGCGCGCGGTCCCCAGATGTCGGCGTCGCTCGCGGAGCGGCTGGCGCCCACCATCCGCGCGAGCCTGCGCGACAGCGTGCTCGCGTTCGAGCGCGACGTCGTCGGCGCGTGGACCGACGCCAGCATCGCGCAGTTCCGCGCGGCCGGCGGCGCGCGCTGCGTCGTCGAGATGGACGCCATCCATCACGTGCACCTGCAGCGCGAGCGCGAGGTCGTGGCGCTGGTGCGCGACTTCCTGCGCGGGCGGCCGGTGTCCTGCCGCTGACACGAGCCGACGCCACGACCCGAACGACGACGCCCCGCGAGCCGGAGAGCTCGCGGGGCGTGCGTGCGTTCAGGAGCGTCGTCGCGCGGCGTCAGGCCGCGCGGACGATGCGATCGAGCGAATGGCGGTGGTGCGTGAAGCCCTCCTCCGTCCCGCGGCCGATGGCGACGAGCGCCGGCACCCGCACGTGGTCAGGGAGGCCGAGCACCTCGCGCACCTGCGCGGCGTCGAAGCCCGTCATCGGCGACGTCTGGTAGCCGTGCGCCTCGGCCGCCAGCAGCAGGTAGCCGAGGGCGATGTAGCCCTGGCCGGCGGCCCAGCTCTCCTGATCCTCCGGGCTCTGCTTGCCGAGGATGCCGCGGATGTGCGCGGCCGTGGCCGCGCGCTGCGCCTCGGGCATGCCGGGGTGCACCGTCTCCTCCAGCGTGGCGAGCGCGTCCTGCATGTCGGTGTAGAGCGCGATCACCGCGGGCGCCGACGTGACCTGGCGCTGGTTGAACGCGGCGGCCGCGAGGCGCGCCTTCAGCTCCGGCGTCTCGACGATCACGAAGCGCCACGGCTGGACGTTGAACGCCGACGGCGCGAGGCGCACGACGTCGAGGATCGCCTCGAGGTCCGCGGCCGGGATGGGCTCCGGCTCGAAGGCGCGGATGGAGCGGCGCCGTTCGGCGGCCTCGCGCACGTCTAGCAGGGTGCTGATGCTGGTATCCATGAAGTCGGTCCTTCTCGTAGGGGGAGACGCGGCCATGCGATCGGCGCGTGGCGGTGAATAACCCTCAGTGGTGAGATAGTTCCACGCCCAAACCCGGCGGGGTGGGGGACGGTCCAAGCGGGGCGGTCTCCGGCGCAGGCCCCCCACTCCCACCGCCCCCATGGCCCACCTCGCCACCGACCTCCGCTACGCGCTGCGGCGCCTGCGGCGGGCGCGCACGGTCAGCGCCGTCGCGATCCTCACGCTCGCGCTCGGGATCGGCGCCAACACGGCGCTCTTCAGCCTCGTGCGCACCGTGCTGCTGCGGCCGCTGCCGTACGGCGCGCCCGAGCGGCTGACGGTCCTCTGGAACGCGACCGAGAAGGGGGAGACGACCTGGCTGTCGCTGCGCGAGCTGGCGGCGATCGGCGCGGACGCGCGCGCCTTCACGCACGTCGCCGGCTTCACCAGCGGCAGCGCGAACCTCACCGGCGACGTGGAGCCGGAGCGCGTCGCGATCGGCAGCGTCACCGCCAACGCCTTCGCGACGCTCGCCGCGGCGCCGCTGCTGGGCCGCACCTTCCGCCCCGACGAGGGCGCGCCCGGCGCGGGCGACGTCGCGGTGATCGGCCACGCGCTCTGGCAGCGGCGCTACGGCGGCGCGCCCGACGTGGTGGGGCGCACGCTGCGCGTGAACGGCCGCGCACGCACGATCGTCGGCGTGATGCCGGCGGCGTTCCGCTTCCCGCTCGACTTCCGAGAGGGACGCCCGACCGAGCTGTGGATCCCGCAGGTCGTCGACACCGCGAACCTCGGCGGATGGGGGAGCCGCAACTTCATCGGCTTCGCGCGCCTGCGACCGGGCGTCGCGCCCGAGCAGGGCACGCGCGAGCTGCGGCGCGTCGCGCAGGGCTGGGTGCGCGAGGGGTTCGTGATCGACGACGGGAGCGGACGCCTCTACCGCGCCGCGGTCCCGGTGCACGACCTGGTGCTCGGCGACATGCGACGGCCGCTCTGGATCCTGTTCGGCGCCGTCGCGCTGCTGCTGCTGATCGCGTGCGCGAACGCCGCCAACCTGCTGCTCGCGCGTGCCGACGAGCGGCGGCGCGAGATCGCGGTGCGCAAGGCGCTGGGCGCGGCGCGCGCGCGCGTGATGCGGCAGCTGCTGGCCGAGAGCGTGCTGCTCGCGGCGGCGGGCGGCGCGTGCGGCGTCGCGCTCGCGTGGGCGGGCACGCGCCTGCTCGCGTCGCTCGCGCCCGCGTCGCTGCCGCGCGTCGCCGACGTGCGCGTGGACCTGGGCGTGCTGGCGTTCACGACGCTGCTGGCGGTGGCGACGGGCTTCGTGTTCGGGCTCGCGCCGGCGCTGCAGCTGTCGCGGCCCGACGTCGCCGGCGCGCTGCACGAGAGCGGCGGGCGCTCGGGCACCACGGGCCGCGCGCGGCAGCGCTTCCGCCGCGGCCTCGCGGTGGTGCAGGTCGCGATGTCGGTGGTGCTGGTGGTGGGCGCCGCGCTCCTGCTGCGCAGCCTCGTGGAGCTGCGGCGCGTGGACCTGGGCTTCGATCCGCGCGGCGCGCTCACGGCACGCCTGGCGCTGCCGGCGGCCGAGTATCCCGAGCCCGCGCAGGTGGTCGCGTTCCACGAGCGGCTGCAGCAGCGCGTCGCGCAGATCCCTGGCGTGCGTGCGGCGGCGGGCACGCGGCTGCTGCCGCTCACCGGCACGATCGGCGACTGGTCGATCACGATCGAGGGCCGCGCGCGCGACGGGCGCGACAACCCGAACGGCGACTGGCAGGTCGTGATGCCCGGCTACTTCGAGGCGATGCGCATCCCGCTGCGGCAGGGGCGTACGCTCGCGCGCACGGACGACGCGCGCGGCGTGCCGGTGGTCGTCATCAACCAGACGATGGCCGACCGCTACTGGCCGGATGGCGACGCGCTCGGCAAGCGCTTCAAGTGGGGCACCGCCGACCAGCCGTGGATGACGATCGTCGGCATCGTCGGCGTCGTGCGGCACAACGCGATCGTCGAGGAGCCGCGCGCGGAGATGTACGTCACGCCCGCGCACTACGCGCTGGAGACGGGGAACGCGCCGCGCGCGATGACGCTGGTGCTGCGCACCGCGGGCGATCCGCTGGCGCTCGCCGCGCCGCTGCGCGCGGTGGTGCGCGAGCTCGATCCGAACGTCCCGCTCGCCGACGTGCAGACGCTCGAGCGCGTCACCGACGACGCGCTGGCCGAGCCGCGCTTCACGACGGTGCTGCTGGCGCTGTTCGCGGGGCTCGCGCTCGCGCTGGCCGCGGTCGGGATCTACGGGCTGGTGTCGCTGCTCGTCACGCAGCGCACGCACGAGGTCGGGATCCGCATGGCGCTCGGCGCGCGGCGCGCGGCCATCGGCCGCATGATGCTGGGGCAGGGCATGGCGGTGGCCGGCGCGGGCGTGGCCGTGGGCCTGCTGGCGGCGGGGCTGCTCTCGCGACTGCTGACGACGCTCGTCTACGGGGTCGGCACGCTCGATCCGCTGACCTTCGTCGCGGTGCCGGCGGTGCTGGGCGCGGTGACGCTGGTGGCGACGCTCATCCCCGCGCGTCGCGCCGCACGCGTCGATCCCGCGATCGCGCTGCGCAGCGAGTGACGACGGCAACACTCCTGCATGAGGGGGCGGCCCACCCCCTTTCAGCACACAGGAGCCGCCGATGGAGACCTCGCCGACCCCCGACGCCGGCGGCGCGACGCGCAGCGCCGACGAGCTCGGTATGCCACTGCCGCCCATGCCGGAGGCGGTCGACGCCGCCGCCGCGACCAACGCGCCGCCGAGCCCCGCGTCCGCGACCGATGCGATCGTGACCGAGCCGCTCGCGCCCGATCCGAACGCGGGCGCGAACGTGGATGCGAACGCGGGTGCCGGGACGGCCGCGGCGCCGATCACCGCCGCACCCGCGCCCGCGCCGCGCGCGAAGACGAAGGGCGTCGCCGACATCGTCTTCCTCGTCGACGTCACCGGCAGCATGGCGCCCATCATCGACGCGCTGCGCCGCAACATCGAGGTGTTCGTCGACTCGCTGAGCCAGGGCGACGCCAACAACGCGGCGCCAGTGAAGGACTGGCGCGGCAAGGTCGTCGGCTACCGCGACATCGACCACGCGGAGAGCGAGGGGCTGCCGTGGATCGAGGACCACCCGTTCGTGCGCGACGCGGTGGCGTTGAAGGCGCAGCTCGGCACGCTGCAGGCGCAGGGCGGCGGCGACGAGCCGGAGTCGCTGCTCGACGCGCTCTACACCATCGCGACGATGGAGGCGACGCCGAAGGGCGCGCAGAGCGAGGATCCCGGCAAGTGGCGCTACCGCAGCGAGGCGGCGCGCGTGGTCGTCGTCTTCACCGACGCGTCGTTCAAGGAGACGCTGCAGATCCCGCAGGCGAAGGGCGGCAGCCTGCAGGACGTGGCGAACGTGGTGATGGCGAACCGCATCATCCTCAGCCTGTTCGCGCCGAACTTCGAGGGCTACGACCGCCTGAGCCAGATCGACAAGTCGGAGTGGGAGGTGGTCGAGTACGAGGGCCTGTCGCCACAGGAGGCGCTGCAGAAGTACACGGCCGACGCGGCGAACTTCCGCACCACGCTCAAGCAGCTGGCGGCGAGCGTGTCGAAGTCGGCCGAGACCGTGGCGCTGTAGCGCGCGCTCCGACATGGCGAAGAAGCTCAAGGTCGGCGACGCGCTGCGCGGCTACCGCGTGACGAAGGTGTTCGGCCCCGGCGCGATGGCGATCTCGTACGCCGCCGAGTCGCCCGACGGGCGCCGCATCTTCCTCAAGCAGTACAAGTCGCCCGCGCCGACCGTGGTGTGGTACGGCGCCTTCATCGACTACCAGCAGGAGCTGGCGGCGCGCGTGCGCGGCGGCAAGGCGGCGAACTACGCGGTGCGCCTGATCGACGCGTTCGAGGAGCGGTGGGGCGGCCCGACGTACTTCCAGGCGTACGAGTTCGTCGAGCACGGCGGCGACCTGCAGCAGCTGTTCGAGGAGGAGCGCGCCGCGCACGCGCGCGACGGACGCTCGCCACTGCTCGATCCGGACGTGTGGGCGCGGCACGTGACGTGGGCGAAGGTGCTGATGGCGGGCATCGCCGCGCTGCACGAGTCGAAGGTGGTGCACGCGGACCTCAAGCCGCCCAACGTCTACCTGATCCGCGACCCGTCGATCGGCGCCGGCTACCAGCTGAAGCTGATCGACATGGACTTCTCTGTGCTCGCGGACAAGCGGGCGCCGTGGCACGGCCATCAGGGCTACGTGGGCTCGGACAACTACCGCTCGCCCGAGCACATGACGCGCGGCGCGGTGCCGGGGCTGGCGTCGGACGTCTTCACGTGCGGGCTGCTGCTCTACGAGCTGCTGGCGGGCGTGCACCCGTACTGGCGCGACGACCAGGCGGAGTACGCGGCGCTGGTGCGCGCGTATGCGGCCAAGCCGCCGGTGCTCGCGGGCGTGATGCCGAAGCCCGCGGACAACGCCGCCGTGTCGGCGGCGCTGCATCGCTGCCTGTCGCCCGATCCGGCGGCGCGCCCCACGGCCGCGGAGCTGCGCGCCGTGCTGAGCGGCCGCGAGGCGAAGCCCGCGGCGGCACCGGTCGCCGCGACGGCACCCGCGCCCCCCAAGGAACCCGCAGTCCGCAGTCCGCAGCCCGCGGCGGCTGCAGGGCCGCGCGCCGCGCTCACGAGCGACCGCGTGCAGCTCGTCGGCGCCAGCGGCCACGTGCTGCAGCTGGGCGTGCGCACGGAGCTCGGCAAGCACCTCGCGCGGCAGTTCGGCGCCGACGCGGAGTTCTGGGACGCGCGGCAGATGGTGCTGGAGCGCGGACCCGATCGGCGATGGCACGTCGCGCCGCTGCCCGGCACCACGAACGAGACGCTGGTGAACGGCGAGGCGCTGGCCGCGCCGCGCGCGCTGCACGACGGCGACGTGCTGGCCGTCGGGCGGCAGGCGAAGGGCGTGGTGAAGCTTCCACTGACGGTCCGTGCGCTCTGAGCCGCCGGGCGACGCGCCCGAACAGCCCCGCGACTCGACGCCGCGCGCGTTCACGTCCGACGTCACGCCGCCCGAGCGCGTGCTGGGGCACGTGATGCCGCCCGTCGCCGCGCCTGCCGACGCGCCCGTGCCGGACCCCGCGCCGCCACCGCCGCCGTCCACGATCGCGATCCCGCCGGTGGTGGACGTCGAGTCGCTCGACTGGGCGGCGATCCGGCAGGCGGTCGATGCCGACGCGATCCTCGCGCGCGGCGACGCGATCGTCGCGACGATGACCGCGCTCCTCGATCGGCCCGACGGACCGGGCTTCCTGTTCGACGCCGACCGCGCGACGCCGGAGGACCGCGCGATCCGCGTGACGGAGCCGGGCGACGCGCCGCTCTGGTTCGTCGGCGACCTGCACGGCGACCTGCTGGCGCTCGAGGCGGCGCTCGCGCTCGTGCGCGCCGACGACCCGGCCGCGCGCCTCGTCTTCCTCGGCGACCTGTTCGACGACGGCGGCTTCGGGCTCGCGCTGCTGCTGCGCGTGTTCGAGCTCGCGGCGGAGCATCCGGAACGCGTGTGCGTGATCGCCGGCAACCACGACGAGGCGCTGCGCTGGACGGGCGAGCGCCTGGCGTCGGGCGTGTCGCCGTCGGACTTCGCGGATGGGCTGGCGGGCGAATCGCCCGACGCGCTGGGGCCGCGCGCGGGCCGGCTCGCCGTGCGCTTCTTCGAGCGGGCGCCGCGCGCGCTCTTCTTCCCGGACGGCCTGCTGGCCGCGCACGGCGGCTTCCCGCTCGTCGACCTGCACGCGGAGCTGGAGGCGAGCGGCGACTTCAACGATCCGCGCGCGCTGGCGGACTTCGTCTGGACGCGCGCGCATCCGAAGGCGCGGCGCAAGCTGCCCAACCGCGCGTCGCGCGGCAGCCAGTTCGGCCGCGAGGACTTCGCGGACTTCTGCGCGCTCGCCGGCCGGCTCGGGCGCCCGGTGACGCACATGGTGCGCGGGCACGACCACGTCGACGACCGCTGGGCCGTCTACTACGCGTCCGATCATCCCGTGCTCACCACCGTCGCGCTCGCGCGTCGCCTGCCGCGCGAGGTGTTCGGCCCGTACGCGCGCATCCCGACGATCGCGCGCTGGGTGCCCGGCGCGCTGCCGCAGGTGCACCGGCTGCACGTGCCCGAGGCCCTCGTGCGCGAGCTCTATCCCGAGGAGATCGAAGCGGACGGGGCACCCGACGCGCCGACGGAGCCCGACGCGTGAGCGCGCTGGTCCTCCGCTGCCCCAACTGCGGCTCGGTGCAGGACGACGAGGGCACGTGCGAGACCTGCCACGAGGCAGACGTCCGGCTCTTCTGCCCGAACCACGTGCCGGGCCGCTGGCTCGACGCGCCGCGCTGCGACGCGTGCGGCGCCACGCGCGACGCCGGCCCCATCGTCGTCGCGCGCCCGCCCGCGCCGCCACCGCCCTTCGCGCCACCACCGGCCGAGCCGCCGCCGCCGCGTCGCGTCACGCGCCGCGATCCGATGTCGGTGCCGCCGATCGCGCCCGACTGGCGCCCGACGACCCGGCCCCACGCGCCGCCCCGGACGGGACCGGTCGTGCCCGACGTGATTCCCCCGGCCGTGCGCGTCGCGCTGCCGTCGTTCCTCGGCTGCATGGGCCGGCTCGTGATGGTCGTGCTCTTCCTGCTGGCGCTGCTGCTGGCCGGCTTCGTGTACGTCGTGTGGTATTGAGGTGGTACTGATTCTCGCCGCTGATGGCCGACGTCGCATGCGCGTCGCGGACCCGCTAGCATGCGACGCATGACGCACGCGACGCCACACACCACGCGCAGCGCCGCACGCAGCGCGATCCGGCTGGTCTTCATCGACGTCGACGGCACGCTCGTCGGCTCCTCGGGCACGGTGCACCAGGCGGTGTGGGACGCCGCCGACCGGCTGCGTGCCGCCGGCGTGCACCTCGCGGTGTGCACCGGCCGGCCCGGCTTCGGCATCACGCGCGCGCTCGCGACGCGGCTGGACGGCGATGCGTGGCACGTCTTCCAGAACGGCGCCAGCATCGCCCACCTCGGCAACGGCGGCTCGCGCTCGGCCGGCCTCTCCGACGAGACGGTCGCGGCGCTGCTCGCGCAGGCGCGCGCGACCGGGCGCGCGCTCGAGCTGTACTCCGACGACGGCTACGCGGTGCTCGCGGGGCGCGCGGAGGCCGTCGAGCGCGCGCAGCGCCACGCGTCGCTCATCGGCGAGCCGTACCAGCCCGTGGACGCCGACGCGTTCGCGCGCACGCCGGGCCGCGTCATCGTGCGCGGCCAGTGGATGCTCGCGCACGACGAGCTGGACGCGGTGCTCGCCGATCCCGCGCCGCGCGCGCGGCTGGTGCCGTCGCTCTCCCCGTTGATGCCCGAGACGACGTTCGTGAGCGTGCTCGATCCGCAGATCGACAAGGTGGTGGGCGTGCGCACCGTGGCCGAGGCGTACGGCGTGCCGCTGTCGGCGGTGATGTTCGCGGGCGACGGCGGCAACGACGCCGCGGCGATGACGGCGGTCGGCGAGGCGGGCGGCTGGCCCGTCGCGCCCGCGAACGCCGAGCCGGAGGCGCTGGAGCGCGCGCACGACGTCTTCGCGCACGTGGACGATGGTGGCCTCGCCGATGCACTGGCGCGCGCGCTGGCCACGCACGGCAACTCGCACGGCGATCGCTGACGCTTCACCACTCGAGACAGGAACGCATGCAGGATACGAAGGACACGCCCGTCTGGTTCATCACCGGCTGCTCCACCGGCTTCGGCCGCGAGCTGGCGCGCGCGGTGCTCGACCGCGGCTACCGTTGCGTGGTCACCGCGCGCAATCCCGACAGCGTGCGCGACATCGCCGAGGCGCACGGCGAGCGCGCGCTGGTCGCGAAGCTCGACGTCACGGTGCCCGCGGAGGTCGAGGCGAGCGTGCGCGCGGCCGAGGAGCGCTTCGGCCGCATCGACGTGCTGGTGAACAACGCGGGCATCGGCTACTTCGGCGCGATCGAGGAGAGCGACGAGGCCGAGGTGCGCCGCATGTTCGAGATCAACGTGTTCGGGCTGGGCCGCATGACGAACGCGGTGCTGCCCGGCATGCGGCGGCGGCGCGCCGGCCACGTCGTGAACATCGCGTCCATCGGCGGCATCCGCGCGTTCCCGGGCGTGGGCTGGTACAACGCGACGAAGTTCGCGGTCGTCGGCCTCTCCGAGGCGCTCTCGCTCGAGACGGCGCCGCTCGGCATCAAGGTCACCGTCGTGGAGCCGAGCGGGTTCCGCACCGACTGGGCGGGCCGCAGCGCGAACGACGCGACGACGCGCATCGCCGACTACGCGGAGACGGCGCACACGAACCAGGGCACCATCCGCGGCTACAGCGGCAAGCAGCCGGGCGATCCGGTGCGCGCGGCGGCGGCGATCATCGCGGCCGTCGAGGCGCCCGAGCCGCCGCTGCACCTGCTGCTGGGCAAGGGCGCGATGCGCGGCGCGCGGTGGAAGCTCGACCTGCTGAAGGCGAACTTCGACGCGTGGGAGGCGACGACCGTGGGCGCGGACTTCCCGGAGGGCAGCTGACCGCCTCTTGACGCCCGGCGCACCAACTATCAGCATAGTATGAAGCGCCGCGGCGGCTGCCGCGGCGCTTCGTGCTGACGGGTGGCCGACCTCGCGGGAGACGCGCATGGACCGCCGGACGCGTGCCGTTTGCAGGGGGATCGGAAGCCGGGTGGCCGTGCTCGCGGCCGCCGTCCTCGCCATCGGCTGCGGCGGCGCCGCCCGTGCCCGGCGCGCGGCCGACGCGCGCGCCCTCGCGGCCGCCGACGCGCAGGTGCTCGCGGGCTGCTACGACTGCCTGCGCGCGGCGCGCGACGCGTACGAGCGGCTGGCCGCGGGAGGCGGCGCCGACTCGGTGCGCGTGCGGCTGTTCGAGACCGAGGTGCTGCTCGCGCTGCGGCAGAAGGAGCTCGCGCTGGACGCGACCGCGCCGCTGGAGCGCGCACGAACGCTCGCGCCGCGGCTGCCGGCCGCGCTGGAGCCCGCGCGCGTGCTGGCGATGGTGGACGCGGTGCTGCCCGATCCCGACGGCCTCCCGCTGCAGGTCATGGCCGGCCATCGCCGGCGCAACCTGCCCGCGCTCGGCCGCATGGACGGCGACGTCCGGTGGCTGGCCGCGAGCGGCTGGTCGCCCGCCGCGCGCGCGTATCTCGCGCTCGCGCTCGAGTGCTCCAACGGGCGGCGTCCCAGGGAGCGTCCGGCGGGCGATCCGCCGCTCGTCACGTACCGCATGAGCTTCTGCGCGCGCGTGGACACGGCGGCGCTCCGGCGCGTGCACGAGCAGGTGCCCGGCTTCGTCGAGACCGCGTACTACCGCGCGCAGTCCGCGACCGGCCTGGCCGCGGAGACGGGCGGCGGCGAGGCGCGCGCGCTGTTCGAGGTCGCGTACGCGCGCTTCCCGGACGCGCCGGGGCTGACGTTCGCGTTCGGGTGGCTGGAGACGATCGTCGGCGACTGCGAGGCGGCGGTGCGCCGCTATGACGAGACGATCGCGCGCGAGCCGGCACACGAGCGCGCGTGGCTCCAACGCACCGTCTGCCTGTCCGCGATGCACCAGGACTCGGCCGCCATCGCGTCGGCGACGCGCCTGATCGCGCTGCGCTCCGCGTACGCGAGCGACGGCTACTACTGGCGCGCGCTGAGCCACCTGCGGCGCACCGAGCTGGCGGCGGCACGCGGCGACGCCGACACCGCGAAGGCGCGCAGCCGCGCGGCGAACGTCCTGACGCTGGCCGGCGTGATCGAGCACGACCAGGGCGACCTGCCGGTAGCGGAGCGGGATCTGCGCGAGGCGCTGGATGCGCCGAGCGGGCCGGCGAACTGCACGGCGGCGTCGTACCTGGCGCGCGTGCTGTCGCGCGTGGAGCGCTGGCGCGAGTCGGCGACCCAGTTCGAGGGCGCGATGGGCTGCTTCGACGGCAAGGTGTCGCAGCTGCGCGCCCGCATCGAGGAGCTGCTGGCGAGCGCGGCGCGCAACCCGGAGTACACCGCCGCGCGCGTCGCGCGGCTGGCGGCCGACAGCGCGGAGCAGCGGCGCAGCTATCACACGTCGGCGTTCAACGCGGCGAGCATGCACGCGCGCACTGGCGGCTTCGCGCGCGCATCGGAGCTGCTCGACATCGCGGCGCGCGACAGCGCGCGCGCCGACGTGATCGCGAAGCTGCGCGAGGCGATGAAGGCGCGGCCGGTGGCTCGCACGGGCGGCGCCGCGCGCTGATCGCGCGCCGCCTACAGCTTGTGCGTCGACAGCAGCAGGCTGGTCTCGGAGCTCGAGATCCCGCGGATCTCGCGGATCCGCCGCAGCGCCTCGTCGAACGCCTCCAGGCTGTCGGTCGCCAGCTCGGCCACGATGTCCCAGCGGCCGTTGGTCGTGTGCAGCGCGCGCACCTCGGGGTAGCCGCGCAGCGTCTTCAGGATCTCGCGCGCCCGCTCCCCCTCGACCGCGATCATCATCACGGCGCGCACCGGCTGCGGCTCGGCGTCCGGCGTCGTGCGGACCGTGAAGCCGAGGATGATCCCGCGCTCGGTCAGCCGGTCGATCCGGTTCTGGACCGTGCCGCGCGAGACCTTGAGCTGCTGGGCGAGGCTGGCGACCGAGGCGCGGGCGTTCTCACGCAGCAGGCCGACGAGGCGGAGGTCGGTGGCATCCATGGGGCATGAGTGCCCCTGGTTGCGCAGAATGTCAACGAACGCTGGCGAATCGCGAGAATGGGCGTGCTGATCGCACGGACTTCTGGCTTGTTGCTGACGTCGCCGGCCGGCATCCTGCGTCCACGGGGGCGACGATCCCGCGTCCGCCCACCGCCGACCGATGCGCCAGCCGATGTCCGCCGCGACCCTGTCCGTTGCCCATCCCACCCCCCGCCCGCGCCACGCCTCCGGCGAGGCCGGCGCCTCCGCCGACGCCCGCCGGCGCGTGCGCGACGTCCACGTCGTCGGCGTCCCGATGGACCTCGGCGCCAGCCGCCGCGGGGTGGACATGGGGCCGTCGGCGATGCGGCTGGCGGGGGTCGCGGAGCGGCTGCGCGCGCTCGGGCACGCGGTCGAGGACCACGGCAACGTCCGCGTCCCCGACCGCACGTCGCTGACCGGCTCGGGACGCGAGTTCCTCCCCGCGATCGCGCAGGTGTGCGAGGAGCTGGCGGCGTTCACGGCGAGCGTCGTCCGGCGCGGCGGCACGCCGCTGATCCTCGGCGGCGACCACTCGCTCGGCGCGGGATCGGTGGCGGGCGTCGCGACCGCGCTCGCGGAGCGCGGCGAGGCGCTGGGGCTGATCTGGCTGGACGCGCACGGCGACCTGCACACGCCCGAGTCGAGCGCGAGCGGCAACGTGCACGGGATGCCCGTCGCGCACCTGCTCGGACTCGGCGACCCGCGGCTCGCGGGGCTCGCGAAGCCGGGCCCCGCGGTGAAGGCCGAGCACCTGGTGTTCGTCGGGCTGCGCGACCTCGATCCGCCCGAGCAGGCGTTCATCCGGCAGGCGGGGATCCGCGCGTTCACGATGCGCGACATCGACGAGCGCGGGCTGCGCGCGGTGATGAGCGACGCGCTCGAGATCGCGACGCGCGGCACGGGCGGCGTCCACGTCAGCTGCGACGCCGACTGGATCGATCCGGCCGAGGCGCCGGGCGTCGGCACGCCGGTGCGCGGCGGCGCGACGCTGCGCGAGGCGCACCTCGCGATGGAGATCCTCGCGGACTCCGACGCGATGCTGGGGATGGACCTGGTGGAGATCAACCCGATCCTCGATCGGCGGAACCACACGGCGGAGCTGGCGGTCGATCTGCTGGCCTCCGCGTTCGGGCGACGGATTATCTGAGGTCGTCCCGACCGCAGCGAGGGACCTCGTATGCGTCACGCGTTGGATGCCCCTCGCCAGGGGAACGGATCCCTCTCCTTCCCCCTCGCTCCGCTCAGGGTCAGGCCGGGGATGACACCTGAACGGCCCGCACCCAGCACTCGGCACGCAGCCCACCCGACGACTCCAATGGCGACCCTGTCGATCGACCACGAGCGCACGCAGGAATTCATCGCGCGTGAGGAGCGGTACGGCGCGCACAACTACCATCCGCTGGATCTCGTCATCGAGCGCGGCGAGGGCGCGTGGGTGTGGGACGTCGAGGGGCGGCGCTACCTCGACTGCCTGAGCGCGTACTCCGCGGTCAACCAGGGGCACTGCCATCCGCGCATCCTCGCCACGATGGTCGAGCAGGCGTCGCGCGTCACGCTGACGTCGCGCGCCTTCCGCAACGAGCAGCTGCCCGCGTTCTGCGAGGAGCTGGCGGCGCTGTGCGGGATGGAGATGGTGCTCCCGATGAACACCGGCGCCGAGGCGGTGGAGACGGCCATCAAGGCGGCGCGGCGGTGGGGGTACGAGCGGAAGGGGATCGCGCGCGACCGCGCCGAGATCCTCGCGTTCACGAACAACTTCCACGGGCGCACGACGACCATCGTCGGCTTCTCGTCGGAGCCGTCGTACCGCGAGGGGTTCGGACCGTTCGCGCCCGGCTTCCGGCTGCTGCCGTTCGGCGACATCGACGCGGTGCGCGCGGCGATCACGCCTGAGACGTGCGCGGTGCTGCTCGAGCCGATCCAGTGCGAGGCCGGCATCCTGCTGCCACCGCCGGGCTACCTTCGCGCGCTGCGCGCCCTCTGCACCGAGCGCAACGTCCTGCTGATGGCCGACGAGATCCAGACGGGTCTGGGCCGCACCGGACAGACGTTCGCGTGCGACCACGAGAACGTGCGGCCCGACCTCTACATCCTCGGGAAGGCGCTCTCCGGCGGCTTCTATCCGGTCTCCGCCGTCGTGTCGCGGCGCGAGGTGCTCGGCGTGTTCGGGCCGGGGTCGCACGGCAGCACGTTCGGCGGCAACCCGCTGGGCTGCGCGGTCGCGCGCACGGCGCTCCGCGTGCTGCAGGACGAGCGGCTCGCGGAGCGCTCGGCGGAGCTGGGCGCGTGGCTGCTCGACGAGCTGCGCACGATCGCGCATCCGGACCTCGTCGCGGTGCGCGGGCGCGGGCTGCTGGCCGCGCTGCAGCTGCGCGTGCCCGCGCGCCCGTACTGCGAGGCGCTGAAGGAGCGCGGGGTGCTGTGCAAGGAGACGCACGACACAGTCATCCGCCTCGCGCCGCCGCTGGTGGTGAAGCGCGACGACCTGGCGTGGGCGGTGGCGCAGATCCGCGCGGTGTTCGCGCGCTGAGCCGCGCCGGCAATGCTCGGCCGGTCGCCGCCGCGCGTGGCCGGCCGTACATTCGCGCGATGCGCACCCCACGCCGCGTCGCCTCACTCGCGCTCCTCCTGCTCGCGCCGACCGCGCCCGCGGGCCTCCTCTCGCAGACGCCACGCGCCGCCGCAGCAGCGGTCCGCGGCGTCGTCTTCGTGGACGCGAACGGCGACGGCGTGCGCGGCCCGCGAGAGCAGGGGCTGGCCGGCGTCGCCGTCTCCAACCAGGACGCGGTCGTCGTCACCGACGCGTCGGGCGCGTTCGCGCTGCCGGGCGCCGGGCGCGGCGTCGCGTTCGTCTCGGTGCCCGACGGCTACCGGTCGGTCGGGCGCTTCTGGCGCGCGCTGCACGACACGACGACCGCGCTGACGTTCGCGCTGGCGCCCGTGCCGCGCGCGCGCACGTTCACCTTCGTCCACGCGTCCGATCCGCACGTCGCGCCGGCGGTCGTCGCGCGCACGCAGCGCCTGCGCGCGCTGGTGGACTCGCTGCGACCGGCGTTCGCGCTCGTCACGGGCGACCTGGTGCGCGACGCGCTGCGCGTGCCCGAGGCGGAGGCGCGCGGCTACTACGAGCTGTGGACGCGCGAGGCCGCCGCGTTCGCGACGCCGCTGTGGACGGTGCCCGGCAACCACGAGGTGTTCGGCATCGAGCGGGACAAATCGGGTGTCGACGCGTCGCATCCGCTCTACGGCCACCGGATGTACCGCCACTACCTGGGGCCCGAGCACTACTCGTTCACGTACGGCGGCGTGCACTTCGTGGGGCTCAACACCGTCGACGTCGCAGACCAGTGGTACTACGGCCACGTCGACAGCCTGCAGCTGGCGTGGCTGGAGCGCGACCTGGCGCTGGTGCCGCCCGACATGCCCGTCGTCACCTTCGACCACATCCCGCTGCTCTCGGCGTCGGAGATCCTGCACGGCTACACCGACCGGCCGCCCGCGCCGTCGCTCATCACGGTCGGCGGGCGCACGGTCTTCCGGCACACGGTCTCCAACGCCGGTGACGTGCTCGCGCTCCTGCGGCGCCGGCGGCACGTCCTCGCGCTCGGCGGCCACATCCACCACGCCGAGCGGATCTCGCACGAGGTCGAGGGGCTGCGGACGCGCTTCGAGCAGTCCGCGGCGGTGGTGGGGTCGGTCGCCGTCCGGGGGCTGCGCTTCCCCTCGGGGATCACCGTCTACACCGTGCGCGACGGCGTCGTGGACGCGGGCCGGTTCGTGCCGCTGGGCCTACCGGAACCCCCACGCCCGTAAGCACTTACGTGGTCCGTCCGCCCCGCGGGCGCCGATCCTGCACTCAGGGAGGCGATGGCGCGCTGGAGCGTGGGCGCGCCCCTCACCATCGACCAAAGGAGGCGCGCATGCGCAGATCGCTCTCCACCATCCTCGGGACCGCGGCCGTCGCCGCCGCGATGCTGCTGCACGCCGACCCGGCGCAGGCGCAGGGCCGCGCACACGGGCAGGGGCACGGCAACGGCCACGGCAACGGCCACAAGGTGCCGCCGGGCCTCGCGAAGAAGGGCGGCCTGCCGCCGGGCCAGGCGAAGAAGCTCTACCGCGCGGACGACGGCGTGGTCGCGCTGCGCGACGTCTTCGGGCGCAACGGCTACACGGTCGTGCGCACGAGCGCGGACGGCGACCGCCGCTACGTCTACTACCGCGCGGCCGACGGCGACGTGCGGCGCGCCGTGGTCTATCCGGGCACGGAGCGGCTGACGTTCCAGAACGTGCCGGACGCGCTGCTGCGCCAGGTGCTGGCCCGCCTGTACTGAGCGCGGCGCGCGGTGGCGCGCATCGCTAGCATGCGATGCGCGCCACCGCCGGCGCCTGCCGCCGCCCATGCCCCGACCCGACCACCGCACGATCCGCGAGGAGCTGCCCGCGCGCACACCCTGGCGTGCGCGGGTCCATCAGGTCGTCTTCGAGAACGACACGCCCGCGGGCCGCGCCTTCGACCTGGCACTGATCGCGCTCGTGCTGGCGAGCGTCGCGATCGTCAGCCTCGAGACGGTGAGCGGCTTCGCGCCCGCGACCTACCGCGCGCTGCGGGCGGCCGAGTGGACGCTGACGATCGTCTTCACCATCGAGTACGTGGTGCGGCTGGTCGCGGTGCGCCGCCCGCTGGCCTACGCGGCCAGCTTCTTCGGCATCGTGGACCTGCTGGCGATCGTGCCGACGTACGTCAGCCTGATCTTCCCGGGCGCGCACGCGCTGCTGGTGGTGCGCGTGCTGCGGCTGCTGCGCGTCTTCCGCGTCCTCAAGCTCTCGCGCCACCTCACCGAGGCGCACACGCTCGGCCGCGCGCTGCGTGCCAGCTCGCGCAAGATCACCGTCTTCCTGCTCGCGGTGTGCACGCTGGTGGTCGTGATCGGCACGTTGATGTACGTCGTCGAGGGCGCGGCGCACGGCTTCACGAGCATCCCCGTCAGCATGTACTGGACGGTGGTGACGCTCACGACGGTCGGCTACGGCGACATCTCGCCCAAGACGCCGTTCGGCCAGCTGCTGGCGTCGGTCGTGATGATCATGGGCTACGGGATCATCGCCGTGCCCACCGGCATCGTGACGGCGGAGCTGACGCAGGGCGCGCGCGCCGCACCGGTGTCGGGGCAGGCCTGCCCGTCGTGCGGCGCCGAGGGGCACGACGTGGACGCGCGCTTCTGTCGGATGTGCGGCGCGGCGCTCTGACGCGCCGACGCAGGAACGCACTTGCCCGACGGCACGACGGCGCGCGACTGTATGCGGGACAGCATCGCGTCCGCTCCCCGCGTCCCGCCCTCATGTCCCGCCTCGCCTCGCTGCTCGCCCTCGCCCTCCTCGCGCCCGCCATCGCCGCCGCGCAGGAGCCGGCGGCGTGGGGCGCGTCGCTGAACTTCGCGACCTTCTCCATCGCCGCCGTCGACCCGCGCACGGGCGAGACGGGCGTCGCGGTCACCACGCGCGTGCCGTGCGTCGGCAACGGCGTGCCCTGGGTGCGCGCCGGCGTGGGCGCGGTGGCCACGCAGGCCAACACGCGCACCGAGTACGGGCAGGAGCTGCTGGACGCGATGGCCAAGGGGGCGTCGCCCGACGAGGCGCTGAAGCGCGCGCTCACCGCCGACAGCAACGCGGCCAGCCGCCAGGTGGGCGTGATCGCGCTCGACGGGCGGAGCGCGCAGCACACGGGCGCGGGCACCACCGCGTGGGCGGGCCACCGCGCGGGCCGCAACTTCGTCACGCAGGGCAACCTGCTCGTCGGCCCCGCGGTGCTCGACGCGGTCGCCGCGAGCTTCACCGCCAGCGAGGGCGCGCCGCGCCACCTCGCGGACCGTCTGATCGACGCCGTCGCGGCCGGACACGCGGCCGGCGGCGACGCGCGCAAGGGGCGCGCGCAGTCGGCCGCCGTCGTCGTCGCGGATCCGCGCCCCGGGCGCTCGCGCCGGCCAGACAGGATCACGGCGTTCATCAACGTCTGCGAGCATCCCGAGCCGGTGGCCGAGATGCGCCGCATCTACAACACGATCTCGCAGACGCTCGGCTTCCGCACGCTGGAGCAGCCGTCGGGCAACGACGTCTGGCAGCTGAAGATCATGCTGCACGCGCTCGGCCTCTTCCGCGCGGGCACGCCGACGCTCGCGCGCGACTCGACGGCACTGCTCTACACGCCCGAGGCGGTGGCCGCGGTGGACGCGTTCCGCGCGTCGGAGCAGCTGGCCACACCCTCGCTCGGGTCGCCGGCGGGGCTGGTGGACGCGGCGACGGTGGAGCGGCTGTGGGCCGCGCTGGAGCGGGCGGGGAAGGCGCAGGCGGTGCGCGCGCAGCTGCTCGACATTACCGCCGTGCGGCGCTGACCGGAGCGACGACGATGATGAATCGACGGGAGTTCTCCGCCACGCTGCTCGGCGCCGCGGCCGCGTCCGTGATCCCGAGCGGCGCGCGAGGGACGGACATCGGCAGCGCATCGCAGCCCGCGCGCCGCGTGAACGGCGCACGCCTCAACGAGCACCTCACCGCGCTGTCGCGCTTCGGGCGCACGGAGGCGGGCGGCGTGAACCGCGTGGCCTACAGCGACGCCGACCGCGAGGCGCGCGCGTACGTCATGCAGGCGATGCGCACGGCGAAGCTGGAGCCGAGCGTGGACGCGGCGGGCAACATCATCGGACGGCGCGCGGGACGCGACGCGTCGCTGAAGCCGATCCTCTTCGGCTCGCACGTGGACAGCGTGCCGGATGGCGGCAACTACGACGGGCCCGTGGGATCGCTGGCGGCGATCGAGGTCGCGCAGACGCTGGCGGAGCAGGGGATCCTGACGCGCCATCCGCTGGAGGTCACCATCTGGCAGAACGAGGAGGGGGGCCTCTACGGCAGCAGCGCGGTCGCGCTCGGGCTCACGGAGAAGGAGCTGGCGAACGTCAGCCGCAGCGGCAAGTCGATCGCCGACGGCATCCGCTTCCTCGGTGGCGATCCGGCGCGGCTCGCGGAGGCGCGGCGTCGGAAGGGCGACATCGCGGGCTACCTGGAGCTGCACATCGAGCAGGGCGGCACGCTGGAGAAGGAGAAGATCGCGATCGGCGTGGTGGAAGGGATCGTCGGCATCGGGCAGTGGGAGGTCACGGTCACCGGCTTCGCGAACCATGCCGGCACGACGCCGATGCCCGGGCGGCAGGATGCGCTGCTGGCGGCGGCGCGCTTCGTCGACATGGTGCACCGCGTGGTGACGGCGACCGCGGGGCGGCAGGTCGGCACCGTGGGCCGGATGCAGGCGTTCCCCGGCGCGCCGAACGTGATCCCCGGCCGCGTGGTGTGCACGCTGGAGCTGCGCGACCTGGACGCGGCGAAGATCGCGGCGCTCTACGCGCGCATCCGCACCGAGGCCGACGCGATCGCGAGGGCCACGGGGACGACGTTCGCGTACACGGAGCTGCACACCAACCACCCGGCGCCGAGCGATCCGCGCGTGCGCGCGCTGATCGCGGCGTCGGCGCGCGAGCTGGGGCTGTCGACGAAGGTGATGCCGAGCGGCGCGGGGCACGACGCGCAGACGATGGCGACGCTCGGGCCGATGGGGATGATCTTCATCCCCAGCATCGGCGGCATCAGCCACTCGCCGAAGGAGTTCAGCACGCCCGAGGACATCGTGAACGGTGCGAACGTGCTGCTGCAGACGCTCCTGAAGCTCGACGCGGGGCTGCCCGCGTGAGGCGCGCCTCGCTCCTGCTGCTCGCGCCCGCGATGCTCGGTGCGCAGGCGCCCGCCGCCCCGCGTGCGCCCGCGTCGTTCGTGATCGAGGAGACGACGATCGCCGACGTGCACGCGGCGATGCGCGCGGGCACGCTGACCTGCCGCGATCTGGTGTCGCGCTACCTGCGCCGCATCGACGCCTTTGATAAGAACGGCCCCGGCGTGAACGCGATCGTCGTCGTCGCGCCGGACGCGCTGACCGTCGCCGACTCGCTGGACGCGCGGATGCGTGCGGGCGGCCCGGTCGGCCCGCTGCACTGCGTGCCGGTGATCGTGAAGGACAACTTCGAGACGAAGGGGCTGGCGACGACGGCGGGCTCGCTGTCGATGGCCGCGTTCGTGCCCGATCGCGACGCGTTCCAGGTGCGGCGCGTGCGCGCGGCTGGCGCGATCGTGCTGGCGAAGTCGAACATGGCGGAGTTCGCGTTCACGCCGTTCGAGACCGTGAGCTCGATCCTCCCCGGCTACACGCGCAACCCGTATGCGCTGGACCGCGTGACCGCGGGCTCCAGCGGCGGCACCGCGGCCGCCGTCGCCGCCAACTTCGGCGAGGTCGGCCTCGGCACCGACACGGGCAACTCGATCCGCGGGCCGTCGTCGCACCAGGCGCTGGTCGGCATCCGCAGCACGATGGGGCTCACCAGCCGTGCGGGCGTGGTGCCGCTGAACTTCGCCGCCGACGTCGCGGGTCCGATGGCGCGCACCGTCGCCGATGCCGTCGCGGTGTTCCAGGCGATCGCGGGCCACGATCCGGACGATCCCGCCACCGAGGCGGCGCGTGGCCGCGCGATCCCCAGCTACGCGGCGTCGCTGGTGGCCGACGGGCTGCGCGGCGCGCGCATCGCCGTGCTGCGCCCCGCGTACGAGCGCCCGTCGGCGGACGACGAGGTGCTGGCGGTCTTCGGCCGCGCGGTCGCGGACCTGCGCCGCGCCGGCGCGACGGTGCTCGACTCGCTGCCGATGCCCGCGGTGGACTCGCTGCTGCGCGTGAGCACCGGCGAGTGCAACCGCTTCCGGTACGACCTCGAGACGTACCTCGCCGGCACGAGCGGCCGCGCGCCCGTGAAGACGCTCGACGAGATCGTGCGCTCGCGGCGCTTCCACCCGACCATCCAGACGCGGCTGGAGTACGCGCAGCGCGCGACGGTGCCGCCCGACTCGCAGCCCGGCTGCCAGGCGGGCGAGCGGCGGCGCGCGGCGCTGCGCGTGGCGCTGCAGCGCGCGATGGATGCGGCGCGTATCGACGCGTTCGTCTATCCGACGTGGAGCAACCCGCCCCGGCTCATCGGCGACCTCAACACGCCGGCGGGCGACAACAGCCAGGTCTTCTCGCCGCTCACCGGCTGGCCCGCGGTGCAGGTGCCGATGGGCTGGACGCGCGGCACGCTGCCGGCAGGGATGACGTTCTTCGGCCGCGCGTGGAGCGAGCCGACGCTGTTCAAGCTGGCGTACGCGTACGAGCAGGCGACGCGGCACCGGCGGCCACCGAGCTCGACGCCACCGCTGCGCTGAGCGCGCCGGCCCCTTGTTGCCTCTTGGGGGAGGTGGATGCTGCGGATCAGAACGGATACTTCGGATCGCTCCATGGGGCGCATGGGGCGCATGGGGCGTATGGGGCGCATGGGGCGCCGTCGCCACGCGGGACG
The DNA here is from genome assembly GCF_030159095.1 of Roseisolibacter agri. Taxonomy (NCBI): domain Bacteria; kingdom Pseudomonadati; phylum Gemmatimonadota; class Gemmatimonadia; order Gemmatimonadales; family Gemmatimonadaceae; genus Roseisolibacter; species Roseisolibacter agri. The sequence goes on from NZ_BRXS01000005.1 coordinate 199,160, forward strand.
ATCCGAAGCATCCGCCATCATCCGGAGCATCCGCGTCCTCTCCACCAGGAAATCGGGTCCGGTGCATCGGGCCGTGAACGGCGAACCGCTCTGACAGGATGACGGGATGACCAGGAGGCTCCGCAGAGCGCACGGGACAGCGCGCCTCACGGAGCCTCCTGGTTCATCCTGTCATCCTGTCTGCTCTTGCAGTCCAGGGCTGCCGCGCCGGAGCCTGTCTCGTGTCACTGCTTCCGCTTCCCGCGCGCCGCGAGATAGTCCGTGTCGTAGCGCACCTCGAGCGTCTCCGCCTTCCCGTTCGCGCGCGTGAACTCGATCGACATGTCGGGGCGGATCACCTCGTAGATCTTCCCGTCCCGGTCGTAGATGCCCGGGAAGAAGAAGTCGGGGCCCGTGCGGATGAGCGCGAACCGCTTCATGTAGCCGTCCTCCGGCACGAACTCGCCCTTCAGCGTCCCGTTCTCGTACAGCACCACGAGCTCGATCGTGCGCGTCGGCCTGCCGAGCGTGTCCATCTCGGTGTAGGCGTAGCGGCCGAGGTACGGCGCCGCCTCCGTCTCGGGCAGCGTGGTGACGAGCGACGGCTCGACGCCGATCTCCATCGCCACTCGCGTCGTCGCCCACTGGAGCGCGAGCGTGCCGCCCGTCGAGCGCACGTCGGGGAAGGACCAGGTCAGCACCTCGGTGAACGGGCCCGTCTCCGCGCGGACGGGAAAGCGGATCTGCTTCGCCGAGCTGTCGGGCGGGTCCATGTGGAACAGCCGCGCCTTCGGCTCCAGCACCATCGTCCAGTCGCCGCCCTGGCGCACGACCATCCACACCGAGTAGGTGCCCTTCGGCACCGGCCGGCCGCCGAGCGTGATCGCGCGGCTCACGTCGAGCGTGGTGGCCCAGTTGGCGCCCGGCGTCCACGTCTCGCCCCAGCGCACCGCGCGGCTGCCGAAGATCGGGTCGCGGCCGCGCACGCGTGGGCGCGAGTAGGTGACCGTGAGCTTCGTGCCGTCGATCGTCTGCGAGACGGACGCGGGCTCGCTGGCGCGGATCTGTGCGCGTGCCGGCGCCGGAATCGCGAGGGCGATGCACGCGGCGAGCGTGAGGCGACGCAGCATGGGACCGAAGGTGAGGGGTCAGCCGAACTTGGCGTCGATCGCGGTGCGGATCTGCTGCAGCGTCTTCCCCTCGCGCTGCATGCGCACGGCGAGCCGCGCCTGCCCCTGGCAGATCTCGCAGTGCCGCGCCATGCCGTCGCCCTCGTAGCACGAGAGCAGCGAGTAGAAGCCCGCCAGCTCGGCGCAGCCGCAGCTGCAGGCGATGCCGTCGACGACCTGCGGGATCGCGCGCACGCCGTCGAACAGCGGCGCGAGGTGCGCATGGTCGCCGAGCTGGGCGCGCGTGAGGACCTTCGCGCCCGTGATGCCGGGCCGCGGCGCCGGGTGTGGCGGGCGGGTGCGCAGGGCCAGGGCGCGCCGGGGCAGCAGCGCGGCGCCCGCGATCAGGCAGCGCACGAGGAAGTCCCGTCGGGAGGAACCCGGCATGGCGGCTCGCGTAGCAGGAGGATCGTTCGGCGATCCGGGCACGTGCGGCGCGAAGGTAGCATCGGGCCGGCGCCGTCGGCCAGCCTGCACCCGCGCTAGACTGTCCCGTCATGATCCCGCTCTCCGTCCTCGACCTCTCGCCCATCGCGGCCGGCAGCGACGCCGGCGAGTCGCTGCGTCGCACGCTGGACCTCGCGCGGCACGCCGAGCGGTGGGGCTACCACCGCTTCTGGCTGGCGGAGCACCACAACATGACGGGGATCGCGAGCGCGGCGACGTCGGTCGTGATCGCGCACGTCGCGGCGGGCACGTCGACGATCCGCGTGGGCGCGGGCGGGATCATGCTCCCCAACCACGCGCCGCTGCTGATCGCCGAGCAGTTCGGGACGCTGGCCGCGCTGCATCCGGGCCGCATCGATCTCGGGCTCGGCCGCGCGCCGGGCTCCGACCAGACGACGGCGCGCGCGCTGCGCCGCAGCCCCGCGGCCGCCGACAGCTTCCCGCAGGACGTGATGGAGCTGCTCGGCTGGTTCCAGGCGGCGGAGCCGGGACAGGCGGTGCAGGCGGTGCCCGGCGCGGGGCTCGAGGTGCCGGTGTGGATCCTCGGCTCCAGCCTGTTCGGCGCGTCGCTGGCCGCCGCGCTCGGGCTGCCGTTCGCGTTCGCGTCGCACTTCGCGCCGGCGATGATGGAGGACGCGATCGCGCTCTACCGCGAGCGCTTCGAGCCGTCCGCGCGGCTGGAGCGGCCGTACGTCATGCTCGGCGTCAACGTCACCGCCGCCGACACGGACGCCGAGGCGCGGCGGCTCTTCTCGTCGGTGCAGCAGGCGTTCGTGAACCTGCGCCGCGGCGCGCCTGGCCCGCTCCCGCCGCCCGTCGACGACTTCGAGGGGACGGCGCACCCGCTGGAGGTCGCGGGGCTGCAGCAGGCGCTCGCGTGCTCCATCGTCGGCGCGCCGGACACGGTGCGCGAGGGGCTGCGCGCGTTCGTCGCGCACACGGGCGCGGACGAGCTGATGGTGACCGCGCAGGTGCACGACCACGCGGCGCGCCTGCGCTCGTTCGAGATCGTGGCCGACGTGCGCGCGCGCATGGCGCGGGCCGCGTAGCACGCGCGTGCACGCCCCGCTCCCGACGGGCGACGCGCCGCTGCGGCGGCTGCTGCTTCTGCTCGTGCTGTTCGGCGCCGTGGGACTGGTGGCCGAGCTGCTGCTGCTGGAGCACTGGGACGATCCGTGGCAGTGGACGCCGCTCGTGCTGCTCGGCCTCGTGCTCGCGCTGGGCGGGCTGCTCGCGCGCCGGCCGACGCGCGGGCTGCTGCGCGCGTTCCGCGCGCTCATGGGCGCCTGCCTGATCGCGGGCGTGCTCGGGGTGTACCTGCACTACCGCGGCAACGTAGAGTTCGAGCTGGAGCGCGAGCCGACGCTCGCGGGCGTCGCGCTGCTGTGGGAGGCCGTGCGCGGCGCGACGCCCGCGCTGGCGCCGGGCGCGCTGGCGCAGCTCGGGCTGCTCGGCCTGCTGTACGCACATCGCCATCCGCTGCTGACCGATCCACCACGCGATCCCTCACTCGACCACGCCGGAGAGTCCGCATGATCCGTCGCTCCACGCTCCTGCCGGCCGCGCTCGCGGCGCTCGCGCTCACCGCCTGCTCGGGCGCCAAGGACGCGCCGGCCGACAGCGCCGCCGCCGTCGCCGGCGACACCGTCGCGCCGGCCGCCGCGGCGCCCACCGCCACCGCGCCCACGGACAGCGCCACGGCGGCCACGACGCCCGCGCCCGCGGATGGTGCGCTGCTCGATCCCAACTCGGCCACGCGGGATCAGCTGGCCGCCGTGCCCGGGATGACGCCCGGCTCCGCCGACGCGCTGGTGGCGGGCCGCCCGTACGCCGACATGCGCGCGGTGGACAAGGTGCTGACCACCGCGCAGCTGGACTCCGCGACGCGCCGCACGGTGTACGCGCGCGTCTTCAAGCCGCTCGACCTGAACACGGCGACGGGCGAGGAGATCGTCCTGATCCCGGGCGTCGGCCGCAAGATGCGCCACGAGTTCGAGGAGTACCGGCCGTACAAGGACATCGCGCGCTTTCGCCGCGAGATCGGCAAGTACGTCGATTCGACCGAGGTCGCGCGGCTCGAGAAGTACGTGACGATCAAGTGACGGCTGCGGACTGCGGGCTGCGGTTCGGAGCCGCAGCCCGCAGGGCTTGTAGCATCCCGGCGAACGGTGGATGTTGGGGCGCCGCGCCTCCGTCTCCCGCCGAGTCCCCATGCACCCCATCCTCGTTCTCGGCCTGCTGGCCGGCATGCGCCACGCGCTGGAGGCCGACCACCTGGCCGCCGTCGCCAGCCTCGCCACCAGCGGGCGCAGCGCGCGGTCGGTGATGCTGCAGGGCGCCGCATGGGGGCTCGGACACACGGCGACGCTGCTGCTGGTGGGCGGCGTGTGCCTGCTGCTCGGCGCCGCGATCCCGGAGCGCACCTCGGCCGCGCTGGAGCTGGGCGTCGGCGTCATGCTCGTGCTGCTCGGCGCGCAGGTGCTGTGGCGCCGCTGGCGGCCGCGGCACACGCCGCACGTGCACGTCGTCGCGCTGCCACGCCGCGCGCTGGTGGTGGGCGCGGTGCACGGGCTGGCCGGGTCGGCGGCGCTGCTGGTGCTGACGCTGGCCGCCGCGCGCTCGCCGTGGACGGGGCTCGCCTACATCGGCCTGTTCGGCGCGGGCTCGATCGTCGGGATGGTCGCGCTGGCGGCGGCGCTCGCGGTCCCGCTCCGGCTCTCGGCGCGACTCCCGGCGCGGCTGTTCCACGGCGTCGAGCTGCTGCTCGGCGGCGCGACGATCGTCGTCGGCGCGCGGCTCGTCCATCACACCGCGACCCTGCTCGGCCAGTCCTGACCGCACGGCCCACCGGCCCGCTCGGAGGACCCGATGGCCACTCCCGTCCGCGTCCCGCAGGACACGTCGCGCGCCGACCTCGCGCTGCTCGTGCTGCGCGTGGTGATCGGCGGCATCGTGCTGGCGCACGGCGCGCAGAAGGCGTTCGTGTTCGGCTTGAGGGGCGTCAGCGGCGCGCTCGCGCAGATGGGCGCCCCGCTGCCCGCCCTCACCGGGCCGCTGGTGACGCTGACGGAGCTGCTCGGCGGGCTGGCGCTGATCGTCGGGCTCCTGACGCGGCTGGCGGCGATCGGCGTGTCGCTCGACATGCTCGGCGCGATCCTGATCGTGCACCTGCCCGCGGGCTTCTTCCTCCCCAACGGGATGGAGTTCGTGCTCGCGCTGCTGGGGGCGTGCGTGACGCTCGCGATCGCGGGGCCGGGCGACTACTCGCTCGACTGGCTGCTCGCGGAGCGGCGGCGCAACGCGGCGCTGCGCTGACGTCTGCGACGCAGCGTCGAGCGCTGGCATCCGACGTCGCGCCCGTTCGGTTGGCCTATTGGGGAGGATACGGATGCTCCGGATGCGCCGGATCGTTCGGATCGCTCCACGCCGGCGCACGGGACGTCGCCACCACGCGGGACGATCCGACGCATCCGCTTCATCCGGAGCATCCGTGTCCGCCCCAAATGCCAAAGGGGTCCGGCGCGCCGGACCCGAACTGGAACTGCAGCAAGGATGAAAGTCCGAGAACGTCTGATAACGACGGAGGGCTCCGCGTCGGGCGACGTTCCTCGCCACGACGTGGAGCCCTCCGCTGTCATCAGATCTTGTCAGACTTTCATCCTTGCCGATGCAGTTGCAGTTCCGCGGTCCGCGGGCGGATCACGGCAGCCCGGGCTGGCCCGCCTGCGGCACCGACTCCTCCTGCGGACGCGGGCGGAGGCGCGGCGCCTGGCCGAAGTTCCAGCTGAAGTTCAGGAACGCGCCGCGGGCGCCGAAGCGGCGGTCCATCAGCTGGATCACGCGGCCGTCGCTGGCGTGGATCGTCCAGCCCATCGTCCCGAGCGGATCCATGATGCGGAGCGTCGCCGTCGCCTTGTCGCCGCGCAGCTTGTGGCGCACGGCCAGGTTCGTCATCAGGAAGCGCGACTGCGTGCCCTGCTCGGTCTTCATCTTCGCGCGGTACGAGCCGAACGCCTGCAGGTCCGTAGTCGGGAGGATCTTCCACGTCACGTTGGCGCGCGTCGCCCAGCCGAACGCCTTCACCGACGTGGCGTTCTCCAGGTTGGCCGCGTCCGTGCGGTTCTCGAAGACGCTCGCGCCGCCGAAGCCCGTGAGCTTGCCCGCGCGGAAGGTCAGGTTCGCGTCCGTGCCGTACGAGTCGCTCGTCGCCGCGTTCTGGAACGAGATGCGCAGGATGCCCGCCTCGTCCACGACGCCGATCTGACGCACCGCGTTGACCGTGTGGCGCAGGTAGGGCGTGATCTGCAGCGAGCCGAGGTTCCGCGGCAGCGACTGCTGGTAGCCCAGCTCGTACGAGTGCGTGTACTCCGGCTGCAGGCGCGGGTTGCCCTCGAAGACCGTCAGCGCGTCCTCGCGGAAGCCGAACGGGTTGAGCTGCTGCACGAACGGGCGCTGGATGCGCTTCGAGTAGCTCGCCTTCAGCTGGCGCTGCGGGTCGAGGTTGTACGACACGATCGCGCTCGGGAACGCGCTCTTGTAGTCGTTGTCGTACGTCTTGTTCGTCGTGCGCAGGTCGAAGGTGCTGGCCGCCTGCTCCAGGCGCAGGCCGCCCTGCAGGTCGAACTTGCCCACGTTCTGGCTCAGCACCGCGTAGCCGGCGTTGACCTGCTCGTCGTACGTGTAGGCGTTGCTGCGGGCGAGGTCCGCGCCGAGCGTGCCGCCCTGCACGCCCGTGGCGACGTCGAAGTCGCTCGTCTGGTGGCGGAACGTGCCCTTGTAGCCCGACTCGAGCTTCGTGCCCTTGCGCAGCTCGCGCGTCCAGTCGACCTGCGCGAAGGCGTTGGTGCTGCGCTCCTGCGTCTCGTTGGTCTCGAGGCCGGCCGGCGTGCCCGTTGACGCGCCCGTGCCGCTCAGCGTCTCGCGCGTGAACAGCACGTCGTTCTCGTCGCGGGTGTGGTTGACGCGCCCCTCGACCACGAGCTGGTTGGCGTTCGGCTTGACCGTGCGGCGCCAGGTGGCCGCGTAGTCCGCCATCAGGCCCCCCTGGTCCTGGTCGGTGAACTGGTTGCTGCGCGACGTGATCGCGCCCGCGCCGTCGACGTCGCGGTAGAAGCTCCCGTTCAGGCGCCCCATCGCGCGCTTGTTGAGCACGAGGTTGTTGCTGAACGTGTTCACCTTGTCGGCCTTGTACTCCGCCGTCAGCGTCGCGCTGTGCGACTGCGGGCGCATCACGCCGTCGAGGTCCGAGTCGAGCGAGCCCGGGAACGCCGACGACACGATGGCGCGCGTCGAGTAGCCCTCGACGGTGCGGCGGTCCTTCATGAAGCCGTAGCTCGAGAAGAACGTCCACCGGCCTTCCTGGTGGCCGAGGTTCCCGTTCGCGGTCATCTGGCGCGTGCTGCCGCCGCCGAACGAGAAGGCGCCGCTCGTCCCGAGGTCGGCCTCCTGCTTCAGCACGAGGTTGATGATGCCGGCCATCCCCTCGGGGTCGTTCTTGGCCGACGGGTTGGACACCACCTCGACCTTGGAGACGATGTTGGCCGGAAGCTGCGCGAGGAAGTTGCCGAGCTGCTCGCCGCGCATCGGCGTGACGCGGCCGTTGATCTGCACGACGACGCTGCTGTTGCCGCGCAGGCTCACCTTGTTGTCGCCGTCCACCTCGACCGCGGGGACGTTGCGCAGGACGTCGACGGCGGTGCCGCCGGACGTCGCGGGCATGTCCTTCACCGAGTACGCGTTCCGGTCCGGCGCCAGCGCCACCTCCTCGCGCTCGGCCTGCACCTGCACGCCGGAGAGCTGGGTCGGCGCGGGCTCCAGCGCCAGCCGCCCGAGGTCGATGCGCGGGTTGTCCGGCGTCACGACGACGTTCGTCTTCAGCAGCGGCGTGTAGCCGAGGGCGCGCAGGCGGACCGTGTAGCGGCCCGGCCGCAGCCCCTCGATGCGGAAGGTGCCGTCCGCCTTGGCCAGCGCGCCGCCCACGAGCGACGAGTCGGCGGCCGACCGGATGGTGACCGCGGCCGACGGGATGGCCTGGCCGCTGGTGGCGTTGAACGCGACGCCGCCGATCTGGCCGGGGCCCGCCGGGACCTGGGCGCGCGCGGCGGCGCCGGGACCGCCGGGGCCACCCGGACCACCCGGACGGGCGCCCGCCGGCGGAGCGCCGGCGCCGGGCGCGCGCTGCTGCTGGGCGGGCGGCTGGGCAGCGGGCTGCTGGGCGGCGAGCGTGGCGGGCGCCAGGAGGGCGAGCGCGGAGAGACGGCGACCGAGTGGACGCATGGGATGGCGAACGGCGACGGGTGGAGCGCACCGACGGCCCCGGAGGAGGGGCCGTGGGGTCGCGCGCAGGGTCCGGACTTCGACAGCCGGCCGCGCGCGGAGGGATGCCAGCGGACCCGTCGCCATACGCATCGTTGACAATCGGGATTCAGCGGGATGGTCCGCATGACGAAATGCGAACAAACCCGGACCGTCCGGAAACGGCCGAGGGCCCGGGGATCCGCTCCCCGGGCCCTCGATCCGGCCCGCCGTCGGCCGGTCCCGCGACCGGTCGCTACGTCGGATTACGACCGGGACGTGGCGCGCTTGCGGCCCCCGCCGCGCTTCGCGGCCGTCTTGCGCGTCGACTTCCGTGCGGTGGACTTCCGCGCGGTCGACTTCTTCGCGGTCGACTTCTTCGCGGTCGAGCGCTTGGTCGTCGACTTCCGCGCCGTCGACTTCTTCGCGGTCGACTTGCGCGCCGACGATTTCCTCGCGGTCGAGCGCTTCGCCGTCGACTTCTTCGCGGTGCCGCGCTTCGCAGTGCCGCGCTTCGCGGTGGACTTCTTCGCCGTCGACTTCCTCGCCGTCGACTTCCTCGCCGTCGACTTCTTCGCCGTCGACTTCTTCGCGCCGGTGCGCTTGCGCGGCACCTTGGCGCCCTCCTCGCGGGCCTCCGACAGGCCGATCGCGATCGCCTGCTCGCGGCTCGTGACGCGGCCGCCGTGTCCCGCCTTGCCGCGCTTCAGCGTGCCCGACTTCCGGCGCCGCATCGCGCTCGCCACCCGCTTGCCGGCGGCCTTCCCGTATCGACGTCCCGACGCTCGCTTCGTTGCCATCGTTCCTCCCGCGTGCGGTGAGGCGTACGCCAGCTCGATCCGGCGCCGCGCGAGCGCGCGCCTTTGCAAACCGAGGGCCCGCGCGTCGCCGACCCGCGATTTTGTCGCCCGTCGAGCCTAACGCGTGTCGCAGCGGACCCGGAACTACGAACGGCTTTGACAGGATTGGACGGATTGAACGGACACGATCGGATTACCTCCCATGTGGCGGCGACGCTCGATGCGCCGCGAGGAGCGTACATCCGATCTTGTCCGTCTAATCCGTCGTAATCCTGTCCAATGCAGTTCGGGTCCGGCGCGTCGATGCCGCGCTACGCCACCGCCTCCAGCGCCGCGCGCAGCCGCGGCAGCATCGCCGCGATCTCCGCGGGCGACACGGCGCCCACCGACATGCGGAACCACCCCGTGTCCTCCATCAGCCCGAACGCCTGGAACGGCACGATCGCCAGCCCCGCGGCCTCCAGCAGGTACTCGCGCACGTCCTCGTTCGTGCGCAGCACCGCGCCCGACGGCGTGCGGCGGCCCAGCAGCGCGAAGCGCACGCTGAGATAGATCGCGCCCATCGGGGGGATGGCCTCGACGGCGAGGCCCGCGTCGCGCATCGCGCGCAGCCCGTCGTACAGCGCGTCCAGCCGCTGCCGCGCGCCGTCCACGATCTGCCGCTGGTACGCGCGCACCTCCGCCGTCGCCGCCAGCACCTTCGCCGACGCCACCTGCTCCGCACGCGGCGCCCACGCGCCCACGTGGCCCAGCAGGTCGCTCATGCGCGCGATCACGTCCTTCGGGCCCGCCGCCCAGCCCACGCGCAGCCCCGTCGCCGCGAACGCCTTCGAGATCCCGTCGACGTAGATCGTGTAGTCCGCCATCTCCGGACGCAGCACCGTCGGCATCACGTGCCGCGTCTCGCCGAAGGTCAGCATCCAGTACACCTGGTCGTACATCAGGAAGAGCGCGCGCTCGCCCGTGGCGGCGCGGCGGCGGTTCTCCTCCAGCACCAGGTCGCACACGTCCGCCAGCGCGTCCGCCGTGAACGCGGTGCCCGCCGGGTTGAGCGGGGAGTTCAGCGCCAGCAGCCGCGCGCCCCGCAGCACGCCCGCCAGCGCGTCGCGCGATGGGAGGAACGCGTGCGCCGCGTCGCACTCCACCGCCACGCCGGTCGCGCCCGACAGGTGGCAGTAGTGGTTGTTGTTCCACGACGGCACCGGGTACACCACGCGGTCGCCCGGATCGACGACCGTGCGGTACGTCCCGTAGATCGCCGGCCGCGCGCCGCCCGTGATCAGCACCTGCTCGGCCGGATAGTCGAGGCCCAGCCACTCGCGGTAGAACGCGCTCACCGCCTCGCGCAGCGACGCCACGCCCGCCGACGGCGGGTAGTTCGTCTCGCCGGCCAGCAGCGCCGCCTCGATCTCCGTCGCCAGGTGCGGCGGGATGCGGAACTCGCTCGGGCTGAAGTCGCCGACCGTGAGGTTGCACACCGGCGCGCCCGCCGCGACCATCGCACGGACCTCGCCGGCGATCTTCAGGATCTCCGAGCCGACCAGCGCGTCGGCCACGGCGGAGAGCCGCCGGCCAGGGCGCACGGCCGCGGTGGCCGTGCCGTGCGCGTCGAGGGTGGACGGTCCCGTGGGCATCGGCAGCGGTGGCTGGAGAGTGGGGGACGAGCGGCGCGATTCATCATTCTCGCACACTCCCCCCATTGGCGGCAGCGGCCACGGCGACGCATCGTGGACGTGCCCTCCGTCCGTCCACGCGCACTCTCCCCTCCCGCTGTCGATGGGACCCTGGCGGCTCCCGCCCCTCCGCTGGCCGACGCTGCTGCTGCTCGCGAGCGTCGCCCTCACCACCGTGGGAGTCGTCGAGGCGAACCGGGCGATCCGGTCGCACCGCGCGGTGGCCGAGCATGCGCTGCGGGACTACGCGGGCTTCGCGGCCTGGAGCTACCAGCAGCACCTCCGCGAGAGCCTCGGCGCCGCCACGCAGGAGCTGCTGGGCGCGGTGAACCACGGCGAGGGGATGCACACGTCGCCGCGCGTGCCCGACGCGCGCGAGCTGGCGCACTACATCCCCATGGACGCGCAGTGCGGCTGCCACCGGCCGCGCCACGGCCCGAGCCCGGCGGTGTTCTTCGGGTGGAAGCTCGGCACCGACACCCTGGGGCTGGGCGTGAACTCGCACGCCGATCCGATGGAAGGGTGGGAGGTCGACCGCCCGCTCGCGTACCCGGCCTCCGCCGACCGCCGCACGCCGTTCACGGCCGAGGAGCGCGCGTGGATCAACGACACGCTCACGCGGCACATCCGCCGGGGCGGCGATGTCGGACGCTTCCCGCTCGTGATCGCGCGGCTGGACTCGGTGCCGCGCGTGCTGGTCTACACGCTGATGCCCACCGCGTGGGGTGACACGCTGGTCTACGGCGCGGAGTACTCGCGCGGCGCCTTCGCGGGGATGCTGCGCCGCGTGATGAACGACCGCGGGCTCCTGCCGGAGGCGTTCACGCGCGGGCGCGCGGCCACGGAGGTCGTGCACCTGCAGGTGGACGACGCCACCGGCGCCACGCTGTTCGCCTCCGCGCCGGTGCGCGACTGGACGCTCGACGACAGCACGCGCCTGCCGCCCGGCGTGGGCTCGCTGCGCGTGCGCGCGCAGATCCAGCCGGCGCTCGCCGGCACGCTGGTCATCGGCGGGCTGCCGCGCTCGCGGCTCCCGTTCCTGGTGGGGCTGCTCTCGGTCGCCGCCGCGCTGTCGCTGGTGGCCGTCGGGCAGATCCGCCGCGAGGGCGAGCTGGCGCGCATGCGCGGCGACTTCGTCGACAGCATCTCGCACGAGCTGCGCACGCCGCTGGCGCAGATGCGCCTCTACCTCGAGACGCTGCGGCTGGGCCGCTTCACGACCGAGGCGCAGCGCGCGCGCTCGCTGGACAACGTGGAGCGCGAGACGATGCGGCTGGGCCAGCTCGTCGAGCGCGTGCTGCGCTTCTCGCGCCTCGGCCGCGACGACGACGGCGCCCGCGCGCCGGTGGACGTCGGCGACGAGGTGACGCGCATCGTCGGCGAGTTCGCGCCACTGGCGGCCGCGCGCCGCGCGCAGCTCGCGGTGGACGCCGCGCGGGTGCCCGTGCTGCGGCTGCGACCGTCCGCGCTGCGCCACCTCCTGCTCAACCTGCTGGACAACGCCGTGAAGTACGGGCCGGTGGGCCAGACGGTGCGCGTGCGGCTGCGCCACGCCGACGGCGCCCTGCGGCTCGAGGTGACGGACGAGGGCTCCGGCGTTCCCGCGAACGAGCGCGAGAGCGTGTGGAAGCCCTACCAGCGTGGGCGCACGGTGGGACACACCGCGGGCAGCGGCATCGGCCTCGCGGTGGTGCGCGACGTCGCGGCGCAGCACGGCGGCCGCGCCTTCATCGAGGCGACGCCAGACGGGCGCGGCGCGACGTTCGTGGTCGTGCTCCCGGTCGATCCGGCCGACGCCGTCGAGTCGACCGTCGCGTCGCACACGGCACCCGAGCCGGTGCACGGCTGATGGCGCGCATCCTGGTGGTCGAGGACAACCTCCCGCTGGCCGAGGGGATCGCGTACAACCTCGAGCACGAGCGCCACGAGGCGCGCATCGCCGAGGACGGGCGCGCGGGGCTGGAGGCGGTGCGCGCGTGGTCGCCCGATCTCGTCATCCTCGACCTGATGCTGCCGGAGCTCGACGGCTACCAGGTGCTGCAGGCGATCCGGAAGGAGCGCAACGCGGTGCCCGTCATCATCCTCACCGCGCGCGGCGAGGAGGCCGACAAGGTGCGCGGCTTCCGCCTGGACGCCGACCAGTACGTCACCAAGCCGTTCGGCGTGCTGGAGCTGATCGAGCGCGTCAACGCGCTGCTGCGGCGCGCGGCCGCGCGGGCGCCGGTCGCCGCGCCGGCGCACCTGATCCGCTTCGGCGACGTGGTGGTGGACACCGCCGCGCGCACCGTCACGCGGGGCGGGCGCCCGTGTGCGCTCACGCCCAAGGCGTTCGAGCTGCTGCTGGCGCTCATCCACCGCGACGGCGCGGTCGCCACGCGCGTCGAGCTGCTGACGGAGGTGTGGGGCTACGGCGCGTTCGTGCTGTCGCGGACGGTCGACTCGCACGTCGCGGAGCTGCGCCGCAAGCTGGAGGTCGATCCCGCGCACCCGCGCCACATCGTCACGGTGTGGAAGTCGGGCTACCGCTTCGACGCGGCGCCGCGGACGTCCTGAGACGTCCTAGGACGTCACAGTTCCCGCACAAGCTCGGCATCCGGCTTCCACCACTCCCGCCGGCGTTCGCGGCATCGTGGGCCTGCGCACCGCACACCGCGGCGCACCACCCCGACGGGAGCCCCGATGCCGATCCCACGCCACACCGCCCGCCTCCTCGCGGCGGCCCCGCTGCTCCTCGCGCCGGTCCTCGAGCTGCCGCCGGACCGCACGACCGACCGATCGACCGACCGATCGACCGGCCGCCAGCCGCAGGTCGACTCGCGCGCCGCGCTGCTCGTGACGCCCACCTGGCTGGCCGAGCACCTGAGGGATCCCGACCTCGTGCTGCTGCACGTCGGCGACAAGGCCGAGTACGACCGCGCCCACCTGCCCGGCGCGCGCTACGTGTCGATGCGCGACGTCTCCGTGTCGAGCATGGACCACGCGAACGGGTTGATGCTGGAGCTCCCCTCGCCCGACTCCCTCCGCGCGCAGCTGCAGGCGCTCGGCATCTCCGACCGGTCGCGCGTGGTCGTGTACTACGGCAACGACTGGGTGTCGCCCGCGACGCGCATCGTCTTCACGCTCGACCACGCGGGGCTCGGCGCGCGCACGTCGCTGCTGGACGGCGGCATGAGCGCGTGGTCGGCGGCCGGCCATCCGACGACGGCCGAGGTGCCGGCGCGCACGGTCGGGAAGCTGTCGCCGCTGCGCACGCGGCCGCTGGTCGTGGACGCCGAGTACGTGAAGGCGCACGTGAACGCGCCCGGCAGCCGCGTCATCGACGCGCGCGCGGCGGTGTTCTACGACGGCGTGGAGGGGAACGACGCGCGCCGCGGTCACGTCGCCGGCGCGCGCAGCCTGCCGTTCACGCAGGTCACCGACGACCGCATGCGCCTGCGCAGCGCCGAGGAGCTGACGGCGCTCTTCCGCGCGGCGGGCGTGGGGCCGCGCGACACGGTGGTCGCGTACTGCCACATCGGGCAGCAGGCCACCGCGGTGCTGTTCGCGGCGCGCACGCTGGGGCATCCGGTCCGGCTGTTCGACGGCTCGTACCAGGAGTGGGGGCGCCGCCCCGAGCTGCCGGTCGAGAACCCGGCGGCCCGCGGCGCCAGCGGGAGCGCGAAGCCGTGAGCGCTCGCGCGCCGCGTCCGTACGCGGATCCGTACCTCACCGGCGTCGGCCTGGGGCTCGTGCTGCTCGCCGCGTTCGTGCTGGTGGGGCGCGGGCTCGGCGCCTCCGGCGCGTTCGCGACCGCCGCGGCGACGGTGGTGGACGCCGCGTCGCCGGCGGCCGCGCGCGCGAACGCGTTCTTCGCCGACCACCTGGACGCCGGCGGCCTGCTGCGCGACTGGCTGGTGGTCGAGATCCTCGGCGTGATGATCGGCGGCTTCGCGTCGGCGGCGCTGGCGGGGCGGCTGCGCCTCGCGGTGGACCGCGGGCCGCGCACGTCGATCGCGGAGCGGGTGCTGCTGGCGATCGGCGGCGGCGCGGTGATGGGCGCGGGCGCGGTGCTCGCGCGCGGCTGCACCAGCGGCCAGGCGCTCACCGGGGGCGCGCTGCTGAGCGTCGGCAGCTGGCTCTTCGTCGGGGCGGCGTTCGCGACGGCGTACGGCGCGGCGTGGGCGCTGCGGCGGGTGTGGACGTGACGGCCCCGCTCACCGAGACGGGCGCGCTGGGCGCGGCCGGCGCGCTCGCGGCCGCGCTGCTGGTCGGCATCGCGTTCGGCTGGTGCCTGGAGCGCGCGGGGCTGGGGAACGCGCGCAAGCTCGTCGCGCAGTTCTACCTCACGGACCTCGCCGTCTTCAAGGTGATGTTCAGCGCGATCGTGACGGCGATGCTGGGCGCGTTCTGGCTGTCGCGTCTCGGAGTGCTGGACCTGTCGCTGGTGCACGTGCCCGAGACGTGGCTGCTGCCGCAGCTCGCGGGCGGCGCGCAGTTCGGCGTCGGGATGGCGACGGCGGGGCTGTGCCCGGGCACCGCGTGCGTGAGCGCGGCGACCGGCCGCGGCGACGGGCTCGCGGTCGTCGCCGGCTTCCTCGCCGGCGTGCTGCTCGCGGGTGCGGCGCTGCCGCGCATCGCCGGCTTCTTCACGAGCACGGCGCGCGGCGTGGACACGCTGCCCGCGCGGCTCGGCGTGTCGCAGGGCGCGGTCGTGCTGCTGATCGTCGCGCTGGCGCTCGCCGGCTTCGCGGTCGCGGGCCGGATCGAGCGGGCGCGCGGCGCGCGGCGCGTCGCATGACGACCACTCGCATCCTCGCGGGCGTGGCCGCGCTGCTCGCGGTCGGCGCGGCGCTCATGGGAAGCCCCGCGCCCGCGCCGCGCGGTGGCGCCGTCGACGTTGCGGCGCTGGCGCGCGAGATCGACCGCGAGGCGGACCACGTCACCGCCGTCGAGCTGGCGCAGTGGATCCGCGAGCGGAAGGACGGGCTGCGCGTGATCGACGTGCGCGCGGACTCCGAGTACGCGGCCTACCACATCCCGAGCGCCGAGCGACTGGGGATGGCGGAGGTGGCGGCATTGCGGCCGAGCGCGGGCCAGACGCTCGTGCTCTACAGCGAGGGCGGCGCGCACGCGGCGCAGGCCTGGGTGCTGCTGCGCGCGGCCGGCCACCAGCGCGTCTACTTCCTGCGCGGCGGGCTGCTCGACTGGATGGAGCAGGTGATGAACCCGGTGAACGCCGACGCGCGCGTCGCGGAGCTGAGCCGCTACTTCGGCGGCGTCCCGCGCGCGGGCGCCGTGCCGGAGCCTGGTGCCACGCTCACCCCGGCCAGCGGCGCGGTGGCGCGCATGCGGAGGCGCGGATGCTGACCGAGACGCTGCGCCGCACGCAGGCATTCGGCATCGATGCGGACGTGGACTTCGCCGCGCTGCGCGCGCGCGAGTTCGCGCGGCTGGACGCCGACTCCCACGCGTACCTCGACTACACGGGCAGCGCGCTCTATCCCGAGTCGCTGGTCACCGCGCACGCGGAGCTGCTGCGCGGCGCCGTGCTCGGCAACCCGCACGCGGAGAGCCCGGCGTCGCTCGCCAGCTCCGCGCTCATCGCGGAGGCGCGCGCGCGCGTGCTGCGCTTCCTCGACGCCGATCCGTCGGAGTACGCGGTCGTCTTCACGCCGAACGCCACGGGCGCGCTGCGGCTGGTGGGCGAGGCGTACGCGTTCGGGCGCGAGGCACCGCTCGTGCTCTCGGCCGACAACCACAACTCGGTGAACGGGCTGCGCGAGCACGCACGTCGCGCGGGCGCCGCGGTGCACGTGCTGCCGCTGGACGAACAGCTCCGCCTCGCGCGCCCCGAGGCGTCGCTGCGGGCGCTGCGCGCGACGCACGCGGGGCAGGGGCTGCTGGCGTTTCCGGCGCAGTCCAACTTCTCGGGCGCGCGGCATCCGCTGTCCCTCGTGCGCGCGGCGCGCTCGCTGGGCTACGCGGTGCTGCTGGATGCAGCCGCCTGGGTGCCGACGAGCCCCCTCTCGCTGCGCGCGGTGCCGGCGGACTTCGTCGCGCTCTCGTTCTACAAGATGTTCGGCTATCCCACCGGCGTCGGCGCGCTGGTCGCGCGCCACGACGCGCTGGCGGCGCTGCGGCGGCCGTGGTTCGCGGGCGGGACGGTGGAGTACGTCTCGGTGCAGCACGGCACGCACCTGCTGCGGCCCGGCGCCGACGGCTTCGAGGACGGCACGGCGGACTTCCTCGCGCTCGGTGCCATCGGCGCGGGGCTCGACTTCCTCGACGACGTGGGGCTCGACCGCGTGCGCACGCGCGTCGCGGCGCTCACCGCGCGACTCGTCGCCGCGCTGGGCGCGCTCACGCACCGCGACGGCGCGCCGCTGGTGCGGCTCTACGGCCCGGCGGACCCCTGCGACCGCGGCGGCACGGTGACGTTCAACGTGCTCGACGCGCGCGGCGACGCCATTCCGTTCTCGGACGTGGAGGCGCGGGCGCGCGCGGCGCGCGTGTCGGTGCGCGGCGGCTGCTTCTGCAACCCGGGCGCGTCGGAGGCGGCGTTCGGCTTCCCCTTCGAGGCGACCGCGCGCTGTCTGGCGGCGACGACGCGCGCGGGGTGGAGCCTGGAGCGGTTCGCGGACTGCCTGCGCGGCCACGCGGTGGGCGCGGTGCGAGCCTCGGTCGGGATCCCGACGAGCGATGCGGACCTCGACCGGCTGGTCGAGGTGGTGGCCGCGATGGCCGACGACCCGGGCGGCCGCTGAGGGTGCGTCAGGGCGCCGGCCGCCGCGCCATCCCGAACATCATCAGCCGCGTCGTCTCCTCGACCAGCGCCTCCAGCGACGGCGCGACGCCGGCCGTCTGCCCGTCGAGCGAGAGCATCACGAGGCCGTGCAGCATCGACCAGAGCGCGACGGCCATGATCGCGGGGTCGCCGGGGCCCACGAGTCCCGCCGTCTGCAGCGCGCCGATCCCCTCGGCCACGAAGCCGAGGATTCCGTGCGACTCGGCGCGCAGATCGGGAAAGTCGGCGTGCCGCGCCACCTCCGGCCCGAACATCACGCGGTATTCGGCCGGGTGCGCGTGGGCGAAGCGCACGTAGGCGAAGGCCACCTGCCGGAAGCCCGCCGGGCCCTCGGCCGACCGCGCCGCCTCCAGCATCGCCTCGCGCATGCGGCGGAAGCCGTCCTCCGCCACCGCAGCCACCAGCTCCCGTCTGTCGGCAAAGTGGCGGTAGGGTGCCGTCTGGCTGACACCGGCCGCTCGGGCGACGCCGCGTAGCGTCAGCGCCTCGGGCCCCTCCGTCCGCAGCAGCGTCAGCGCGGCGCGGATGAGCGCGGGCCGGAGATCGCCGTGGTGGTAGGCGCGCGGCTCGTCGGCGGCGGCGGAGTCGGAGCGGGCTCGGGGAGACATGTCCGGAAAATATGTGTTGACAGCGTCAACATCCGCTACAATGTTGACGCTGTAAACATTCCGCCGGCCGTCGCCGACCCCGTCGCATCCTGAGGTGCCCGCCATGCGCTCCGCCCGCCGCTCGCTCGCCGTCCTCGCCCTCCTGTGCTCGGTCCCGTCCCTCGCCGCTGCCCAGGCCGCCGCGCCGAACCCCGACCTGCAGGAGTGCGTCGGGCTGGCCGAGCGGGGTCAGGCGGCGGCCGCCCTCCCGCCGGGGCGTCGGGCGGAGGCGCTCTTCCGCGCGCGGCTCGCCCGCCAGCCCCGCGACGTCGAGGCGATCGTCGGCCTCGCCCGCGCGCTCAGCCAGTGCGTCCTCCCGTCCGCCGACTTCGCGACGCAGGGCGAGCTGAGCGCGCAGGCGATCGAGCTGCTGGAGACGGCGCTCGAGCTCGACACGAACCACTGGGTCGCCCGCTTCGTGCTCGCGTCCATCCACTTCCGGTCGCCAGCATTCCTGGGCCGGGCGCCGCGCGCGGCGCGTGAGCTGGACGTGCTCCTGCAGCACTCCGGCGACGCGACGGCCAACCCGCGGCTCGCGCGCGCCTTCGAGATGCGCGGCGTCCTGTGGAGTCGCGCCGGTCGCGCGGACAGCGCCCGCGCCGTGTGGGCCCGAGGCGCCCGCCTCTTCCCGTCGGATGGCGCACTGCGCGCCCTCGCCGACAGTGCGGGCGCCACGACGGCGCCGGTCGCTCCGTCGTCGGCCGCGGCGCTGAACGCCGTGCGCGTGGTCGCCACCGCGTCCGCGCCGCTCTTGGCCACGCCGTCCGTGCGGACCGTGGGGCGCGCGCAGGTGCTGATGGCCGCTGGCGCGGGCGCCGACGTCCTGCAGGCGGTGCAGCTGCAGCCCGGCGCGACCCGCGTGGGCGAGGGGAGCGACGTCTACACGCGTGGCGGCGACCCGGCCGAGACCTCGCTCTCGCTGGACGGCGGCCGCGTGCTCTCGATCGCGCGGTTCGAGGGGCTCGGCGGCGGGATGTTCGGCGCGCTGGAGCCCTTCGTCGTGCGCGGCGTGCGCTACTCCAGCGGCGGCTTCTCGGCCCGCCACGGCAACGCGCTCTCGGGCGTGCTCGAGATCGAGACTGACGGCCGGCCGCGCGAGCGGCAGCTGCGTGCCGGCGCGAGCCTCGTGCAGGCCAGCGGCACCGCGCGCGCGCCCATCGGCCGGCGCGCGGGCGCGTGGGCCAGTGCGCGGGTCAGCCATACCGGCGCGCTGCTGGCGACGCACGGACGGACGCGCGAGTTCGACGGCGCGCCACATTCCGAGGAGGCGATCGCATCGTTCGTCGCGTCGCCGTCGCCGACCAGCGAGCTGCGCGCGACGGCGCTCGTCGAGCGCGACGAGGCACGGCGCATCGTCGGCGCGCACGGGTGGACGGGCCCGTTCCACTCGGCGGGCGGCACGCGCGCGCTGCTCGTGTCGTCGCGCTGGGTGGCGCCGCGCGCGCCGGTGCTCGTGCGCGCGAGCGTGGCGGGCAGCCGGCGCGACAACGCGTGGGACTTCGGCGTGCTGGCGCGCGACCGCGACGAGGGAAGCCTCGTCGCACGCGCCGACGTCGAGTGGACGGCGTCGACCGCGCTCACGGTGCGCGGCGGCGCGGAGGAGGGCGCGTTCGCGCGCACCGAGCGCGGCACGCTGCCGACGACGGCGAGCGTCGCACCGACCTCACCGACGCGCGGGCTCGGCGGGGCTACGAGCCGCGCGCGGCACCACGGCGGGTGGGCGGAGGCCGAGTGGACGCAGGGCGCGGCGACGCTGACCGCGGGCGTGCGCGCGGACCGTCTGCCCGGCGAGTCGCGCACGACGCTCGATCCGCGCGTGGCGGTCGCCGCGCGGCGCGGCGCGTGGACGGGGCGCGTGAGCGGCGGCGTGTTCCACCAGGGCCGCTGGCGCGCGACGCCGACGGTCCCGGATGCGGGGACGCCGTCCGGCATCCCGGGTACCGCGCGCCACCTCGTCGTCGGGCTGGAGCGCGAGGCCCCAACGGGCACGCTCCGCGTGGAGGGGTACCACAAGGCGTACGCGGACTACGCCGCGCACGGCGACGGGCCGCGCATCACGTCCGGCACGTCGCGCGGGCTCGACCTGATCGCGCAGCGCACGGGCAGTGGGCGCGTCACGGGATGGCTCGCGTGGTCGCTGCTGGACGCGACGGTGCGCCTGGCCGACGGCACCCGCGTGCGCGCGCCGTTCGACGTCACGCACTCCGTCACCGCGTCGGCGACCGTGGCGCTGCCGCGCGAGTGGAGCGTGGGCTCGACGGTGCGTTACGGCACCGGCACGCCCCTCACGCCCGTCGTGGGCGGCACCGCGCTGGCGGACGGGCGGTTCGCGCCGGCCTACGGCGCGACGATGGGCGACCGGCTGCCGGCGCACGCGCGCGCCGACCTGCGCGTGATGCGCTTCGTGCGCACGCCGAGCGTGCTGCTGACGCCCTTCGTGGAGGTGCTCAACGTCGCGGGGCGGGCCAACGCGACGGCCGTGACGTACGACGCGCGCTACCGCACGCGCACGCTGGTACCGTCGTTCTTCGCGCAGCGCACCGTGGTGGCGGGCGCGGAGGTGCAGTTCCGCTGACGGTGCGCGCGTCGCGACGCGCACCGTCGGCGTGGCACGGTCAGGACGTCTGCTCGGGCGTGGCGGCCGCGGTCGTCGTGGGGCGACGGTTCCAGCGGCTCGGCGCCGGCGCGGCGCGGCGCGCCAGCAGCTCGTCGTAGTACGCGACCACGCGCGCCTGGACCGTCGCGGGCGTGTCGTCCGGCTCGGCGCGGAAGGGCGCGTGGCGCTGGTGCTGCTCGGTCGAGACCTGGAACCACCACCACGCGTCGTTGCGGGCGTGGCGCGACGCCTCGACGACGCACGTGAAGGTGCGATCGGCGTCGACGAAGGCGAAGGGCTGGGGCGTCTGGCTCATGGCTGCTCCTCGGACCGGAAGGGAATCGGGATCGGTGACGGCGGCGGACCGGCGCGCGATCACGTCTTGTGGCGGAACGTGATGCGGCCGCGCGAGAGGTCGTACGGCGAGACGTCGACCTTCACGCGGTCCCCGGCGAGGACGCGGATGCGGAACTTCCGCATCTTCCCGGCGAGCGTCGCCATGACGACGTGGCCGGCGTCGAGCGAGACCCGGAACATGGCGCTGGGCAGCACCTCGGTGATGACGCCCTCGAGCTCGATGGCCTCTTCCTTCAAGCGCACTCTCCTTGGCGGAACGAAAAAAGGGCCCCGCGAGAGCGAGGGCCCTTGTCCATCAGCGGTGTATGCGCGTCGGCGCATGTGTCGCTGACCTAAAGCTAGACGGGCGCACCGGTTGGGGCAATGCGCGCGGCATGGCAGATCGCTCAGCCGATCCGCGCCCCGGGCACGCCGGCCAGCACCTCGCGCAGCGCCTGCTGCCGCCGGTCCAGCAGCACGACCGCCGTCTCCTCGCCCAGCGCCGCGGCGCCGCGCACGCGGTCCGCCACGGCGTCCGCGCCGTCGCCCGCGGCCGTCAGCCCGAGCACGCACGGCCGGCCGGGGGAGTGGCGCAGCTCGCGCACCGCGAGGAAGGCCTCGCGCACCGCGGGCTCGCGGGCCAGCGCCTCGCGCACGAGGGCCAGCGCCGCCGCGTCCAGCTCGTGCGGCACGAAGCGGTCGAGCGGGCTCACCGTCGTCCGCTCGGCCTCCGCCATGGCGGTGCGCGTGGCGTGTCGCGTGGCGCGCGTGTGCCAGCGATGCGCCTCGACCTCGCGGCCGCGATCGGCGTGGAAGCGCTCCAGCAGCGCGCACCCCTCGCCCTCCAGCGCCGGATCGCGCGCCAGCGCGCGCTCCACGAGCGGCACGCCCGCCTCGTCGTCCGCGTCCAGGAGGAGGCGGCCGATCGCCAGCGCCGCACGCGCGTGCTCGGGATCGGCGTCGAGCGCCGCGCGGTAGAGCGGGAGCGCCTCGTCGGCGCCACGCAGCGCCTCCACGAGCGTCGCGCGCTCGAACGTCGCGTCGGCGGACGGCGGGCCGGCCTCCAGCGCGGCGAGGCGGGCGCGCCGGCGCCGCACCGATTCATGCCGCGCCCGCCACGGGCCGGCGCAGGCGGCCCGCCACTCGTCGTCGAGCTGCGCGGCGAGCGTGTCGAAGCGCGCGCCGAGCAGCGCCTCGCCGGCCGAACGCTCGGTGCGCGGCGGCAGGCGCGCGGGCTCGCCGAGCGCGGCGAGGCGCTCCGCGAGGCAGGGATGGCTGTCGTGCGGCTCGGTGGACGACGCCAGCAGCTCCGCGAGCAGCGACGGCTCGGCCGCGTCGTCGGCGGTGCGCACGCCGTCGCGGCGCAGGCGCGCGAACGCGTGCGGCGGCTCGGGCTCGTCGTCGATCGCGGCGCGCACGGCGGGCCAGAAGCGCTCGTCCAGCAGCCGGCCGCCGACGTCGATGAGCGCCAGCGTGTCGGCGGTCGTGCGCGCGTCGGTGTGCGCGGCCGCGATGCCGTCGGCGAGCAGCTCCTGCGTGCGCGCCACCGCGGCCGACTGCGCCTCCAGGCGCGGCACGTAGCGCGCGAGCGGCCAGCGCACGAAGATCGGCATGGTGCCGCGCTCGTGCACCGCCGTGGCGAGCTGCATCCACGAGCGGCGCGTGCGGTAGACGAGGCCCGCGAGCCAGCCGTGCGCGTGGACGAGGTGCGCCAGCTCGTGCGCGACGACGGCGCGCAGCTGCGCGACCGACAGCGTCGCCAGCACGGGGAAGCCCAGCAGCAGCGTGCCGCGCGGGCGGCCGAACGGGAAGCCCGTCTGCACGATGCTGGCGTTGAACGCGGTCGTGACGACGATGCGCTCCACGCGCGGCGCGCCCATCGCGCGCGCGAGCGCTTCCACCTCGGCCGCCAGTGCGGGCGCGTCGCCGGGCGCGAGCGCCACGCCGCGCGGCGCGGGGAGCCGGAAGAAGAGCGCGCGGATCGCCGCCGCGGTGACGAGCACGGACGGCACGCCGACGAAGAGCGCGACGACCGCCACCATCGGACGGCGCGCGAGCAGGCCCCAGGCGAGGAACGCGACCACGCCCGCGAACGCGGCGACGATGCCCAGCAGCCAGGCGTAGCCCTCCGCGACGAGCAGCGCGAGCCGCCACGGCGACGTGTCGCGCGCCGGCCGCGTCACGACGGCGCCGAGTCGTCGTCGGCGGCAGCGCCCAGCGCCTCGAGCCCGCGCAGCGCCTCCTCGCGTACCTCCGGCGACGGGTCCATCTCGAGCGCCTCGCGGTAGCTCCGCGCCGCCGCCGCGTGCTCGCCCATCGCGCCGAGGGCGTGCGCGCGGTTGACGGCGGCGTTGGCGAAGTGCGGCTGCAGCGTGAGCGCGCGCTCGCAGTCCGCCACCGCCCGTGCGTGGTCGCCGCGGCGGAAGTGCGCGAACGCCCGGTTGGCGAACGCGTTCGGGTAGCGCGGGCGGATGGCGATCGCGTGGTCGTAGTGCGCGATGGCGCGATCGAGGTCGCCGCGCCGCTCCAGCGCCGCGCCGAGGTTGCTGTGGATGGTCGCGTCGTTGCCGTCGAGCTGCAGCGCGTGCTCCAGCAGCTCCACGGCGCGGTCGAGCTGCCCGCGCCGCAGGTGGTCGACGCCCAGGTTCATGATCGGCTCCGCGCGCTGCGGCAGGAGCGCCGTCATGCGCGCCCAGTCGGCCGCCGCGCGCTCGGCGTCGTCGAGCTTGGAGTACGCGGTGCCGCGCAGGTTGTAGAGCTCCGCGTCGTCCGGCGCGAGCGCGATCGCGCGGTCGAGGCACGCCACCGCGCGCGCCGCGAAGTTCTCGTTGTGCAGGTAGAGCTTCGCGAGCTGCGCGAGCCCGTGCGCCTCGTTGCGCGACCACGCCAGCAGCGCCGACATCGGCACGAAGTACGCGCCGGCGATCGCGCCCGCCACCGCGGCCGCCGCGATGCTCCCCATCGATCCGAGCGCGTTGCGGTGCACCCAGGTGGCCACGCCCGTGCAGAGCGGCGCGAGCGGCAGCGCGGCCATCATCCAGGCGTCCTCGCGCCGGACGGTGCGCGGCGTGTTGCCGCCGTGGACGATGCCGAGCAGCACGCCGCCGCCGACGCTGATGGCGTACGCGGCCCACGTCGCGTCGCGCGCGGCGCCGAGCATCGCCGCCGCCGCCAGCAGCACGGCCCAGAAGACCGTGGACTTCGCGTGGAAGGTCATCGACGCGTCGAGCAGGCGGCGCGTCAGCGGGCCCACGGCGCGCAGCACGACGAGGACCGCGAGCAGGTACGCGCCGAACGCGGCGAGCGAGCCGCGGATGCCGGGGCTGAACGTGACGGCGCCGAGCACGCCGGCGACGAGGCCGACGACCGCGAGCCAGAGGGCGGCGCCGACGCGCGAGCCGCGGTAGAGCAGCTCGGGCTCCCAGAGGGCGGCGGTGCTGGCGACCTCCTCGTCGTCGAGGTAGACGTTGAGGTCGTCCATCCAGGCGGTGGGGTCCTGCAGGGGCATGGCTCACCTGCCGGCGAGGGGGGCGGCTGGAGTCCGACCGGCCGATAGTAGCATTCCCCGGCGGCGCCGGACATGGCGGAGGCGAGGGTGGGGCAGTCGGGCCTCGCGGCCGGCCGTGGCCCCGGGCCTGCATGTGCGGCCGACAGACCCCTGACCCGGGAGAGCTCCGCATGACCGCTGCGGCCTACATCGAGAACCTGCTGGCCATCCGTGAGGCGCGGTACCTGAGGGACCTGCGCGACGTGCGGCAGGCGCTGCCGCCGCGCGACCGGGACGACCCGCAGTCGCGCTTCCTGCGCGAGCAGCTGGCCGAGCGCGAGCTGGAGCTCGCGTCGGCGCTCACGGTCTGAGGCGCCGCCAGCGGCCGCCGATCTGACGACCGTCCCCGCACCACTCGTGCGGGGACGGTCGTCGCGCGCGCCGGGTATACTTGAGGCGCCATGAACCCAGGCGCCATGAGCGGTCCGTCCAGCCCCGCCCCCCTCACCGACGCCCTGCTGCGCGGCGGCTTCACGGTCGCGCCCATGCCGGCCCGCGTGGTCTTCGGCGCGGGCGCGCTCGAGCGGCTGCCGTCCGTGGTGGACGAGCTGGGCGCGCGGCGCGTGCTGCTGGTCGCGAGCGCGGGGCGCGCCGCCCTCGTGGAGCGCGCATCGGCGCTGCTGGGCGCCCGACTGGCGGGGCTCGACCGGCGGGCGGTGATGCACGTGCCCGCCGCCGTCGCCGACGCCGTCGCCGCGAACGCGCGCGACGTGGGCGCGGACCTGGTGGTGGCGATCGGCGGCGGATCGGCGATCGGGATGGCGAAGGCGATCGCGCTCGCGGGCGGGCCGGGCAGCGTCGCGGTGCCGACCACGTACTCGGGCTCCGAGATGACGCCGATCTGGGGCGTCACGCGCGACGGCGCGAAGGAGACCGGGCGCGACGAGCGCGTGCGGCCGCGCGCGGTGCTCTACGACCCGGCGCTGACCCTCGACCTGCCGCCCGCGGTGTCGGGGCCGAGCGCGCTGAACGCGATCGCGCACTGCATGGAGGCGCTGTACGCGCCCGACGTGAACCCGGTGGTCGCGCTGCTGGCGGCCGAGGGGCTGCGCGCGCTGGCCACTGCGATCCCGCGCGTCGTGCGCGCGCCCGACGACCTCGCCGCGCGCACCGGCGCGCTGTATGGCGCGTGGCTCGCGGGCCTCGCGCTCGGCGCCTCGACGATGGGGCTGCACCACAAGCTCTGCCACGTGCTGGGCGGGAGCTTCGGGCTGCCGCACGCCGAGACGCACGCGGTGATGCTGCCGCACACGGTGGCGTACAACGCGCCGGCCGCGCGCGACGCGATGGATGCGGCCGCGCGCGCGCTCGGGACCGACGACGCAGTGCGCGCGCTGCACGCGCTGCTGGCGGACGTCGCGCACGCCGCGGGCACGCGCACGTCGCTGCGCGCGCTCGGCCTTCGCGAGGCCGACCTCGATCGCGCGGTGACGCTGGCGACCGCGCGTCCGTATCCCAACCCACGGCCGGTGGAGCCGCGCGCGCTGCTCGCGCTGCTCGCGCGCGCGCTGGACGGCGCGCCGCCGGCCGACGACCCTCACTCCGAGCCGCCATGCTGATCGTCCACGTGCACGTCCACGTGAAGCCCGACGCCGTCGACGCGTTCGCGAGGGCCTCGCTGGAGAACGCGCGCCACAGCCGCGAGGAGCCGGGCATCGTGCGCTTCGACGTCGTGCAGCAGCAGGACGACCCGACGCGCTTCGTGCTGGTCGAGATCTATCGCACGAGCGAGGACCCGGCGCGGCACAAGGCGACCGCGCACTACGCGACGTGGCGCGACGCGGTGGAGCCGATGATGGCGGAGCCGCGGCGGAGCGTGAAGTACCACGCGCTGTCGCCGGCGCCGGCGGGGTGGGAGATGGCGCCGGAGTAACGCTGCGTGCTGCGTGCTGCGTGGCCGACATCGGCTCGCCAGACCCGAACGGCATTGGACGGGATTACAACGGATTAGACGGACAGGAGCCGGATTACGCTCCGCGTGGCACGTAGAACGTCGCCACCACACGGGAGGTAATCCGGCTCCTGTCCGTTCAATCCGTCCAATCCTGTCAAAGCCGTTCGCCGTTCACGGATGATCCGGCTCATCCGGAGCATCCGTATCCCCCTCGAGTAGTTCGGGCAGGCCGGGCATGGCATCGACTGCCGAGGGCAGGAGCCCACACGCAGCACGCGGCACGCAGCACGCAGCTCTTTCCAATCCGGCCGTGAGTCGGTGGCGTAGCCCACACGCACGCACCCACCACGGCCTGTCGCCGCCGCCGCGTCCGGCATCGGCACTCCAGGCCGCCTCGGGGAGCGAGGACCGCTCCCGCACCCACGCAGCCGGAGAGCCCATGCGCAGCCCACGCTCACGCGGGCGGACGATCAGGGCGACGACCGCCGCACTGCTCGCCACCACCGTCGTGGCCGGCGTCGTCGTCGCGTCGGACCACCAGGACACCGCGTTCGTCGAGTTCAACCCGCGCTACGACGTCAACGACGTCTACGCCTTCCCCGGCTCGAGCCCCGATCGCGTCGCGCTCGTGCTCGGGACGTCGTCGCCGCTCACGCCCGCGGGCACGCCCACCGCGCGCTTCGGCGACGAGAGCCAGATCCTCTACCAGCTCAAGATCGACAACACCGGCGACGCCCGCGAGGACCTCGTCCTCCAGGTGACGTTCACCGGCGGGCCCGGCGCGCAGCGCGTGCACGTGCGCGGCCCCGCGAAGCCGCGACAGGTCGGCACGGCCAACACGCTGCTGCGCAGCGAGGGCGGACGCGAGGTCGAGGGGCCCGTGAACCAGGTGCTCGGCAGCGCGGACGGGATGCAGGTGTTCGCCGGCCCGCGCGACGATCCGTTCTTCATCGACCTCGAGGCGTTCTTCCGCATCCTGCCCGACCGGAAGCCGGAGTCGGGCCCGCTGTCGACGATCACGCAGGGGCCGCTGACGTTCCGGCCCGCCGGCAGCGCGGTCGACTTCGTCCGCGGGCTCAACGACCTCGCGATCGTGATCGAGCTGCCGCTCAAGGAGCTCACCAACGGCCAGCAGCAGCGCTTCGGCGTGTGGGGCACGACGAGTCGCGCCCGCACGGGCGGGGCGAGCTGAATGCGCCCGCACGCCGACACCCCACGCCCGAGGAGCACGCGAGCCATGTCGAAATCCATGCAGTGGGCGGCCGTCGCGGCCCTGGCGCTCGTCGCCGCCGGATGCGCCGACACGAACACGAGCGGCGTGAGCGGTCCCGACGCCGGGATGCTCGCCGCCGGCAATCCCGCCAGCGACGTCGTCTACGATCAGGTCGAGTTCCTCGGCAACCCGCTGGTCAGCGAGGTCACGATCGTCAAGGCGCAGCACGAGGCGTACAACCGCACGCAGCCCTACAACACCGCGACGTTCCGTCCGCAGACGGACCAGTTCATCACCGGCGTCGCGGGCCGTCCGGCGGCCTACGCGCAGACCGTGTCGGGCGTGCTCTATCCCGACATGCTGGTCGTCGACGCGTCGAAGCCGGCGAGCACCGCGGGCTGGCTCTCGTGGGCGCTGGCCGAGGGCTATGGCGGCCGCAAGCTGACCGACGACGTCGTCGACGTCGGGCTGATCGCGATCTTCAGCAGCCTGCTGAGCCCCGCGGGCGCGAGCTGCGCACCGGGCGCGCTGCCGCTGTGCACGGACAACGTGGGCGCGAACGACAAGCCGTTCTCGAACGCGTTCCCGTACCTCGCCTCCCCGACGCTGTGAGGCCGCGCGGACCGCGCCAGGAGTGACGGATGAACGGGCGGAGACTCGGCGCGGGGCTGCTGCTCGCGCTCACGGTCGGTGGTGGCGGCGGCTGGTGGACGACGCGCCGCCTGCTCGCGATGGAGCGCGCGACGCACGAGCGCGAGGCGACGGCGTCGGCCGCCGCGGAGCGCGAGGTTCGCACGCGCGACGTCGCGTTCTACGAGGCGCGCGCGGCCGGCGATCCGGAGAGCGCGATCGATCGCGCGACGCTGGCCGCGCTGTACCTGCAGCGCTCGCGCGAGACGGCGGACTTCGCGGACGTGCTGCGCGCCGAGCGGTCGGCGCGGGCGTCGCTGGCGCTGCGCACGGTGCACAACGAGGCGGCGGCCGTCGCGCTCGCGTCGAGCCTGATGTCGCAGCACCGCTTCGCCGACGCGCGCGGCGTCGCGGCGCCGCTCTCGGCCGCCGCGCCGTGGGTCGCCGCCCACCGCGCGCTGCTCGGCGAGGCGTGCCTGGAGCTGGGTGACTACGCCTGCGCGCGCGCGGCGCTGGACTCGATCGACGGGCGCGCGCGCACGTCCGGCATCGTCGCGCCGACGCTCGCGCGGTGGGCCGAGCTGCGCGGCGACAGCGCGACCGCGCGCGTGCTGCTGCATCGCGCGCGCGCGGTCGCGCTGTCGCAGCCCGGCGTGCCGCGCGAGCGGGTCGCGTGGTGGCAGCTGCGCGTGGCCGACCTCGAGCTGCGGCAGGGCCGCGCGCGATCGGCGGAGCGCGCGCTGCGTGCGGGGCTCGCGGCGTCGCCGGAGGACCACCGGCTGCACGCCGCGGTGGCGCGGCTGATGGCGGCGCGCCACCGGTGGGACGACGCGATCGCGCACGGTGAGCGCGCCGTCGGCATCGCGCTCGACCCGGCGACGCTCGGCGTGATGAGCGATGCGTATGCCGCGCGCGGGGACAGCGCGCGGGCCGCGGAGCACGCGCGCACGATGGAGGTCGCCGCCGGCCGGCAGCCGGGCGCGTACCACCGTGCGTGGAGCCTCTTCCTGCTGGACCACGGCCGGCAGCTGCCACAGGTGCTCGACGCCGCGCGGGCCGAGCTGGCGACGCGGCGCGACGCGTACGGGCACGACGTGCTGGCGTGGGCGCTCTACCGCAACGGACGCGTGCGGGAGGCGCGCGCCGCGATGGCGCCGGCGCTCGCGCTGGGGACGCAGGACGCGCTGCTGCTCTACCACGCGGGGATGATCGCGCGCGCCGACGGCGACGCGCGGGCCGCGCGCTCGTATCTGGCGCGTGCGCTGGCCGTGTCGGCGTGGTGGGATCACGCGGGGCCGGACACCGCGCGCGCGGTGCTCGACACGCTGCGCCGCGAGCCGGAGGCCGCGCCGTGATCGCGCGCGCGCTCCCGCTGCTGGCGATGCTGCTGGGCGAGGCGCATCCGCTGCACTCGTCGGTCGCGCAGCTGACGTGGGATCCCGCCACGCGCGTGATCCAGGTCGGCGTGCGCGTGTTCGCGGACGACTTCGCGTCGGTCGTGACGCGCGGGGTCCCGGCGAGCGGCGGCGCCGTCGTCGTGCCGCCGGATTCGGCGATGCAGCGCTACGTGGGCGCGCGGTTCGCGCTCGCCGACCGGACCGGCCGGCCGATCGCGCTGCGCTGGTGCGGCGCGCGCCGCGAGGGCGACGTGCTGCTGCTCTGCCTGCGCGCGGCGGCGTCCGCGTCGCCGGCCGGCGGGCGGGTGCGGCACGCGCTGCTGACCGAGGTGTTCAGCGACCAGGTGAACGTGGTGCAGGCGAGCTACGACGGGCGGCGCGAGACAGTGCTCTTCACGCCGGGCGACGGCGCGAAGCCGCTGCGCTGAGCTTGCGTGCGCGGGTCGGCGGCGCGAGGGTGGAGGCGTCACGGGACGACTCACGACCGGAGGCGCGACGATGCCCGATCAGCCGTTCATCGCCCGCGGCTTCCGCGGGCGCCGGCTGCAGACGCCCGCGGGCCGCCTTCCGCCCGGCCAGTACGAGACGCGCGACTTCCCCGTGCTGTCCGCCGGCCCGACGCCCCGGACGCCGCTGGCCGAGTGGGACTTCGCGATCCGCGGGCTCGACGGCCGGTCGGCGCGGTGGACGTGGGACGAGCTGATGGCGCTGCCGCGCGAGACGCCGACCGTCGACATCCACTGCGTCACCAAGTGGTCGCGCTTCGACACGCGGTGGGAGGGCGTGTCGGTGGACGTGCTGCTCGCCGCCGCGGCGAACGAGGGCGTCTCGGGCGGCGCGTTCGTGCTCGCGTTCTGCGACGGCGGCTACACGACCAACGTGCCGCTCGCCGACGTCACCGGCGGGAAGGCGTGGATCGCGTTCGGCCACGACGGCGCGCCGCTCGATCCCGAGCATGGCGGGCCCGCGCGGCTGCTGATCCCGCACCTCTACTTCTGGAAGAGCGCGAAGTGGGTGCGCGGGCTGCGGCTGCTGGCGCACGACGCGCGCGGGTTCTGGGAGGAGCTGGGCTACCACGATCGCGGAGACCCGTGGCGTGAGCAGCGGTATCAGGGCGATCCCTGAGGGCGTGCCGGACGTCGCGCGGCGCACGGCGCCCGCGCGGCTCGAATGGCGCGTCGCGACGGTCGTCGCCGTGCGCGACGAGACGCCGCGCGCGCGCACGCTGGTGCTCGACGTTCCGGACTGGCCGGGCCATCGCGCGGGCCAGCACGTGGACGTGCGGCTGGTGGCGGAGGACGGCTACCAGGCGCAGCGCTCGTACTCCATCGCGTCGGCGCCGGAGGAGCGCACCGTCGCGCTGACGGTGGAGCGGCTGGACGACGGCGAGGTCTCGCCGTACCTGGCGGGCGAGCTGCGCGCGGGCGACGGGCTGGAGGTGCGTGGCCCGATCGGCGGCTGGTTCGCGTGGGACGTGCACGACGGCGGCCCGCTGCTGCTGGTGGCCGGCGGCTCGGGCGTCGTCCCGCTGATGGCGATGCTGCGGCACCACGCCCACGCCGACGCCGCGCGGCGCGCGCGCGTGCCCGTGCGGCTGCTCTACTCCGCGCGCACGGCGGCGGACGTCATCTACCGCGACGAGCTGGCGCGCTTCGCCGCGCCGGCGGTCGGGATCGTGTACACGCTGACGCGCGAGACGACGCCCGTCGACTGGGCGCAGCACCATCGGCGCATCGACCGCGCGATGCTCGACGCGGTGGCGTGGCCGGCTGCCGACGCACCGCTCGCGTTCGTGTGCGGGCCGACGCCGCTCGTCGAGTCGGTGGCCGCGCTGCTGGTGGCGATCGGCCACGATCCCGCGCGCGTGCGCACCGAGCGCTTCGGGCCCACCGGCGGCTGATCGCGCCGGGTCGACGTCCTGCAACCGGAGGAAGCGTCATGCTCACCGAGGAGATGCGCCTGGACGGCAACGCCGCCGCGGGTGCGCTGCGCGAGGTGTTCAGCCAGGACGTGACCGTCGCGCGCGCCACGTGCGCGGGCTGCGGCGACGCACGGCCCGTGGGCGCGCTGCTGGCCTACGGCCACGCGATGGGTGTCGTGCTGCGCTGCCCGGGCTGCGGGCTGGCGATGCTGCGGGTCGCGCGTACGCCGGGCATGGTGCGGCTGGACGTCGCGGGCGTCACGCTGCTGGCGATCCCGGACGACGTGCCGGTGGCCTGACGGCGCACGGCGGGTGGACAGCGGCGCGCGGGCACCCGAAGTTCGTCCCGCCGCACTTCCCACCCCACACCCGGAGCGTTCCATGCGCCGTCCCGCCCTCGTGCTCGTCCTCGCGCTCGTCCTCCCTGCCGCCGCGCAGGCCCAGCAACCCGTGTCCAAGGACGGTGGCTCCGCCGCACCGGCCGCCGACGCGGGTGTGGCCGCGATGCGCGCGCAGTGGGAGCAGGTGACGGCGTTCGTCACCGCCGCGGCGGAGGAGCTGTCGGAGGCCGACTACGCGTACCGGCCCGTCGAGACGGTGCGCACGTTCGGGCAGCTGGTCGGACACGTCGCCGGCGCGCAGTACATGATGTGCGCGGCCGCCCTCGGCGAGCCCGCGCGGGCCGAGGACGAGATCGAGAGGAGCGCGACGACGAAGGCCGCGCTCGTGCAGGCGCTCAAGGCGTCCACCGCGTACTGCGCGCGCGCGTACGCGCAGCCGGCCGCCGCGACGGCGGCGACGGTCGAGCTGTTCGGGCAGCGGCAGTCGCGCGCGCAGGTGCTGGCGCTCAACGCCGTGCACAACGGGGAGCACTACGGCAACATCATCACGTACATGCGCATGAAGGGCCTGGTGCCGCCGTCCAGCCGACGCTGAATTCGTACACGCGCGCGATGAATGCGCGGCCACTGGACGCGCGCGCCCGGACGCCCTACCCCTTCGTGGGACACGATGGAGGGTGCCCGACATGCACAGGCGCTACCTGCTGGTGAGCGACTTCGACCAGACGCTCAGCTTCAACGATTCCGGCCGCCTGCTGAGCGAGATGCTCGGCATCGCGCGCTTCGACGAGAAGGTCGCGGGGCTGTCACGCCTCAACCTGGTGCAGGAGGGCGCCGAGCTGGCGTACCTGCTGCGCCACGATCCCGAGTTCCGCCGCGTGCGGCGCGACGACCTGGTCGCGGTCGGCCGCACGATCCGCCTCAAGCGCAACATCGCGCGGCTGGCGGAGCTGCTGGCGACCGGCATCGAGGACGCGACGTTCGACTTCCACGTCGTGTCGGCGGCGCCCGAGGAGATCGTGCTCGCGGCGCTCGACGGGCTGGTGCCGGCGAGCCACGTCGTCGGCACCCGCCTGGCCTACGACGCGGACACCGGCGAGATCGCGGCCGTGGAGCGCGTGGCCGCCGGCTACGGCAAGGTCGCGGCGGTGGAGGCGCTGCGCTCGGCGCTGGGCGTGCCGCGCGAGCGCGTCGTGTACGTGGGGGATGGCAGCTCCGACCTGCACGTGATGCTCCACGTCAACCGCGGCGACGGGCTCACGATCGCGGTCTCCGAAGCGCGACACATCGCCGAGATCGCGCGGCGCACGGTCATCAGCGACGACGCGCTGAGCGTGCTCGTGCCGGTGCTGGAGGAGATGCTCGGCTACGCGCCGGGCCAGGTGCGCGCGCTGTTCGAGCGCCACGGCCTGACGATCCAGGAGCGGAACAAGGTGCGCACCGACTGGCTCACCATCGGCTCGGCCGCGTGACGATGCGCGACCGATCGGTGCGCACGGCGCGCGTCGCGGTGGCGACGGTGTTCTTCCTCGACGGCGCGGGGTTCGCCAACTGGGTCGTGCGCATCCCCGCGGTGCAGGAGCGGCTGGGGATCGGCGTCGGCCAGCTGGGCATGGCGCTGCTGGGCGTCGCGGTCGGCGCGCTGGTCGCGATGCCGCTCGCGGGCGGGCTGATCGCGCGCCACGGCAGCCGGCCCGTGACGCGCGCGGGCGTGCTGGCGTTCGCGGCGTCGCTCGCGCTGCCGCCGCTGGCCACGGGACTCGTCGCGCTGACCGCGGCCCTCGTGCTGCTCGGCGCGACGAGCGGCGTCATGGGCGTGGCGATGAACGCGCAGGCCGCCACCGTCGAGCGCCGCTACGCACGGCCGATCATGGCGAGCTTCCACGCGCTGTTCTCGCTCGGTGGGCTGGTGGGCGCGGCGACGGGCGGGCTCGCGGCGGCGCGCGGGCTGGGGCTCGCGCCGCACCTCGGGATCGTCGCGGCGATGATCGCGCTCGTCGGCTGGCTCGCGGGGACGCGGCTGCTGCCCGCGACGGCCGACGCCGCACCCGGCGGGCCCGCGTTCGCGCGGCCCACGCGCGCGCTGCTGGCGCTCGGCGTCGTCGCGTTCTGCGTGCTGTTCGGCGAGGGCGCGATGGCCGACTGGAGCGCCGTCTATCTGCGCGACGTCGCGGGCGCAGGGCCGGGGCTCGCGGCGGCCGGCTTCGCGGCCTTCTCGCTGGCGATGGCGACCGGGCGCGCGGTGGGCGACGCGCTGACGCTGCGCATGGGCCCCGCGCGCCTCGTGCGCGCCGGCGGGCTGCTCTCCGCGATCGGGCTGGGGATCGCGCTCTCGGTGCCGTCGCCGTGGGCCGCGGTGGTGGGCTTCGGCGCGGTGGGCGCGGGGCTGTCGAGCGTCTTCCCGACGGTGCTCGCGTCGGCGGGGCGGATGCCGGGGCAGACGGCGGGGACGGCGATCGCCGCCGTCAGCACGTTCGGGTACACGGGCTTCCTCGCCGGCCCGCCGGTGATCGGGCTGGTCGCCGAGTGGTCGTCGCTGCGCGTGGGGCTAGCGGTCGTGGTGGCCACGGGCGCGATCATCGCCGCGCTGGCCGCGACGCTGCGCGCGAGCGCGCCCGAGTCGTCGACGATCGGCGAGGCAGGGCAGGCGGAGACGCACGCGGTGGGCGTCTGAACGACGGTCCGAACGATCGTCTGACGCGCGGCGCGCTGGCCGGCGGCCCGTGCGGCGTGGTAGCGTGGGGCACCCACGCGCCCCTCACCCGCAGGAGAGCTCCCGTGCCCACGATCCCGCCTCGCGTCCGCCGCCGTCTCGCGGGGGCCGCGCTGCTCGCGCTCCCGACGCTCGCCGTCGCGCAGCCGGCGCCCGCGACCACCGCGTTCGTCGACGTCACGGTCATCCCGATGGACGGCCGCGGGCCGCTCGCCAACCAGACGGTGGTGGTGCAGGGCGACCGCATCGTCACCGTGGGGCCGGCCGCGCGCACGGCGGTGCCGGGCGGCGCGACGCGCGTGGACGGGCGCGGGAAGTTCCTCGTGCCGGGGCTGGCCGAGATGCACGGGCACGTGCCGCCGCCGAACGCGCCGGCGCAGCTGACCGACGACGTGCTGTTCCTCTACGTCGCGAACGGCATCACGACGGTGCGCGGCATGCTCGGCGCGCCCGGACAGCTGGCGCTGCGCGAGCGCGCGCGGCGCGGCGACGTCGTCGCGCCGACGCTCTACCTCGCGGGCCCGAGCTTCAACGGCAACTCGGTCAACTCGCCGGACGACGCGGTGCGGATGGTCAAGGCGCAGAAGGCCGAGGGGTGGGACCTGCTGAAGGTGCACCCGGGGCTGACGCGCGACGAGTACGACGCGATGGCGCGCACCGCGAGGGCGGAGGGGATGCGCTTCGGCGGGCACGTGCCGGCGGAGGTCGGGCTGCTGCACGCGATCGACATGGGGCAGGAGACGTTCGACCACCTCGATGGCTACATCGAGCAGCTGAAGGGCGACCAGGGGCCGCTCGACGCCGCGGCGCTGGCGGACGTCGTGAAGCGCTCGCGGGACGCCGGCGTGTGGGTGGTGCCGATGATGGCGCTGTGGGAGGTGCTGTACGGCACCGCGGACGTCGCGACCGTGACCGCGTATCCCGAGCTGCAGTACATGCCGAAGGCGACGGTCGCGCAGTGGACGAGCCTCCACACGCAGCGCATGGCGAGCCCGCAGATGGACCGCGCGGTGGGCCGGCGCGTGATCGACAACCGGATGCAGCTGCTGAAGGCGCTGAGCGACGGCGGCGTGCGCGTGCTGATGGGCACCGACGCGCCGCAGCAGTTCAGCGTCCCGGGCTTCTCGCTGCACCGCGAGCTGCTGCGCATGCGCGAGGCGGGGATGACGCCGCAGCAGATCCTGGCGTCCGGCACGACGCGCGTGGGGGAGTACTTCGCGAAGTCCGATCGCTTCGGCGCCGTCGCGCCGGGCCATCGCGCGGACCTGCTGCTGCTGGACGCGAGCCCGCTCGCCGACGTCGCGAACCTCACGCGCCGCGCGGGCGTGATGGTGCGCGGCCGCTGGCTGCCCGAGCGCGAGATCCAGGCGCGGCTGGCCGCGATCGCGGCACGACATCGGCAGTGACGACGCGGGCATGAACTGGCGACTCGCCCTCGAATACCTGCTGCAGCTGGCCGGCGCCTTCGCGCTCGCGATCCCCATCGGGTGGGAGCGCGAGCGCGAGTCGCGCAGCGCGGGGCTGCGCACCTTCCCGCTGGTCGCGGCCGCGAGCTGCGCGTTCGTGCTGCTGGGCCGCTCGTTCACGGGCGACACGAGCGAGCCGCACGCGGACGCGCACGCGCGGCTGATCGCGGGGCTGATGCAGGGGATCGGCTTCATCGGTGGCGGCGCGATCCTGAAGAGCCGGCAGCGCGTGCACGGCACCGCGACGGCCGCGGGCATCTGGATGACGGGCGCGCTGGGCGCCGCGGCGGGCCACGGACGGTGGGAGCTCGCCATCGTCGCGTCGCTGATGACGTTCGCGACGCTGCGCTGGCTGACGCGCGTCGAGCGCCGCCTCACGCGCCGCGGCCGGTCGGTGCTGAACCCGGACGGCCGGCGCGCGCGGGACGACAGGGACGAGGACGCGCGCGGCTGACGACGCCGCGCGCGACGCGCGGGTCGCGGGCGGTGTCGCATCGCGCGCGTGGATCGCGCATCTCCCGATGGCGGCGGTGACGACGCTGGTCCCGCGCCGACACCCGATCCTCGTGCGGGAGCCTCCCATGCCGATCCTCCAGGTCACCTTCGCGCTGCGCGTTCCCGTCGCCGACTTCGCGCGCATCGTCGCCGACGCGGCGCCCCACTACGCCTCCATCCCGGGTCTTCGCTGGAAGATCTGGCTCGTCGACGCGGTGCAGGCGCGCGCGGGCGGCGTCTACCTGTTCGACGACGACGCGTCGCTGGCCGCGTACCTCGCGGGCCCGCTCGCCGCGCGGCTCGCGACCGCGCCGTTCCAGTCGGACCTGCGCGTGCAGCGCTTCGACGTGCTGGAGGACGCGACCGCGCTCACGCGCGGACCCCTCGGCGACGCACCGGCGCGCGCCGCGTAGCGCACCGATTCGCCGCAGTGACCTCGCGGCCCGCGGGGTCGTTTGACCCTGGGTGGCGTCGGCCGCGCGTCGCATTCATGACGCACGCCTCACGCACGCCTCACGCACGCCTCACGCCCCCGACCCGAAACCCGCGAAAACCCGCGCCCGTAGGCGGATTCGCAGGCGCTCGTCCCATCATCACACCTCACGCGAGCTACTCACATGCGCGCGCACACATATCTGTCCATGCTGGCCGCCGCCGTGGGCGTCGGCCTCGCCGCGGCGCCCGCGGCGGCCCAGAACGCGATGGCCGCGACGCCGCGTCCCGTCGCCACGTACGAGCTGCGCGTCGGCCTCCCCGACCGCACGATGCCCGCCAAGGTCGTCGTCGCCGACTCGGCCGGCGCGCTGGTCGCCAGCTTCCGCCGCGCCACCGACGGCAGCGCGATCCCGCTCATCGTCAACGTCGAGGGCTCGGACCTCGTGCTGCACGCCGACACCGAGTCGGGGCTGCTCGAGCTCGTGCTGCACCGGCAGAACGGGAGCGCGGCGAAGAGCCGCGTGACGGGTCGGTGGACGCTGGGGGCTCAGCAGGGCGCGCTGCAGGGGCGCCTGAAGAGCTGAGAACGGAACCGCGGAAAACGGAACCGCGGAGGACGTGACCGCGGAGGACGGAAGAGCGTGAAACGATGAAGCGGACGCGTTGAGCTCAAGGCTCGAAGCGTCCGCTTCATCGTTTCACGCCGTCACGTTCTCCGCTTCACCGTTCTCCGCCGTTCCGTCCTCCGCCGCACCGCCAACGATCCTTCCGAGCGCGACACCCCCCACGTACGTACCCAGTGCGCTGGCGAGAGACAGCAGGAAAGGAGCACTCGCGCCCGCGGCGTTCGCCACGAGGTACGACACGGTCCCTGCGATCAGCGTCGCCGCCGCGGTGCGCGGGCCGCCGAGCGAGGTGAAGAGCGCGAAGCAGACGGTGACGAGCGCGCCCGCGCTCCCGAAGGCCGACGCCTGCTCCACCAGCGCGAACACGCCCTCGGCGCGCAGCGCGAGCAGGTACGCCGCGGCGCCGAACGCCAGCACGCCCAGACGCGCGACGCGCACCTTGCGCGCCTCGTCGGTGATGCCGAGCAGCGGCACCACGAGGTTGTGCGACATCAGCCCCGACGACACCAGCAGCGTGCTGTCGACCGTGGAGAGGATGGCGGAGATGATGCCGCCGGCGAAGACCGCGAAGCCGACGGTGGGAAGCAGCCGCTGCGCGATGGTCGGCAGCAGCGCCTCCGCGTCGGCGAGGCCGGGCAGCAGCGTCGCGCCCACGAGCCCGATGAACACCGGGATCATGCCGACGCTCACGTACAGCGCGCCCGCCGCCAGCGACGAGTTGCGCGCGACGGCGGGCGTCCGCGTCGCGATCACGCGGCCCACGAGCTCCGTCGCGATCACCGAGCCGCACACGGGGATCGCCCACGCCTCCGCGACCTCCAGCCACGGCGGCGCGACCGCCGGCGCGGCGAGCGCGCGCGCCTGACGCGCCGCCTCCAGCGCCGCCGGCACCGCCTCGAGCCCGCCGAGCGCCGTCACGACCGCGATGCCGACGACGGAGAGGCCGATGATGAGCAGGATGCCCTGGATCAGGTCCGTCGTCGCGTCGGCGAGCAGCCCGCCGAACGCCGTGTAGAGGATCGTGAAGCCGGCCGCGACGGCGATCGCGCTCTCGACGTTCAGCGTCGGCGCGGCGGTGGAGAGCACGGTGCCGAACGCGCGCACCTGCGCGGCGGCCCAGAGGATCGAGCTGGGGATGAGGATGACCGCCGCCAGCCGCTCGACGCCCACCGAGTAGCGCTCGCGGAACAGGTCGGCCAGCGTCGTGAGCCGGCGGCGCCAGAGCGGGACCGCGAACACGAGCCCCATCAGGATGAGGCACAGTCCGTAGCCGAACGGCTCGGCCGACGCGATCGACAGCCCCTCGCGGTACGTGGTGCCGGCCGATCCGATCATCGTCTCGGCCCCGAACCAGGTGGCGAAGGTCGAGAAGATCGCCAGCGGGTAGCCGAGCTGCCGGCCGGCGATCAGGTAGTCCGACTCGTCGGCGATGCGGCGCGAGACCCAGACGCCGATGCCGAGCTGCAGGACCATGTAGGCGAGGAGGGCGGCGAGCGTGCCGGACACGGAGTGGGGTCGGAGAGGCGGAGGACGTTGGGGCGGAGAACGATACGGCGGAGGACGATGGGGCGTGAGACGGTAAAGCGGCCCCTTAAGCCTGAAGCTTCGAGCTAGAGGGTCCGCCCTCTCGTCTCACGCCCCATCGTCCTCCGCTCTTCCGTCCGCCGCCGTTCCGCCCTCCGCGCTGCCGCGCTCCCGGAAGCGTGCGAGCCAGTCCTCGCTCCACGACGCGAACGTGCCGGCGCGCAGCGCTTCGCGCGCATCGCGCATCAGCGTCAAGAGGAACGCCACGTTGTGCAGCGCCAGCAGCCGCGGGCCGAGCATCTCCTCGCTCACGAAGAGATGGCGCAGGTAGGCGCGGTCGTAGCGCGTGCAGCCGGGGCAGGGGCACCCCTCGACGAGCGGGCGGCGGTCGGTGCGGTACGGGCCGCGGCGGATCTGCACCGTGCCCTCGGGCGTGAAGGCGGTGCCGTGGCGGCCCATGCGCGTCGGGGCGACGCAGTCGAACAGGTCGATGCCGCGGCGCACGCCCTCGACCAGGTCGTCCGGGAAGCCGACGCCCATCAGGTAGCGCGGGCGGTCGCGCGGCAGCTCGGGGTCGCACACCTCGAGCATCGCGTGCATGTCGGGCTTCGCCTCGCCCACCGACAGCCCGCCGATCGCGATGCCGTCCCAGTCGCCGCTGCTCAGGATCCCGCGCGCCGACGCGCGGCGCAGCGCGGGATGGATGCCGCCCTGCACGATGGGGAAGAGCGACTGCGGCGGCGGCGCGAGGTCGTCGGGGTGCGTGGCCAGCGGGGGCGCGCCGGGCGGCGCGTGCAGCTCCGTGATCGGCGCGCGCCCCTCGCGCTCCAGGCGCTCGAACTCCACGCGGCAGCGGGCGAGCCAGCGCAGGCTGCGCTCCATGGCCGCCTGCGCGACCGCGACCGACGCGCCGCCCGCCACCAGCTCGTCGAACTGCATGATGACGTCCGCACCCAGGTTGCGCTCGATGCGGATCACGCGCTCGGGTGTGTACTGCTGCACCGAGCCGTCGAGGTGGCTGCGGAACTCGACGCCGTCCTCGCTCACGGCGCGCAGCTTGGCGAGCGAGAAGACCTGGAAGCCGCCCGAGTCGGTGAGCATCGGGCCCTTCCAGCGCGTGAACGCGTGCAGCCCGCCGAGCGCGCGCACCATCGCGTCGCCGGGGCGCAGCGAGAGGTGATACGCGTTCGACAGCATCATCCCGCCGCCGACCGCCTCGACCTCGTCGACCGAGAGGCCCTTGATGGTGCCGTGCGTGGCCACGGGCATGAACGCCGGCGTCTCGACCACGCCGTGCGGGGTGGAGAACCAGCCGAGGCGGGCGGCGCCCTGGTCGTGTGAGGTGCGGAAGCTGAAGGCAGACATGCGAAGAAGCTAGCGGTGTGCTGCGTGCTGCGTGCTGCGTGCTGCATCAACTACATCGGGATGCGTCGGCGCGCCGCGGAGATGGTGCCGTTGGGAGGGGTGCGGATGCTCCGGATGGGAACGGATCATTCGGATCGCTCCTCGCGGGGCGACGCTCCATGCACCGGTGCGGAGCGATCCGCAGCATCCGCACAATCCGGAGCATCCGCGTCCTCCCCAATAGGCACTGGGTCCGGCGCGATGGTGTGGACCACGCAGCACGCAGCACGCAGCACGCAGCACGCAGCCACGCATTATCGTTCGTCCAGCCTCCCCACCCCGGCCCCCGCTCCGATGCCCACGCGTCCCCTCGCCCTCGCGGCCTGCGCGCTGCTCGCCGCCGCGCCGTCCGTCGCTACCGCGCAGTTCGCGGATCCCGAGCGGCTCGCGAAGCTGAGCGCCGCCTTCCCGGCGATCGACTCGCTGCTGCGTGGCCACGCCGAGCGCACCTTCGTGCCGGGCATCGCGTACGGGATCATCGTCGATGGGCGGCTCGTGCACGTCGGCACGGCGGGGCTGCGCGAGCTGTCGTCGCGGTCCCCCGTCGACACGGGCACCGTGTTCCGCATCGCGTCGATGACGAAGAGCTTCACCGCGCTCTCGATCCTGCAGCTGCGCGACGCGGGGAAGCTGGCGCTCGACGACCCGGCCGAGCGCTACGTGCCGGAGCTGAAGGGGCTGCGCTATCCCACCGCCGACTCGCCGAAGCTCACCATCCGCCACCTGCTCACGCACTCCGAGGGCTTTCCCGAGGACAACCCGTGGGGCGACCAGCAGCTGGCCGCGAGCGAGGCCGAGCTGTCGCGCCTGATGCGGAGCGGGATCCCGTTCTCCACCGCGCCCGGCACCGCGTACGAGTACTCGAACTTCGGCTTCGCGATCCTCGGCCGCATCGTCGCCAACGTCTCCGGCATGCCCTACACGCGCTACGTCACCGAGCGCGTGCTGCGGCCGCTCGGCATGCGCTCCACGTGGATGGAGGCGCGCGCGGTACCGCCGCAGCGGCTGGCGCACGGCTACCGCCGGCAGGACGACCAGTGGCTCGAGGAGCCCGCGCTCCCCGACGGCTCGTTCGGGCCGATGGGCGGGATGCTGACGTCGGTCAGCGACCTGTCGCGCTGGGTGGGCTTCATGCTGGACGCGTGGCCCGCGCGCGACGCCGACGAGCGCGCGCCGCTGAAGCGCAGCTCCGCGCGCGAGATGCAGCAGGTGTGGCGCTACGCCGGCGCGAGCGCGGTGCGCGACGCGGCGGGCGCGATCACGCTCACCAGCGGCGGCTACGGCTACGGGCTGCGCGTGGGGCAGACGTGCCGCTATCCGATCACGGTGTCGCACACGGGCGGGCTGCCGGGCTTCGGCTCGCTGATGCGCTGGCTCCCCGAGCACGGCGTCGGCATCGTCGCCCTCGGGAACCGCACGTACACCGGCTGGACCGGCGTCGCCGAGCAGGCGCTGGAGCTGATGGCGCGCACCGGCGCGCTGCAGCCGCGCGCGCCGCGGCCCGCGCCCGTGCTGCTCGCGCGGCAGGCGCAGGTGACGCGGCTCGTCGCGCAGTGGAACGACGCGCTGGCCGACAGCGTCGCCGCGATGAACCTCTTCCTCGACGAGTCGAAGGACCGCCGCCGCGCCGCGCTCGCGCGCCTCGTCACGCAGGCCGGCGGCGACTGCAAGCCCGAGGGACCGCTCGTCGCCGAGAACGCGCTGCGCGGCCGCTGGCGCCTGCGCTGCGGGCAGGGCGACCTGCGCGTCGCCATCACGCTCGCGCCGACGACGCCCGCGGGCGTGCAGTTCCTGGACGTCGCCCCGATCAAGCGCGAGGACGAGCTGGCGCCCGCGCCGGCCTGCCGCTAGGGATCCGCCGGAAGATCGTCCATCGTGCCGGCGGTGGCGCCGGGCTATCTCGCCACGCCCACCGCCGGGATCTGCGGGGCCGCCGTTGCGGAGTTGTTGATCTCGCGCGCGAGCCGCCACGCGCCGTCCCCCTGACGACGCCACACGTGCACGAAGTTGCCGTCGGCGCGCATCGTGTCACCCTTGGCGGGTACGTACGTCATGCGCCAGCGGCCGTAGCGCACCGCGAGGTCGCCGGCGACGTCGAGGCCTTCCGGGCGGAACGCCAGCTCGCTCCAGGTGCCCGCCTTCGCCATCTCGTCGATGGCGGTGCGGTACGCGGCCCGTCCACGCACGATCTGTCCCGGCGTCTCGAGTGAGACGTAGTCCTCCGCCAGCCCCGCGGCGACGCCGCCCATGTCCTGCCGCAGCAAGGCAGCCGTCATGCTCTCCGCCACGGAGTCCACGGCGCGACGTACCGTCGCGGTGTCCAGCGCGGCCGCGCGCGTCGTGTCAGCCGTGCCCTCCGACGCCGCCCTGCTGCAGGCGGGAAGCGCGACGATCAGGCACGCCTGCATGACGAGTCGGATACACCGGGCCGGAATCCACATCGGTCCTCCACGCACGGGTGGGAGCGCGCGCTGCGCCCGTGAGGCGCCGCCCCGCTACAGTGCATGGCCCGGTCAAGACGGGCAATGGCGAGCGCACCTACGCGCGCCCCACCAGCGCGGGTACCTCGGCCAGCAGCTCGCGGGCGAGGAAGCCCACGGTCGCCGTGCGGCGCGCGAGAATGCGGCCCGCGGTGCCGTGCGCCCACACGCCCCACGCGGCGGCCGTCGTCGCGCTCGCGCCGCGCGCGGCCAGCCCCGCGACGATGCCCGCCAGCGTGTCCCCGGAGCCCGAGGTGCCGAGTCCCACCGCGTTGCCGCGGTAGTGCAGCAGCGTGCCGTCGGGGGCCGCGATCCAGCTCTCGGCCCCCTTCAGCGCGACCGTCGCACCGAAGCGCGCGGCGGCGGTGCGCGCGACCTCCGGCGCATCGGCCTCGATCGCGTCGCGCGCGACGT
The DNA here is from genome assembly GCF_030159095.1 of Roseisolibacter agri. NCBI lineage: Bacteria > Pseudomonadati > Gemmatimonadota > Gemmatimonadia > Gemmatimonadales > Gemmatimonadaceae > Roseisolibacter > Roseisolibacter agri. Next base: position 242,385 of record NZ_BRXS01000005.1, read on the forward strand.
CGAGCAGCGACGCCATCTCGCCCGAATGCGGCGTCAGCACCACGCGACCGCCGAGCGGCGCGAGCAGCGCCTCGTCGTGCCGGAGCGCGACCACCGCCGCGCCGTCGAGCACGAGCACCGCGTCGTCGCGCAGCCGCGGCACCAGCGCCGCGAGCAGCGCGTGCGCCGCGCGGTCGGCGGTCATGCCGGGACCCACCAGCAGCGCGTCGGTGGCGGCCGCGTGCTCGCGCAGCGGGGCCGCGGCGCGTGCGCCCGCGATCTCGCCGGCGGCACTCGTCGGCAGGCCGACCACCAGCGCCTCCGGTACGGCGAGCCCCAGCGGCAGCGCGGCGGCGCGCACGGTGGCCAGCTGCAGCTTGCCCGCGCCCGCGCGCAGCGCCGCGACGCCGGCCAGCAGCATCGCGCCTGGCACCTGCACGCACCCGCCGACGGCGAGGATGCGACCGCGCGACTCCTTGTCGCCCGCGTGGTCCAGCGGCGGCAGCGGCAGGCGGCGCAGCAGCGCGGGCGTGACCGCGCGCGCGCTCGTCGTGGCGCGCTTCGGCGTGCGTTTCATCGCGGTGCGGCGGGCGCGTCGGGGCTCGCGGTGACCGGCGTGCCCGTGGCCTCCAGCGGCGCGACGAAGTTGTAGGCCGCGAGGCGCAGCCCCGGGTCCTGGCCGTCGGCCGCGGGCGCGAGCACGTAGTGCGTGACGCCGCAGTTGGCGACGTCGCCCTCGCGGTCGATCGCGAGGATCTCCTCCTCCGTCAGCTCCTCGATCAGGTAGCGGAAGCAGAGCACGATCACCTGGTGCGCGACGATCAGCACGCGCGAGCCCTCGTGCGCGTGGTGCAGACTGATCGTGTCGAGGACGCTGCGCAGCCGCAGGATGACGTCGCACCAGCTCTCGCCGCCGGGCGGGCGGTGGTAGAACTTGCCGATGCGGCTGCGCGCCTCCGCCTGGTCGGGGAAGCGCTGCTGGATGCCCGCGCGCGTCAGCCGGTCGAGGACGCCGAACTCCTTCTCGCGCAGCCGCTCGTCGATCTTGCCGACCGACTGCGGCGCGACGCCGCCCGCGTCGCGCACCAGCGCCGCCGTCTCGCGCGCGCGCCGGTAGGGCGACGTGATGACCGTGTTGGGCCGCGCATCCGGCGCCATCGCCGCGAACCAGCGGCCCAGCGCCGTGGACTGCTCCTTCCCCAGGTCGCTGAGCGGCACGTCCACGTCGCGCTCCGCGATGTCGATGACGTGCAGCCCGGCCGCGTCGGCCGCGTCGCGCGCGACGTTGCCGGCGCTCTGGCCGTGTCGGACGATCCACAGGTGGTCGGGCCAGCGTCTGCTCATGCGCGCCTGGAGGTGAGGGAGAACGCCCCCTTCATCGCGAGCGCCGTGCCGGATTGTCCGCCTCCGCCAGCGCGTCGGGCTGCAGCACGTCCAGCTCCGAGGCGCGGCCGTGCAGCGCGAAGCCGGGGACGAGCGTGTTGCCCGCGGTGTAGATGATCAGCGCGCCCACCAGCCACGGCGCCGCGGCGAAGCGGTCGCGCAGGATCTCCGCCAGCACGAGCGAGAAGACGAGCGTCGGCGTGAGGGCGAGCGCCACCGGCAGCCCCGCGCGCAGCGGCTGCCGGAACGCCGCCCGGCGGTGCACGAGGACGAGCAGCACGCGCAGCGGCACGCACACCAGCAGCAGCCCGCCGCCCACGAGCAGCGCGCGCGGCGGGAAGTCCTGCGGCCGCAGGTGCGTGCCCGCGTAGAAGAAGTAGAACGGCGCGAACAGCGACGCGAACGCCTCGACCGCGTGCACCAGCGACTCCGACGACAGCGCGGGCAGCTGCTCGCGGAACGACTGTGCCGCCGCGCCCACGAGGAACGCGCCCACCAGGTAGTAGACGCCGAGCGCCTTCGTGATGTACGCGGCGACGACGGCCAGCATCAGCAGGAAGGCGAACTCGGAGCGCGGCGCCACGGGCGCGATGCGCGCCGCGAACAGCCGGAACGCGACCGGCAGCACGAACGTCATCACCATGAGCGCCGCGGTCGCCGCCACCAGCCGCTCGGCCGACGTCGACTGCAGCGTCACGAAGAGGATGCCGAGCGCCAGCAGCTCGAACGCGATCGCCTTGGCGCGGATCCAGAACTGCTCCTCGACGCTGACGCCGAGCTGCGGCAGCGAGCTGAGGATGAAGCCGGTGGACGGCGTGAACAGCGCCAGCGCGACGAGCGCCGCCGGCCGCGCCCCGATGCCGAGCAGCAGCGTCACCACGACGCCCGCGAGCAGCAGGACGATCGCGTGCAGCGCGAGGTGCTCCCAGATCACGCGCGCGCCGCGCCGCAGGTCGGCGACGTTGACCTCGAGGCCGGCGACGAGGAACATCGCCGCGATGCCGAAGGTCGCGAGCAGCGGCAGGGTGGGGCCGTGCGGGATCAGCTCCGCACCCGAGAACGCGACCCCGGCGCCCAGCAGGAAGCTCGTGATCGCGCTCGGCAGGCGGTACCGCTGCAGGATGCGCGGCACCACGAACAGCGCGAAGAGGAGGAGGACGTAGCGGAGGTCGTCGGGCACGGGCGGGATCCCGGCAACGGTCGCGCCGCGCCGCCGCGACGGGCGGACGAGCTAGCTTTGGGGATGACCGATCCGCGCTGGGCGGAGGCGCGCGCGCTCGTGCTGCGCAACGGCTGGAACGCCACCGCCTACCAGATCCTCAACCCGGGCATGGCGCTCTGGTTCGCGGCCGCGGGCGACGCGGTGGTGGGCTTCCAGCGCCACGCCCGCGTGCGCGTGGTGGCCGGCGCGCCGGTCTGCCCGCTGCCGCGCCTCGCCGCCGTCGCCGACGAGCTGGAGGCCGACGCGCGCGCGCACGGCGAGCGGGTGGTCTTCTTCGGCGCCGGCACGCGCCTGGAGACGATCCTCGGCGGACGCGCGGACCACGCGGTCGTGCGGCTCGGCGCGCAGCCGACGTGGGACCCGGCGGGCTGGGACACGATCGTGCGGCGCAAGGCGTCGCTGCGCGCACAGCTGCACCGCGCCCGCAACAAGGGCGTGCGCGTGGTCGAATGGACGCCCGAGCGCGCGCACGACGCGCCGGCGCTGCGCGCGGTCCTGCACGACTGGCTCGCCACTCGCGGCCTGCCGCCACTCGGCTTCATGGTCACACCCGATCTGCTGGGGCACACGGAGGACCGGCGGGTGTTCGTGGCGGAGCGGGAGGGAGCGGTGGTCGGGTTCCTCGTGGCGACGCCCGTGCCGGCGCGCGACGGCTGGCTGGTGGAGCAGTGGCCGCGCGTGCGCGAGGCGCCCAACGGCACGACGCACCTGCTGGTGGACGCGGCGATGCGCGCCTTCGCGGACGCGGGCTCGCGCTACGCGACGCTGGGCCTGTCGCCGCTCTCGCCGCGCGGCGCGAATGGCACGCCCGTGCAGCCGGCGTGGCTGCGCGCGGCGCTGACGCACCTGCGCGCGCACGGGAAACGCTTCTACAACTTCCGGGGGCTGGAGGCGTTCAAGGCGGGGCTCGAGCCCCACGCGTGGGAGCCGATCTACGCGATCGGGCAGGGCGCGCGCTTCACGCCGCGGATGCTGCGCGGGATCGCAGGCGTGTTCGGCAACGGCTCGCCCGTGGCGCTGGTGGCGCGCGCGGTGGCGTCGGCGGGCGCGCAGGAGCTGCGCGGGCTCGCGCGGCGGGTCCGCTAGCTTCGCTGCATGGGCTACGTCTGGATCCTCCTCGCCGCCGCGCTGTGGGGCACGCTGGGGCCGGCCGCGCGGCTCGCGCTGCGCGACGGCGTCGAGCCGCTGGAGCTGGGCTTCTGGCGCGCGCTGGTGGGCGGCGCGCTGTTCGCCGCGCACGCGCTGTCGCGCCGCCGGATGCGCGTCGCGCCGCGCGACCTGCCGGCGTTCGCGGGCTTCGCGCTGGTGGGCGTGGCGCTCTTCTACGTGTCGTACTTCCGCGCCGTGAACGCGGGCGGCGCGGCGCTGGCGGCAATCCTCCTCTACACCGCGCCGGCGTGGGTCGCGATCGCGTCGGCGCTCTGGCTGAAGGAGCGCCTCACGCCGCGCACCGCCGCCGCGCTCGCCCTGACGCTCGGCGGCGTCGCGCTCGTGGCGCTCGGCAGCGGCGCGAAGGCGGGCGGCGTGCGGCTGGGCGGCGCGGCGGTCGCGTGGGGGCTGGTCGCCGGGCTCGCGTACGCGGTCTACTACCTGTTCGGGAAGCGCTACTTCGTGCGCTACGAGGCGCCGACGGTGCTGGCGTACGCGCTGCCACTCGGCGCGCTGGCGCTGCTGCCCGCGGTGCGCTTCGCGTTGAAGAGCGCGACGACGTGGATCGTGCTCACGTTCATCGCCGTCGTGCCGACGTACCTCGCGTACTACGTGTACGGGCTCGGGCTGCGGCGGCTGCCGGCGACGCGCGCGGCGACGGTGGCCACGATGGAGCCGGTGGTGGCCGCAGCGCTCGCGTACCTCGTCTGGGGTGAGGCGCTGCGCCCGCTCGGCTACGCGGGCGCGGTGCTGGTGCTGGCGGGCGTGCTGGTCATCGCGACGGCGGGCGCGCCGGACCCTGAACGACATGAGACAGGATGACAGGATGACCCCGAGGCTCCGTGAAGCGCGTGGGACGTCGCGCCGGTGCGGACGCTCCTCGTCATCCTGTCATCCTATCTGACTCTGCAGTTCGGGTCCGGCGCGCCGGACCTGTTCGCCTATTGGGGGATGCGGATGCTCCGGATGATGCGGATGCTGCTGATCGCTCCCCGTGGCGGCGACGCTCCATGCGCTTCGAGGGGCGATCCGTTCGATCCGCTGCATCCGGAGCATCCGCAACCCCTCCATAAGCCACAGGGGTCTCGCGCGCCGGAGCCTCAGCGACGCCTGACCGCCCCCGAGACGCGAGTCTCCTGCGTCATCGCCGCCAGCAGGTACGTGAGGTTCGCGGTGCCGTCCATGATCGGCTCGTTGGTCGAGTAGTCGCCGCGGTCGTCGTGGTAGACGATGTGCCCGGTGTTGAACGGCGCGTACTCGTCCGGCTCGTGCAGCGCGATGCCGCGCAGGTTCTGGTAGATCGAGCGGTAGACCGGCCCGTCCACCAGCCCGCCCGTCTGCGACGTGGGGCCGAACTGCATCGCCACCACGGAGTGCGGGTCGCGCGCCCACGTGCCGTCGGCCGGCAGGTTGATCACCATCGACACGCCCCACGGGTTCGCGCCGAACAGCCAGTCGAGCGCCGCCGCCTCCAGCTCGCGGAACCGCCCGTCGCCCGTCATGCGGCGGTACAGGTGGGCCTGCGTCGCGAGCGACGCCATCAGGTTGTTCGAGCACCAGATGAACGGGATGCCGACGCGGAAGCCGTTCTCCGCGCGCTTCGCGACCGCCTCCAGCCCGCGGCGGTAGAACGCCGCGACCTCGCGCCGCTCCGCCGCCGTCGCGCCCTTCGCGCGCCACACCTCGTGATGGCCGTTGTTGTGCCACGGATACCACTGGTAGTGGCGCGCCGTGTCGGCGCCCATCCAGGGCGTGACGGGCTCCTGCCGCGCGTACTCCATCGCCTCGGTGAGGTAGCGGCGCTCGCCGGTGAGCGCATGGAGCTGGGCGGCGCCGAGCTCCATGTCGTCCACCCAGTTGTCCTCCTCGTAGAAGTAGGGCGCGCTGCCCGGCGCGGTCTGGCAGACGCCCGGATGCTTGCGACCCAGCGCGTACGCCGCGACGGCGCGCTCGCGCAGCCGCGCCGCGAACGCCGCATCCCGCGTGGCGAAGACGCGCGCGCCGAGCGCCATCGCGGAGGCGTACTTGCCGGCGGTGGAGGCGAGGCCCGTCGCGCGGTTCCTGTAGCGGAGGAGCCCCTGTGGCCGGCCGGTGCACGGGTACACGGGCCGCTCCTTCCCGCGCCCCCACCCGTAGTCCGAGCTGTCGGTCGTCGGCAGGTCGAGGAACGCGTGGTCGCGGTCGTCGCCGAGCTGGTTGAACATCAGCGAGTCGCTCGGGAACATCGCGAGCAGCCACTCGAGCCCGTGCCGCGCCTCGTCGAGGACGTCGGGCGTGCCGTTGCGGCCCGCGAGGCCGCGCGCGTCGTGCGCGTCGCCGAACGCCGCGTCGTGGTCGCGGTACGCCATCAGCATCACGAAGGTCGCGTTGGCGGACGTCGTGACGTACTGCAGGTAGTCGGCGGCGTCGGCCCACCCGCCGCTGACGTTGACGAACTGGCCCGCGCGCGCGCTGTCGTCGACGATCAGGCCGTCGCGCTTGTGGACCGAGTCGCGGAAGAACGGGTTGAAGCCCGAGCGCTGCTGGCGCATGTAGGCGAGCAGCACGTCGGCGGCGCCGTCGTAGACGTCCGCGCCGATCTTCACGACGGGCGACGCGACGCGCAGCGTGTCGCCGGCCGCGCCCAGCGCGACCACGCGGTAGCGGCCGGGCGCGCGCACCGCGCCGAAGTCGAGCCGCCACGTGCGCACGCACGGTCCGAACGCGCCCGCCTCGCGCGTGGGCCGCGCGGCCTGCACGACGCGCCCGCGCGCGTCCTCGACGCGGAAGCGGGGCAGCGGCGTGGAGTCGAGCGCGCAGGCGACGGCGACCTTCGGCCCGGTGGGCAGGTAGCCGAGCTGGTTGACGCGGACGACGGCGGTGGGCGCGGGCGTCTGCGCTTGCGCCGTCAGCGGGGTGAGCGCGAACAGGGCGGCGGCGGTGCGGATGGGATGGCGCATCATGCGGGGAGGTTATCGGTGCGCGCAGCACGGGCAAAGGAAGGCGCGCCGGGCCCGAACGGCGAACGGCGTAGACAGGATTACAACGGATTGAACGGACAAGAGCCGGATTACCTCCCGTGTGGCGGCGACGTGCCATGCACCACACGGAGCGTAATCCGGCTCTTGTCCGTCGAATCCGTCTAATCCCGTCTACTGCAGTTCGGGCCGGCGCGTGTGCTCAGCGCGCCAGGTCGCGCACCGCGCCCGCCAGCATCCGCACCTTGGCGCCGTCGGCGGCCGTCGCCGCGTCGCGGTCGAGCGCCGTGGCCAGGGTCGTCAGCGCCGTGCGGCGCGCCGCGCCCTGCTGCCGCTCCGCGCCGTCCAGCGCGCGGGCCACGGCCGTGCGGCGCGCCGCCGAGAGGCCGTTGTTGCGCGCCAGCTGGTCGAGGTACGCGCGCGCCACCACGAAGCTCGCCGGCCACGTGATGCGCGTCTGCAGCTGCGGGTTCAGCGCGTCGGCCTTCACCAGCATCGCCGCGTCGATCTCGTTCTGCGACAGGAGCTCGCTCGGCGTCAGCTTGAAGACGTCGAGGCCGCGCCCGATCTCCGAGCCGACGATGTGCCCGTTGTACCAGTACGCCGACCAGTAGCCGCCGAGGGCGAGGCGCTGCGGATCCATCGGCCCGCGGTCGAAGAACGCGATCTCGACCGGCTTCGCGGGGTTCGTGAAGTCGAACACCGAGATCCCGCCCTGGTACCACGCCTGCACCATGATGTCGCGGCCGGGCACCGGGATCAGCGAGCCGTTGTGCGCGACGCAGTTCTCGGTCGCGCTCTGCGCGGCCGGGAGCTTGTAGTAGCCCGCCGGCTTGAGCTTGCGGTTGGTGAGCGTGAACACCGCGTTCGCGCCCCACTCCGGCTTGTCGGTCGCCTGGCAGCGCGGCGCGACGCCGCCGCCCCACTCGTCGGTGAACAGCAGCTTGCTGCCGTCGTTGCTGAACGTCGCCGAGTGCCAGTAGGCGAAGTTCGGGTCGCTCACCTCGTCGATGCGCTTCGGGTTCGCCGGGTCGCGGATGTCGAGCAGGATGCCGTTGCCCGAGCAGGCGCCCGCGGCCAGCCCCAGCTCCGGGTAGACCGTGATGTCGTGGCACTGGTCGGTCTGGGCCGTCTCCTGCGTGCCCGCGCCGTGGCTGCCGCCCTTCCACAGCCCCGCGACGTTGCCGGCCGAGTCGGCGAAGACGCGCGGCGTGCTGACGATCGCCGCCGCCGCCGGGTTCGCGAGCGGCACCCTGATGACCTCGATCCGGAAGAGCGAGGTGTTCGGGTCCTCGCTCGGCGCGCGGCCCGAGCAGCCGGCCAGCTCCGACGCCGGACGCACCGGGCTCGTGCCCTGCACGTAGACGTACAGGTTGGCCGTGTCCTTCGGGTCGGCGAGCAGCGTGTGCGTGTGCGAGCCGCGGCACGTCTGCACGCTGGCGATCTGCTTCGGCGCCGCGATGTCGGTGATGTCGAAGATGCGGACGCCGCGGAAGCGGTCGGCGCTCGCCGTGTCGGCGATCGCGGTCGTGCCGCAGTCCACGCGGCCGCGCGGCTCCTCGACCGACATGAAGAGCAGGTTGCGGTAGACCGACACGTCGCCCTGGCCGCCGGGGCAGACGATCGCGGACTTCAGCGACGGGCTCGCGGGATTGCTCAGGTCCCAGATCTGGACGCCGTTGTAGCCGCCCTGGAACGCGTAGTTGCCGCTGAACGCGAGGTCCGCGTTGGCGAATCCGAAGTCGCCCATCGACGCCGGGTTGAACCAGCCCGCGGGGCGCGGCTGGTGCCCCACGAGCTGCAGGTTGCGGATCGCCTCCTTCGCGTCCATCCAGCCGCCCGCGAGGCCGACGCGCGGGTCGGGGCCCTGCGCGGCGGGCGTGACGGACTTCTGCACGGGCATCGCCTGCGCGCCCGCGTCGACGGCGATGAGGGTGGCAGCGAGGACGGCGGTCGTGCGGGCCAACGGAAGGAATCTCATGGGTCGTGTCGGGTAGGAGATCATGGGCGGGCCATGGCGTCGAGCAGCGCGCGCATGCGCCGGATCTCGGCGCGCTGGTCGGCGTCCACGTCGGACGCGAAGCGGAACAGCTCCGTGTCCTGCCCCGCGCCGGGCTTCGCGAGGTACTCGGCCACCATCGTCAGCGCGCCCTCGTGATGGCGGATCATCGACTGCAGGAAGAGGCGATCGAACGCGGCGCCCTGGGCGTCGGCCAGGCGCTGCAGCTCGGCCGCGGTCAGCATGCCGGGCATCGCCATCGGCATCTGCCGCGGGTCCATGTGGTGCGCGTGCGCCGGGTCCACGCTCGGGACGCGCTCGCCGCGCGCGGTCAGCCACCGCTGCATGAGCGCGATCTCGTCGCGCTGCGACACCTCGATGCGCTGGCCGAGCGCGCGCAGGTCGTCGCGGCGGCTGCGGCTCGGCACCATCGCCGTCATCGCCAGCGCCTGCGCGTGGTGCGCCATCATCCCGTGCACGAACTCGACGTCCGCGGCGCGGCGCGGCCGGCCGGTCTCGGCACGCGGCGCGGGCGCCGGCTCGGGCGTGGCGGCCATCTGCGGCGTGGGCTGCGCGTCGGGCCGAGGCGCGGGCGCGCCCTCGCCCGCCGGCGCCGCGCTGCGACAGCCGGCGCCCACGAGGGAACCCACGATGACGGCCAGCGCGGCCGCGACCATCCGTTGCGACGAGCTCCTCATGGCTCCCACCTCCTCCCGGTCCAAAGCTATTGCGGGCACCGCCCGCGGTGCAGATTGGCGGCCATGTCCACCACGCACGACACGCCGACCCGCGCGCCGGCGGAGGAGGCGCCCGTCACGCTGGCCGACGGCACGCGCGTCGTCGAGCGCCGCTGGGCCGCGGACGCCGGCACGCCGGACGCGGGCGCGCTGCTGCTGGTGCACGGCCTCGGCGAGCATGCGCGGCGCTACGACCACGTGGCGGCCGCGATCGGCGCGCTCGGCATCGAGGTGCGCAGCTTCGACCAGCGCGGCTTCGGCCGCTCGGACGGGCCCCGCGCGACGCTGCCGTCGCCCGACGCGCTGGTGGACGACGCCGCGCTGATGTACGAGCGCGTGGCGATGGAGCGGCGCGCGCGCGGCGACGCGCGTGCCCCGTTCATCCTGGGCCACTCGATGGGCGGGTGCATCGTCGCGCGCGCGGTCACGGGCGGCTGGATCCGGCCGCGCGGGATGGTGCTCTCGTCGCCCGCGCTGCGCCCGCGCGTGTCACGCGTGGACCGGTGGGCGGCGCTCGTCGGCGACCGCTGGCTCCCGAACCTGCGCGTGCCCAACCGGCTGCCGATGCACCAGGTCTCGCACGATCCCGACGTCCTCGCGGCGGTGCGGCAGGACGCCGAGATGCACGACCGGGTGACGCCGCGGCTCGTGGCGTTCATGCTGGCGGCGGGCGAGCGGGCGATCGCGGACGCCGTGCGCTGCGAGGTGCCGACGCTCCTGCAGGTCGCGGGCGACGACCGCTTCGTCGATCCGGCGGGCGCGGAGGCGTTCCACGCGCGGCTGCCGGCGGGCGTGGGGACGCTGAAGCGCTACGACGCGCTGTACCACGAGATCTACAACGAGCGGCCGGCGGATCGCGCGGTGGTGCTCGCGGATCTCGTGGACTGGCTGCGCGCGCGATGCGCCGCGTAGCTCGCGTCCCCGGCCTCCGCATCTCCGACCACTCCGCATGAAGACGCAGTACTACACGGCCTCGAGCCTCGACGGCTTCATCGCCGGCCCCGGCGACTCGCTCGACTGGCTCTTCCCGCTCGGCGATCCCGAGGAGACGAGCTACCCGACCTTCATCCGTGACGTCGGCGCGCTCGCCATGGGCTCCGCCACGTACGAGTGGATGCTCCGCCACGTCGTGCAGGCCGAGCCGCCGCAGCCGTGGCCCTACCCGCAGCCGGTGTGGGTCTTCACGTCGCGCACGCTGCCCGGCGTGCCCGGCGCGGACGTCCGCTTCGTGCGCGGCGACGTGCGGCCCGTGCACCGCGCGATGGTGGAGGCGGCCGCGGGGAAGAACGTGTGGATCGTCGGCGGCGGCGACCTCGCGGGGCAGTTCCACGACGCGGGGCTGCTCGACGAGATCTTCGTGCAGATCGGATCGGTCACGCTCGGCGCGGGCAAGCCGCTGCTGCCGCGCGCGATCACGCAGCCGCCGCTGCGCCTGGTCTCCGTGCGCGCGGTGGGCACCAGCTTCGCGGAGCTGCACTACGAGGTGCCGCGCGTGGTGCCGCGCGCGCCCGCGTGACGCCGGCTAGCTTCGTCTCCATTCCCGGGAATCACCGGCCACCACGGAGCCCCGATCCATGCGCCACACCGCGTCCCTGCTCGGCGTCTGCGGACTGCTCGCCCTCGCCCACTCGCCCCTCCAGGCGCAGGCGCCCGCCGATTCGGCGCCCGACGACGTCCGCACGCTGGTCGGCCGGCTGGAGCTGGAGCGCTACAAGGCGACCATCAAGGAGCTGACGAGGTTCGGCGACCGGCGGCAGGGCACCGATCGCAACCGCGCGGCCATCGACTGGATCGAGGCGCAGCTGAAGAGCTACGGTTGCACGAACACCGAGCGCCTCACGTACGAGTACAACCCGCCCGCGCCGACGCCGCGCTCCGCGAACGCGACGGGTGCGCCGGCGCAGCGTCCACCGGCGCGCGACCCGAACGTCGCCCAGGGCGGCGGGCGGCCGCGCGGCATCCGCGCGCGCACGGGCGTCAACAACGACTCGCTGGCGCAGCCCGACGCGCGTCTGCGCGCGCTCAACGCGCAGCCCAGCACGCCCGGCCAGCGGCAGGAGGTCTACTGCACGAAGGTCGGCACCACGCGCCCCGACGAGATGTACATCGTCGGCGCGCACATGGACGGCATCGGCTGGGGCGAGGCCGCGAACGACGACGGCTCGGGCACCGCGATCGTGATGGAGCTGGCGCGCATCTTCAGCAGCCCGGACGTGCAGACCGAGCGCTCCATCCGCTTCGTGCTCTGGAACAACGAGGAGACGGGGCTCAACGGCGCGCGCGCCTACGTCGCGCAGCGGCAGGCGCTCCAGGGGAAGGAGGAGCCGGCCGGCTCGAAGCGCTATCCCGAGCCGAAGTGGCTCGGCATGATCCAGCACGACATGATGCTGTACGACCACGGCATGCCGCGCAGCGACGGAAAGACCGCGCGCGAGCAGCGCCCCGAGGCCGACGTCAACATCGAGTTCCAGACGGCGTCCAGGATGGCCGCGGGCTCGCAGGCGCTGGCGTGGGCCTTCCAGCGCGCCAACGAGAAGTACGCGAGCGACTACCCCGCGTCGGTCGGCAGCCACATGACCAACACCGACTCGGGGCCGTTCCAGGACATCGTGCCGGCCATCAGCCTGCGCGAGAACGAGCGCGGCACGCAGATCGGCAACGGCTGGGACCCGCACTGGCACCAGCCGACGGACCTGTTCGCGACCTTCAACGACGACGACTTCCGCCTCGGCCTCAACGCCGCGCAGACCACGCTCGGCGCGATCGGGACGCTGACGGGCGCGAAGCTGAGCGCGGGCGGGACGACGGGCGTGCGCGTGCAGAAGTAAGGCACGCCCGCACGGGCACGGTCAGCCGACGGCGTCGCGCCCCATCACCGCGAGGTCGTCGGCGCCGCGCCCCTCGGCGATCAGCGCGTCCATGCGCGCGGCGACGGCCGGCAGCACCGCCAGCGGGCGGTCGCCGGCCGTCTCCTGCATCAGCCGCACGTCCTTGCGCGCCATCTCCAGCTCGAAGCTCGGCGAGTGGTCGCGCGCCAGCATCTTCTTCCCGCGCCCGGTGATCACCGACGACGGGTCGAACCACTGCACGACCTGCACGACGTCCTGCGGCGGCACGCCCGCGCCGCTGGCGACGCTGAACACGTCCGCCACCAGCGCCGCGATGCCGATGATGTACGCGTTGCCGCACAGCTTGTAGACGGCCGCGAGGTCGGGCCGCTCGCCGACGTACTCCAGGCGCTGCGCCATCCGCGCGAGCGCGTCGCGCACCGCGTCGAAGTCGGCGCGCGGACCCGCGGCCATGATCGTCCCCTTGCCCTCGCGCGCCGCCGCCGGCCCGATGAAGACGGGGCAGTGCAGGTAGCGCACCCCCTCCGCCCGCAGCCGGTGCGCCCGCTCGGCCGTCTCCGCGGGCTGCGTCGTCGTGTGGTCGACGATGACCGTGTCGGGCGAGAGGCCGGGCCGTAGCGCGGCGACGACGTCCTCCACCACCGCGTCGTCCTTCAGCACCAGGTGCACGCGCGCGGCGCCGCGCACGGCGTCGGCCGGCGTGTCGGCGACCGTGGCGCCGAAGGCCTCCAGCGCCCGCGCCTTGGCGGCCGTGCGGTTCCAGACGGTGATCCGGTCGCCGCGCTGGAGCGCGGCCTCGACGAGGGCGCTGCCCAGCAGGCCCGTTCCCAGGAAGGCGATGTGCGTCATGCCGGCAAGGTATCCGGCTGCGGCGCAACGGCGCGACTCCTGCGCCACGGCCGGCCCGACCATCACGAACGGGAGCGGACGGGATGAAGGATTCCGGCGACGGCGCACGGCCGGGCTTCGTGCGCGTACGCGGCGCACGCGAGCACAACCTCAAGGACGTCGACGTCGACATCCCGCGCGACGCGCTCGTCGTCTTCACGGGCGTCTCGGGCTCGGGCAAGTCGTCGCTCGCCTTCGGCACCCTGTTCGCCGAGGCGCAGCGCCGCTACCTGGAGTCGGTGGCGCCGTACGCGCGCCGGCTGTTCGACCAGCAGGGCGTCCCCGAGGTCGACGAGATCGACGGCCTGCCGCCCGCCGTCGCGCTCCAGCAGCAGCGCGGCACGCCCACCACGCGCTCGTCGGTCGGCAGCGTCACCACGCTGTTCAACCTGCTGCGCATGCTCTACTCGCGCGCGGGCACCTATCCACCGGGCCAGCCCGAGCTGCACGCCGAGGCGTTCTCGACGAACACGCCGGAGGGCGCGTGCCCCAACTGCCACGGGCTGGGGCGCGTGTACGAGGTGACCGAGGAGTCGATGGTCCCCGACCCGTCGCTCACGATCCGCGAGCGCGCGGTCGCCGCGTGGCCGCCCGCGTGGCACGGCCAGAACCTGCGCGACATCCTCGTCACGCTCGGCTACGACGTCGACGTGCCGTGGAAGGACCTGCCGAAGAAGGACCGCCAGTGGATCCTCTTCACCGAGGAGCAGCCCACGGTCCCGGTCTACGCCGGCTACACGCCGGCCGAGACGCGCCGCGCGCTGAAGCGGAAGGAGGAGCCGAGCTACATGGGCACCTTCACCAGCGCGCGGCGGCACGTGCTGCACACCTTCGCGACGACGCAGAGCGCGCTCATGAAGCGGCGCGCGGCGCAGTACATGATCAGCAGCGAGTGCCCGGTCTGTCACGGCAAGCGCCTGCGCCCGGAGTCGCTGTCGGTGACGTTCGCGGGGCTGGACTTCGCGGAGATCTCGCGGCTCCCGCTGGCGCGGCTGCACGCGCTGCTGAAGCCAGCGGCCGACGGCACGGCGGCCAACGTGCGGAAGATGCGCACGGACCATCCCGAGCGCGCGCTCGTGGCGCAGCGCATCGGCCAGGACCTCGTCGCGCGGCTGCAGGTGCTGCTCGACCTCGGCCTCGGCTACCTGACGCTGGAGCGCAGCACGCCCACGCTCTCGCCGGGCGAGCTGCAGCGGCTGCGGCTGGCGACGCAGGTGCGCTCCAACCTGTTCGGCGTCGTCTACGTGCTCGACGAGCCGTCCGCGGGGCTGCACCCGGCGGACACGGTCGCGCTGCTCCGCGCGCTCGACGGATTGAAGGCGTCGGGCAACACGCTGTTCGTCGTCGAGCACGAGATCGACGTCATCCGCCACGCCGACTGGATCGTGGACGTGGGCCCGCAGGCGGGGCAGCACGGCGGGAAGGTGCTCTACAGCGGGCCGCCTGACGGCCTGCGCGCAGTGGGCGCGTCGCGCACGCGGCACTACCTGTTCGACCAGCAGGGACCGCCCGCGCGCACGCCGCGCACGCCGAAGGCGTGGCTCGAGCTGCAGGGCGTCACGCGCAACAACCTGCACGGCCTCGACGTCCGCATCCCGCTCGGCGTCTTCACGTCGGTCACCGGCGTGTCGGGCTCGGGGAAGTCGAGCCTCGTCAGCCAGGTGATGGTGGAGCTGGTGGCCGCGCACCTCGGCCACGCGGTCCCCGCCGACGACGAGGACGAGGGCCCGGAGCTGGAGCGCGCCGCGATGGCGCCGATCGGCGGGCGCATCGTGGGCGGCATGGAGCACGTGCGGCGACTCGTGCGCGTGGACCAGAAGCCCATCGGCCGCACGCCGCGCTCGAACCTCGCGACGTACACGGGCCTCTTCGACCACGTGCGCAGGCTGTTCGCGGCGACGCGGACGGCGAAGGCGCGGAAGTACGACGCGGGCCGCTTCTCGTTCAACGTCGCCAAGGGGCGCTGCGAGCACTGCGAGGGCGAGGGCTTCGTCTGCGTCGAGCTGCTCTTCCTCGCCAGCGTCTACACCGCGTGCCCCACCTGCAAGGGCGCGCGCTACAACGCGAAGACGCTGGAGGTCGAGTACCGCGGGAAGAACATCGCGCAGGTGCTCGACCTCACGGTGGACGCCGCGCGCGACTTCTTCGACGAGGAGCCGGCTGTGCGCCGCGCGCTCGACGTGCTGCACGAGGTGGGGCTCGGCTACATCCGCCTCGGGCAGCCGGCGACGGAGCTGTCGGGCGGCGAGGCGCAGCGCATCAAGCTCGCGACGGAGCTGCAGCGCGTGCAGCGCGGGAGCACGCTCTACGTGCTCGACGAGCCGACGACGGGGCTGCATCCGTCGGACGTCGAGAAGCTGATGACGCAGCTCTCGGGGCTCGTGGACGCGGGCAACACGGTGGTCGTCGTGGAGCACGACATGCGCGTCGCCGCGGGCAGCGACTGGATCATCGACATGGGCCCGGGCGCGGGCGAGGAGGGTGGGCACGTGGTGGTGGAGGGGCCGCCCGAGAAGGTCGCGCGCGCGCGCGGCAGTCGCACCGCGCCCTATCTCGCCGCCACGATGGCGCCGGACTGACCGCGCGTCTCCTACCGCTCGACGATCTCGCGCAGCACGTCGAGGAACGACTGCACCGTCGGCGGCGCATCGCCGCGGCGCCACGCGGCCACCAGCGGGAAGCGCAGCTCCTCGCCCGCCAGCGGCCGGTAGACGACGCCCGCACGCGGCAGCCGCCCCGCCGCGTGCGGCACGAAGGTCACGCCGAGCCCCGCGCTCACGAGCGCGACGAGGGCGTCGAGCTGCTTGGCCTCCTGCGCGACGCGCGGCGTGAAGCCGGCCGCCGCGCACGCGGACATGACCAGCTCGCGCAGCCGGCTCGGCATGCGCGCGGGCACCAGCACCCACGGCTCGTCGGCGAGGGCGCGCAGGTCGATCGCCTCCTGTGCGGCCAGCGGATGCGCGGAAGGCAGCGCGACGACGACGCGCTCCTGCGACACGGGCGCGGTCTCCAGCTCCGCGGCCCCGCGCGGCGGCGGGCCGATCCCGACGTCGAGGTCGCCCTGCCGCAGCGCCGCGACCTGCTGCGTGGGGAGCCGCTCCATCAGCGTCAGGCGCACGCCCGGGTGCCGCTCGCGGTACGCGCCGAGGACGGCCGGGAGCACGCCCCAGAGCGCGGCGTCCACGTAGCCGATGCGGAGCCGCCCCACTTGGCCGGCCGCCGCCCGGCGCGCCACGTCGGCCGCGGCGGCCGCCTGCGCCAGCGTGCGCCGCGCCTCGGGGAGGAAGAGGCGCCCGGGCTCGGTGAGCGCGACCCGCCGCTTGGTGCGGGCGAGCAGCTCGACGCCCAGCTCGCGCTCCAGCTGCCGGACCTGCTGGCTGAGCGCGGGCTGGGCGATGCGCAGCCGGACGGCCGCCCGGCCGAAGTGCAGCTCCTCGGCGACGGCGACGAAGTAGCGGAGGTGGCGGAGCTCCATGCGAGTAATAAGCAGCGCGTCTCACACCGTTGCTACAAAGTCTTGGACCGCATCGATCGGAGCCGATACCCTCCGAGGATGCGTCTCCGTCCCACGTCGCCCGCGTTCACGGTCCTGCTCGCCACCCTCGTCACGCTGGCGTCGTTCGCCACGGACATGGGGCTCCCTGTCCTCGACGCCACCGCCGCCTCGCTCGGCGTCACGCCCGCGACGGCCGCGCTGACGCTGAGCGTCTTCATGATCGGCTTCGCGACGGGGCCCCTGGTGTTCGGTCCGCTGTCCGACCGGTTCGGACGTCGCCCGGTGCTGCTGGCCGCGGTCGCGACGTTCGCGGCGTTCGGGGCGCTCGGGGCCTTCGCGCAGTCGCTCGGCGCGCTGCTGCTCTGGCGCTTCGTGATGGGCGCGGGCGCGGGCACCGCGCAGGTGCTGGTGCTGGCCACGGTGCGCGACCTGTTCTCGGGGGCGGAGGCGCGCGCGCGGCAGTCGTACGTGAACCTCGCGGCGGGCGTCGCGCCGATCATCGCGCCGACGCTCGGCGTGTGGGTCGCGGCGGCGGGCGGGTGGCGCGCGATCTACGGCGCGCTCGCGGCGGGTGGGCTCGTGCTGCTGGCGGCGGCCGCGCTGGGGCTGCGCGAGACGGCACCGCGTCGGAAGCAGGCGGTGCTCACGGTGCGCGGCACGCTCGCGAGCTACGGGCGCGTGATGCGCCACCCGGTGACGATGGGCTACGCGCTCATCATGGCGCTCTGCTTCGGCTGCCTGTTCGCGTACGTCTCGGGCTCGTCGCTCGTGCTCATCGGGCTGATGGGCGTGTCGCAGCGCACGTACGGCGCGCTGTTCGCGGCGACGGCGGTGGGGCTGATGCTCGGCGCGTTCTCCAACGCGCGCCTCGGACGTCGCGGCGTGCCGGCGGCGCGGCTGGTGACCGCGGGCCTCGCGACCATCGCGATCGCGGCGGTCGTGCTGCTCGCGCTCGCGAGCGCGGGCGCGCTCAGCGTGTGGGCGCTCGTGCCGCTGATCGTCGTCAGCCACGTGGGGCAGGGGGTCGTGCGGCCGAACGCCGCGCAGGGCGCGCTGGAGCCGATGCCCGACATTGCCGGCGTCGCGGGTGCGGTGCTCACCGGCCTGCAGATGCTCGGCGGCGCGCTCGCCAGCGGCGTCGCGGCGTCGCTGTTCGACGGCCGCACCGCGACCGCGATGACGGGCACGATGTCGGTGTGCGCGCTCGGCGCCGTCGCGGTGTACGCGCTCGTCGTGCGGCCGGCGGAGCGGCGCCTGGCGGCCGAGGTGGAGACGCGGACGCTGCGCCCGGAGCTCGCGGCCGCGGCCTGACGGCCCGTCAGCGCGCGGCGGCGCTCCGCTTCCGCGCGGCTTCGACCGCGGCCGCCGGCATCGCGCACGGGTTCAGGCCGTCCACCGGATCGACGGCCAGCAGCGCGCTGCAGTCCTCCAGCCGGAAGCAGCCGCAGTCGAGCGCCACGCGCAGCACCGCGCGCATGCGCTCCGCGCGCGCGACCATCGCGTCGATCTCCGCCAGCTTGCGCGTCGCGAGCACCTGCCAGCGCGCGGCCGGCCGCGTGCCCGGCGCGAAGTCGGTCACGAGCTGCCGGATCTCCGCGATCGTGAACCCCGCCTCGCGCGCCAGCGCGATGAGCGACAGCCACTCCAGCACGTCCTCGTCGTAGCGGCGGCGCCCGCTCACGCGCGCGGGCTCGGGGAGCAGGCCGGCGCTCTCGTAGTAGCGGATCGCCGACGGCTCCAGCCCCGCGCGCCGCGCGACCTCGCCGATGCTCATGCCGTCGTTCACGCCGTCCATGCGCCGCTCCGTCCGTGCGTGGGGTTGACCTCGAGTGCGCTTGAAGTTGTAGGCTGCCGGGAGCCCGGGCAATCGCCCGACCTCACTCTCGCCGGAGCCACCATGTCCGCTTCCATCGCGCTGCCGTCCGTCACCGATGCCACCTTCGCCGCCGAGGTGGCGCCGGGCACCGGGCACGTCGCCGTCGAGTTCACCGCCGCGTGGTGTGCGCCGTGCCGCATCATGGCGCCCGTCGTCGAGGCGGTGGCGCACGACTACGCGCCGCGCCTGCGCGTGCTGCAGCTGGACGCGGACGCGAATCCCGCGACGCTCGCGCGGCTCGGCGTCCGCGGGCTGCCGACGATGCTCGTCTTCCGCGACGGCGAGATCGTCGAGCGCGTGGTGGGCGCCGTGCCCGCGGCGGCGCTGCGCCAGCGACTCGACCGCGTGCTCGCGGGCTGACGACATCGAGACCGTGCCGGCCGGGCCCGTCTCGTGCGAGATGGGGGCTGGCCGGCACGGGCGCGCCGTTGCATGCTGGCAGACCGTCGGACCGCGCCGCGTGGACCGCACCTGAACGTCCCACCGCCGAGGAGCCCCATGGGCGAGACCGAGTCCCCGTTCCGCGATCCGATGGACCCCATGCCGCCCCGCGAGGACCGCCGCCACGGCGCCGGCCCCGAGCCGGCGCCCGCGCGTCCCGACCATGACGACGCGGTGGACGAGGCAAGCGAGGAGAGCTTCCCGGCCAGCGACCCGCCGTCGACGACGCCGCTGCACCCGGGCCGACCCGACCCGCACGACGCGCGGTAGCAGCCCACGCTGCCGCGGAGGAGCCCAGGAGGTCCCCATGCGACGCCTTCCCTCCGCACTGGCCACGGCACTCCTCGTCGCCGCCTGCACCGATCCGGTGGCGCCCACGCTGGCGCCGCCGGACCAGGCGCGACACGCGAACATCGCGGTCGCCGCCGCGCCCACCGCGGGCGACGTGTTCGCGCGCTACGTCGCGCTGGGCACCAGCAACAGCATGGGCGTGCAGTCGGCCGGCATCTCGGCCGCCACGCAGCGCGCGTCGTGGCCCGCGCAGCTCGCGGCGCGCGTCGCGGGCGCGACGTTCACCCTGCCGCTCGTGCAGGATCCCGGCTGCAGCCCGCCGCTGCTCGCGCCGCTCGCCACCAACCTCGCGCTGCTCGGCGCGTTCACGGCGTTCGGCGCGGGCGACGACCTGGTGAGCGTGGTGATGACGACGTGCGCGCCGCTGCGCGCGGGCATCGTGCTCCCCACGGGCAACGTCGCGATCTCGGGCGCCGACGTGCACGACGCGCGCTTCACGACCGTGGAGTCGGCGACGGCGCGCAGCCCGCGCGTGGGCACGCTCTACAGCCGCGTGCTGCTGCCGGGCCAGACGCAGGTCACGGCGATGCAGGCGCAGCAGCCGACCTTCGTGTCGGTGGAGCTGGCGGCCAACGACGTGCTGCCCGCGAGCACCGGGCGCATTGCGGCGATGACGCCGTTCGCCGACTGGCAGGCGGACTACGACGCGGTGCTCGCGGCGGTGCGCGGCACGGGCGCGCGCGCGGTGCTCGTCGGCCTCCCCGACAACGCGGCGAACTTCCCCAGCATCCGCCGCGCGCGCGAGCTGTTCAACGAGTGGCCGACGCTGCTCGCCCTCGGCATCAGCGTCAGCACGAGCTGCTACTTCAGCCCGAACTACGTCTTCGTGCCGGGCTACGTGCTCGGGCTGCTGGCGCGCACGCCGGCCACCGCCACCTGTGCCGACGTGCCGGGCGCCGCGGACTACGTGCTGACGCCGACCGACATGCAGGCCATCAACGCGCGCATGGCGCAGATCAACGCGCACATGCAGACGCGGGCGGCGGAGAGCGGCTACGCCTACTTCGCGCTCTCCACCGTGTACGACCTGCCGAAGCCGGCGTTCCGCGTGTACGACCTGCTGTTCTCCAGCGCGCCGTTCGGGCCGAACATCAGCCTCGACGGCGTGCACCCGAGCGCGCGCGGACAGGGGCTGCTGGCCGCGGCGGCGGCGCAGGCCATCAACGCGCGCTACGGGCTGGCCATCCCCTGAACCATCCCATGAGCGCGGCGTCGCTCAGGGGAACGGCCGCGGGCGCGGCTGCGGCCACGGCCACGGGCCGAACGCGTCGCGCCCCGCGAGCCCGCGCACCGCGGCCTCGCGCACCTGCGGGTCCTTCGAGGCGAGCAGCGCGGTCATCGTCTGCTCGGACCGCTCGCCGGACTTCATGAGCGCGCGCACGATCGCGCTGCGCGTGCGCGTGCCGCCCGTCTCGCGCTCCAGGGCCTCGCGCAGCACCGGCACCGCGGCCGCGTCGCCGATCTGGCCGAGCGCCCACGCGGCCTTGAGGCGCACGTCCTCGCTGCTGTCGCGCAGCGCGCGCAGGAGCCCGGCCGGCGCCGCGCGGCCGTCGAGCTGGCCGAGCGCCCACGCCGCCGTGCCGCGCACGCGCGCGCTGCGGTCGCCCGCCGCCGCGGTGCCGAGCGCGATCGTCGCCGTACGGTCCTCCGTCTCGCCGAGCGCCCAGGCGGCCATCTCGCGCACGGCGTCGGACTCGTCGTCGCGCAGCGCGCGCATCAGCGCCGCGGAGGCGGTTCGCGTCTCGATCTCGCCGAGCGCCCACGCGGACATCTCGCGCACGCGCGCGTCCGCATCCTTCTCGAGCGCCTCCGCCAGCGCGGCGCCGGCGTCGGTCGCCTCCAGCTGGCCGAGCGCCCACGCCGCCACGCGCCGCACCGACGCGGCCTCGTCGCGCCGGAGCACGCCGATCAGCGTGGTCGCGGCGCTCGTCGAGTCGAGGTGGCCGATGGCGACCACCGCGGCCTCGCGCACCACGGGCTGCGGATCGCGCACCATCGCCACCAGCGGCGCGAGGCTGCGCCCGTCCTCGATGCGGCCGAGCGCCCACGCGGCGTTGGCGCGGACGTCGGTGGTGGCGTCGCGCAGCGTGCGCACGAGCGGATCGACCGCCGTGCGCGGATGCGCGAGCCCGAGGCTGAACGCCGCCGCCGCGCGCAGCGCCGCGTCGCCGGCGCCGAGCCGCTGCACGAGCGGCGCGACCACGCGCTCGCCGCGCTGCGCGCCGAGGAGCCGCGCCGACAGCTCGCGCACGCACCCGTCGGCGTCGGCGAGCCCCGTCAGCAGCTGCTCGACGTCGGCGTCGGAGAGGCGCGTCATGTCCTCGTCGCGCGCGGAGAGCGCGTCGCCGAGCGGCGTCACCGGCGCGCCCGCGCGGTCGTTCCAGCCGTAGTTGCCGACCGAGCGCGCGGCGAGCGCGCAGAGCACGGGCGGCGCGCCGCGCGCCGCGGTGAGGAGCGCGCGCACGTCCTGCGCGGCCGCGACCGTGGACGCGCGGTCGCGTGGATCCTCGACGTCGTCGCCGAGCCAGGGCGCGTGGACGGACAGCGTGGCGGCGGCCGCGGTGGCGAGCGCTCCGAGCAGGCGGATCATCGTGTCTCCCTCCGGCGCGCGCGTGGCGGCGGCCGTGATGGTTGAAAAATCAGCACTTCGGCGGAAAGGGCGGGGCGACCACGCACGCGCGGTCGCCCCGCGGCACTGCTCACGTCATGTCAGCGCGTCACGGATGCGGGCGCGGATCGGGCCACGGCCACGGCCACAGACCGGCGGCGTGCCCGCCCGCGAGCGCGCGCACCGCGATCGTGCGGACGTTCTGGTCGTTCGACTCCAGCAGCCCGCGCAGCGCCTCGACGGACTTCTCGCCGAGCGTGGCGAGCGCGCGGATGTAGCCGAGCTGCAGCTCCTTCTCGGTCTCGGCGCGCAGCGCGGCCTGCAGCGCCGGGGCCGTCGCCGGGTCCTCGATCTCGTACAGCGCCCACGCCGTCAGCTGCCGCACGCGCGCGTCGCGGTCGCCCAGCAGCGCGACGAGCTGCCGCGGCGCGGTGCGCGGCTCGATGTTGCCGATCGCCCAGATGGCGCGCGCGCGCACGGCGGCGCTCGTGTCGGCCAGCGCGCCCACCAGCGCCTCGACGGACGAGGCGTCGCCCGCGTCGCCGAGCGACCACGCGGCGGTGGCGCGCACGCGCGCGTTCGCGTCGCGCAGCGCGGCCACCAGCGCGGCGCGCGCGACGTCGTCGTCCGAATCGGAGAGCGACCAGGCGGCCATCTCGCGCACCGCGACGCTCGCGTCGCGCCGCAGCGCCTCGGCCAGCGCGGCCGCCGCCACCGACTCGTCCGCGTACTCCGACAGGCCCCACGCGGCCACGCGCCGCAGCGACGCGCTCGTGTCCGTGCGCAGCACCTTCGCCAGCAGGGTCGCGCGCTCGTCCTTCGCCTCGGCGCGCGGCGGCTGGGCGTCGCGGCCCATCAGCATGCGCAGCGCCACGCTCGGCGCGCTCTCGACGACCGGCTCCGGCGCTGGATTCGGCGCGGGATTCGGCGCGGGATTCGGCGCGGGATTCGGCGCGTCGGTCGACTCGACCGTGGCGATCGTGCGCTGCCGCTGCCGCTCGACGCTGGTGCGCTTCTCGACGCGGGTCTCGGTGCGAACGTCGACCTGCGACGCCGACGTCTCGTCGCGCACCTCGGGATCGTCGTCGACGACGACCGAAGCAGGCGTCGCGGTCGGCGCGGCGGTCGCCGCGCGCGGCGCGGGCGCGGCGGCGCTGACGGTCACCGTGATGAGCGCGAGCACCGCGACGAGCGACGCGGTCTGGCGGCGGCTGGGCGCCGTGCGCGGGCGCTCGGGATCCAGGATGTCGAGCATGCGGCCCTCGAACTCGGTGCGGCGCGCCATGGCGAGCGCGGTGATCGGCGTCGCGTCGCCGCGCACCGAGGTGACGATGTCCAGCAGGTGCTCGGCGTAGTCCGCGGCGCGCGCGCCGCACGACAGCGCGAGGTCGTCGCACGCGCGCTCGCTCTCGGCGCGCAGGCGCCTGGCCGCGGTCCACACGAGCGGATGGAACCACCACAGCGCGCACGTCAGCCGTGCCAGCGTGTGGCCCGCGAGATCGCGCCGGCGCACGTGCGCCAGCTCGTGGAGCAGCACCGCGCGGCGACGGTCCAGCGACCAGCCGTCGCTCTCGGCCGGCAGCACGATCGTCGGCTGCAGGATGCCGCACGCGAACGGCATCTTCGCGTCGGCGCTGCGGAGGAGCCGCGGCGCGTCGTCGAGGCCCAGGCGGTCGGCGATCTCCCACATCGGGTCGAGCCAGTCGTGCCCGTCGAGCGGCTCCGCGCGGCGGATGATGCGGCGCACCGCGAGCCACGCCTTCGCCAGCGACGCGCCGATCACCAGCGCGACCGCGGCCCACAGCGCG
Source organism: Roseisolibacter agri (assembly GCF_030159095.1). Lineage (NCBI taxonomy): Bacteria > Pseudomonadati > Gemmatimonadota > Gemmatimonadia > Gemmatimonadales > Gemmatimonadaceae > Roseisolibacter > Roseisolibacter agri. The sequence goes on from NZ_BRXS01000005.1 coordinate 266,128, forward strand.
AGCAGCGACGGCGCGAGGCCGAGCAGGCGGCGCAGGAGCGGCGTCGAGGTGGCGACGTCGCTCTCGGCGGGGAGCGCGGGCGCGGCGACCGCGGGCGCTTCGGTTCGCGAGCTGGATGCCGCGGTCGGCGCGCTCGCCACGGGCGGCGCGACGATCGGCGCGACGGTGGGCGCCACGACGGGCGCGGGCTCCGCGGGCAGCACCGCGAGGCGCAGCGGCGCCCACGTCGCGAGCGCGGGCACCAGCAGCAGCCCGGCGAGCGTCACCAGCCAGACGACGTGGCGCGTGCCGGCGGGCGCGCGCTGCAGCAGGCGCGTCACGCCCCACGCGGCGAGGAGCACGAGCGTCGCCTTCGCGAGCAGCAGGACGAGGGAAGCGGGGAGCATCGGCCTACCTCCCGTCGTCGCGCGCGCGCCGGATGCTGTCGCGCATCCGCGCGATGTCGGCGTCGCTGAGGTCCACGTCCGACATCCGGAGCAGCGCGGTGATGGCCTGCTCGGGCGAGCCGGCGAAGTGCGTGCTGACGACGTGCGCCAGCGCCCGCTCCTGCGCCGACTCGGCCGGCGTGGCGGGGAAGTAGACGTAGCGCGGGCCGTCGTCGCGATGCCGGATCAGCCCCTTCTCGCCGAGGATGCGCACGACCGAGCGCACCGCCGAGTAGGTGGGCGGATCGGGGAGGTCGGTCATGATCTCGGCCACCGTGGCCTCGCCGCGGCGGTGGAGGATGTCCATCACCTGGCGCTCGCGTCGCGACAGGTCGAGGGTCTCGGGCTGGCTGGTCACGGCGGGGTCCGCGTGAGGGGCGTGCTGAAAAATCAACCGTGCTGATATTTCAGCAGGAATCACCGCCCGTCAAGAGCGAGTTTTCCGGCTGCGGCCGCCGGGCGCTCCGGACCCTTCGGTTGCGGCCGCCGCGCGGCCACCTTCCATTGGCCACTCTCCGGGCGCCGCGGCGCCGATCGCCTCCATTCCCCACCACGTCACGATGCGCCCCATCGCGGCACTGCTCGCCCTCAGCCTCACCGCCGGCGCCCTGCCCGCGCAGGCCCCGACGCTGGACGCCCTGATCCGGGCCGAGGACGCGCGCGGCGCCACCGCCGCCGACCCGGCGACGCTGCGGGCGGGGATCGGCGCGGGCGACGCCACGCTGCGCCGCATGGCCGTGCGCGGCCTCGGGCGCTGGGAGCGGCCCGACCTGCTGGACGACGTCGCGGGCGCGCTGGACGACACCGATGCCACGGTGCGGCGCGCGGCGGCGGACGCGGTGGGGCAGGCGGTGCAGCGCGGCGAGGGCGCGGCGCGGGCGCGTGCGATCCTGCTCGCGAAGCTGGGCCGCGAGCCCGACGCGTCCGTGCGCGGGCAGATCGCGGAGAACGCGGGCCGCGTGCGCATCGACAGCGCGGACGTGGCGGCGACGGCGGAGGCGCTCGCGGCGCAGCTGCCGCTGCGCGGCGCGGTGCGCGGGCTGTTCTTCCTCGCGCGGCAGCGCGCCGCGCGCGGGCTCGTGCCGGCGGCCGTGGCGGCGCGGCTGCAGCAGGTCGCGACGACCGCCGCGCTGCCGACCGACGTGCGCGCCACCGCAGCCGCCGCGCGCATCGCCGCCGGCGGCGCGACGCCCGACGAGCTGGCGGCGCTGCGCCGCGACGCGAGCGGCGACGTGCGCGCGCTGGCCGCGACGGCCGCGATGATCACCGACCCCGCACCCATCGTGCGCTACCGCGCAGTGGCGCTGGCGGCGTGCCCCGCGCTCGTGACGGCCACGCGCGACCCGAACGCGCACGTGGCGCTGGCGGCGACGGACGCGCTGGCGAAGTGCACCGACGACGCGGCGGCCGTCGCGGTGCTGGAAGCGTCTTCGTCGCCGCGCGCGCTCGTGTCGCTGGCCGCCGTCGCGCCGGCGCGTGCGCGGACGAAGCTCGCGCGCGTGGCCGCCAGCCGCGATCCGTTCGCGCGCGTGCATGCCGCGCGCGCGGCGCGCCGCCTGGCCGACACGACGACGCTGCGGCGGCTGGCGCGCGACGCGGACGCGAACGTCGCGAGCGAAGCCATCGATGGGCTCTCGGCGCTCACGGGCCACCTGGACGATGCGACGTACGTCGCCGCGCTGCGCACCGACGCGGCGCAGCAGCTGATGTCGGCGGCGAAGGCGCTGGCCGGCGCGCCGACCGCGACGCCCGCGCTGGTCGAGGCGCTCGACCGCATGACCGCGCGCCGCCGCGAGACCGAGCGCGATGCGCGCATGGCGCTGGTGGAGGCGCTCGGCGCCGGCGTGCCGGCGCGCTACGCGCGCGACTGGGACCCGGAGATCGCGCGGAAGGCGGCGGCGCTCACCGGCGTGCGCGCCGATCCCGCGCCGCTGCCCGAGCCGCCCGTGCCGACCGTGGCGCAGCTGCGTGGCGTGCGTGGCGCGACCATCGAGATGGCCGACGGCGGCCGCGTCGAGCTGCGGCTCTTCCCGATGGACGCGCCGACGAACACGTGGCGCTTCGTGCGGCTGGCGCGCGCGGGCTGGTTCGACGGGCTGACGTTCCACCGCATCGCGCCCTTCTTCGTCGTGCAGGGCGGCAGCCCGCGCGCCAACGAGTACGTCGGCGACGGTCCGTTCACGCGCGACGAGGTGGGGCTGGAGAACCGCCGCGGCACGGTGGGCGTCTCGACGCGCGGGCGCGACACGGGCGACGGGCAGCTCTACTTCAACACCGTCGACAACGTCCGCCTGGACCACGACTATACCGTGTTCGCCGAGGTGGTGCGCGGGATGGAGGTCGTCGACCGCATGCAGGAAGGCGCGCGCATCCGGCGCGTCACCATCCACTAGCCGGGACGCTCACGGCGACCGCCGCGTCCTCGGCACGCCCAGCACGTCGAGCCGGCGCATCAGCGCCTCGCGCTCCTGCGCCTCGCGCACCATGTCGCGCAGCGTGCGCCCGAAGCTCGGCATGACCGGCTGCGGGACCTTCGGCGCGAGCAGGACTGCGGTGTCGCCGCGCAGCAGGAAGACGTACGCCGCCGCGGGCGTCCGCGCCGTGGAGGTGAACCAGACGGTGTCGCCGTGCTGCCGGAACGTCGCGGTGCCGCTGAGTCGCGCCTCGAGGCGCGGTGTCTGGGCCGGTGCGTCGCGCGCGACGAGCAGGCCTGCGAGGACGGCGATCGTGCGAAGCGCGCGCAGGAAGTGGGAGGCGGCGGGTGTCGGGGTCGCGTGCATCGGACTCGTGGTGGTGTCGTGACGCGGCGGCGGGCCGTCCCGCACCCGCCGCCGCCGAGGAAGCTCGCGTGGACGTTGGCGCGTGCCGCCCGCTACTCGCACACCTCCGCCCAGCCTTCCCAGTAGATGTACCACGTCATGCCGCCGTCGTCGCTGACCTCCACGATGACGTACTCCTCGTGGCAGGTCGGCGTGGTGCCGCCGCCTCCGCCTCCGCCGCCCGTGCCGGGCGTGCCCGTCCCCGGCTCCTGCGGCGGCTGGTCCCAGCAGCCCATCATGTCGTACTGCACCGCCATGATGTCCAGCTGGACGCGCAGCATCGAGATCGTCGCGGCGAGCACCGTCTGCTTCATCTCCCACGACGCCAGCTGGCTGAGGTAGCTCTCGGGCGACCAAACCCACTCGCCGTTGTTCCAGTCCCAGCCGAGCGTCACCAGCTCCAGCAGGTTCTGCTCGAACGCGTCGACCGCGCTCTGGTACGCCTCGGTGGTGGCGTAGATCGCCAGCTCGAGGTCCGTGCACGCGTCCGATGCCAGCGCGAGCGTCGGGCTTCCGGGGCGCAGCGCCGAGGCCGCGCGCACGGGCGACGCCGCGGGCGCGAGCGCGGAGCCCGCGCGCTTCGCGCCGCCCGCCGCCGCAGGCGCCGTCGCCGCGTGCGTGCGCACCAGGACCTTCCGCGGGTTGCGGCTCGCGCGCTCCATGCGCCCGCGGAAGCCGGGGTCGCGCTGCAGCCGCGCGAGTCGCGCCTCGAAGGCGGCGATGTCGTCGAGCGACCGCTCCACCATGCGCAGCTGCCGGTCGTTCAGCTGCGCCGCGCGGCCGCTGTCGTCGGTGATCCGCGCGGTCGCGTGGTCGATGGTGAAGCGCCGCCCGCGCGGCCCGGTGAACACGCGCTGCTGCCTGTCCTGGGCCACCTGTACCGACGGCCGGAAGGTGCCGATCGCCGGCGCGGCCGCGGTGGTGGCCGCGGCCGGCCCGGTGGGGGCGGCGAGATCCGACGCGCATCCGGCCACGGCGAGGCTCGTCGCGGTGACGAGGGTCGCCCAAGCCCTGCGAAGGTTGACGTGCACTGCGGCGTCTCCTGGGTGATGGGTCGCTACCGTGCGCGCGGCCGGTCGGCCGGCGCGGGCGGTAGCTAACATTCCCGCTCCGGCTCGAGTGTCTCGCGCGGGGCAACGGCGGGACGCGGCGGGCAGTGGCCGGCAGCGCACGTGCGCGCGCCTCCGCTGCGTCACCATCCATCAGGCCACCTCATGCTCTTCGTCGACAACCGCGGCATCACCGACGCACAGGTCAACCTCGCGCTCGAGGAGCACGTCTTCCGCAACCGGCCCGCCGACGAGGACGTGCTGCTGTTCTACGTGAACGCGCGCGCGATCATCATCGGCCGCAACCAGAACACCATCGAGGAGATCGACGCCGACGTCGTGGCCGCGCGCGAGGTGCAGGTGGTGCGCCGCGTGTCGGGCGGCGGCGCGGTCTACCACGACCTGGGGAACCTGAACTTCAGCTTCATGACGCCCGAGGTGCACGGGCGCTTCAGCCGCTACGACCACTTCACGCGGCCCGTGATCGCCGCGCTGCAGAAGATCGGCGTCCCCGCGGAGCTGGGCGGCCGCAACGACATCCTCGCCGGCGGCCGCAAGATCTCGGGCAACGCGCAGTTCGCGACGCCCACGCGCATGTTCAGCCACGGCACGCTGCTGCTCGATTCGGATCTCGACGCGGTGACCGCCGCGCTGCGCCCCAAGCCGGGCAAGGTCGAGAGCAAGGGCGTGAAGAGCATTCGCAGCCGCGTCGCCAACATCTCGGAGTTCCTCGCGGCGCCGCTGGACGTCGGCGCGCTGCAGGACCTGATCCTCGACGAGATCTTCGGCACGCACGACCGCGCGCGCATTCCCACGCTCGCGCTCACCGACGACGACTGGGCCGCGGTGCACGCGCTGGTCGAGTCGAAGTACGGCGCGTGGACGTGGAACTACGGCGAGAACCCGCCGAGCAACGTGCAGCGCGCGCGCCGCTTCCCGGTGGGGGAGATCGACGTGCGGCTCGACGTGCGCGACAATCGCATCGAGTCCGCGCGCATCTTCGGCGACTTCATGGGCCGCCTGGACGTCGCCGACCTCGAGGCGCTGCTGCGCGGCGTGCGCTACGAGCGCGACGCGATCGCGCGTGCCCTCGAAGGCGTGGCGGTGGCGGACTACGTGGGGGAGGTGGCGCAGGAGGACGTGCTGGATCTGCTGGCGCCGTAACCTCGCGGCTGCAACTCTCCGTTCCGACGGCGCTGCGGACTGCGGATCCTGAACGGCTGCGTGCTGCGTGCTGCGTGCTGCGTGCTGCGTGCGAACCCCGAGGTCCCTCGTCGCGCTGCGCGCACTCGGGACATGGGGCGGGGGCGGCGGGTGCGGGCGGAGGCGACCTCGATCGCAGCAAGGAGACTCACGCGCAGCAGTGAGGCTCCGCAGCGGCCGCGATCGCTGGGAGCCGGAGCCCGTGCCCGCCGCCCCCGCCGGCGCGCCAGACCAGCCCCCGAAACCGAAAAGCACACGGCCCGTAAGGCCCTCAGAGTCTGTACCCTCACTCTGGAGGCCCCGTGGCCGACGCCCTCCCCCTCGTGAAGGGGACCCTCGACGTGCTCGTCCTCAAGGCGCTGTCGTGGACCCCCATGCACGGCTTCGAGATCACCGCCTGGCTCGAAGGCCGGTCCGGCGGCGCGCTCGGCGTGCAGGACTCCGCCCTCTACCAGGCGCTGCACCGCCTCGAGGCGCGCGGGCTCGCCGCCGCCGAGTGGGGCGTGACCGCCAACAACCAGCGCGCGCGCTACTACCGGCTCACCGACGCCGGCCGCGCGCACCTCGCCGCGGAGACCGCGCAATGGGTGCGCTACGCGGCCACCGTCACCGACATCCTGACCGCCGCGCCGCGGCCGGCCTGAGGAGGGACGGCGATGTCACACTCCGAGATCCGGCCCGGCATCCGGCGCCTGTTCCGCCTCGCGGTCCTCCGCCGCGACCTCGCGCACGACGACGCCGACGCGGAGATCCGCCTCCACCTGCAGCTGCGCGCCGAGCAGCTGACGCGCGAGGGGATGTCGCCCGAGGCCGCGCGCGCGGAGGCCGAGCGGCGCTTCGGCTCCCTCGACGAGGCGCGCGAGCGCCTGCACGCCTCGGCCGCGCGTCGCGAGGATCGCCTCCGCTTCCGCGAGACGCTCGGCAGCATCGCGCAGGACCTGCGGCTCGCGCTGCGCGGGCTGCGACGCGCGCCCGGCTTCACCGCGGTCGCCGTCGTCTGCATCGCGCTCGGCGTCGGCGCCAACGCGGCCGCGTACTCCGTGTTCGAGGAGCTGCTCCTGCAGCCGCTCCCGGTGCATGCGCCCGAGCAGCTCGTGAACCTGTCGGCGCCCGGGCCGAAGCCCGGCAACGACCAGTGCAACCAGTCCGGCGCGTGCGAGGACGTCTTCAGCTTCCCGACGTTCCGCGCGCTGCAGCAGGCGACGCAGAGCGGGCTGTCCGGCGTCGCCGCGCACCGCCTCTTCCTCGCCAGCGTCGCCGTGGACGGCCGCGCCGCGCAGGGCGACGGCGTGTTCGTCTCGGGCTCGTACTTCTCCGTGCTCGGCCTCACGCCGGCGCTCGGGCGGCTGCTCGGCCCCGCGGACGACGTCGCGCCGGGCGCGCACGCGGTCGCCGTCGTCAGCCATGACTACTGGACATCGCAGCTCGGCGGCGATCCGACGGTGATCGGCAAGCGCCTGCTCGTGAACGGGAAGCCGCTGACCCTCGTCGGCGTGGCCCCGCGCGGCTTCCAGGGCACCACGCTCGGCCTGCGCCCGTGGGTGTTCGTGCCGATCCTGCAGGCCGCGGAGCTCGATCCGTTCTTCGGCCCCAGCAGCGACTTCGCGAGCCGCACGCGCTACTGGGCGTACCTGTTCGGCCGCCTGCGTCCGGGGACGTCGATCGCGCAGGCGCAGGCGGCGCTCACCACCGTCTACCGTCCGCTGCTGCGCGACCTCGAGCTGCCGCTGCACGCGGAGATGAGCGCCACGACGAAGGCGCGCTTCCTCGCGCGCGAGGTCGCCGTGACCGACGGCCGCCACGGACAGAGCACGCTGCGCGGCTCGACGCGCACGCCGCTCGTGTTCCTGTTCGCGATCACGGGGCTCGTCGTGCTGATCGCGTGCGCCAACATCGCCAACCTGCTGCTGGTGCGCGGCGCCGGCCGCGCCGCCGAGATGGCCGTGCGCATGTCGCTCGGCGCGGGACGCCGGCGGCTGGTGCTGCAGCTGCTGGCCGAGTCGCTGGTGCTGGCGGTGGTGGGCGGGCTCGTGAGCATCGTGGTCGCGTACGGGATGCTGCGCGTGATCGGCTCGTTCATCCCTGCAGCGTCGGTGGGCTTCGGGGCGATGCTGTCGCTCGAGCTGCGGCCGTCGGTGCTGGTGTTCGCGGGCGTCGTGTCGCTGGCGACGGGGCTGCTGTTCGGGCTCTTCCCGGCGCTGCACGGCACGCGCTCGGAGCTGGTGACGGCGATCCGCAGCGGCGCGGGGCAGATCCCGGGCGGGCACCGCGCGGCGTCGCGCTTCCGCAGCACGCTGGTGACGGCGCAGATCGCGATATCGGTCGCGCTGCTGGGATGCGCGGGGCTCTTCGTGCGCAGCCTGCAGAACGTCGGCCGCGTGGACCTGGGGATGGAGACGCGGCGCGTGGTGCAGTTCGCGCTGCTGCCGCAGCTCAGCGGCTACGATGCGCGGCGCGCGCACGCGGCGCTGGCGCGCGCGGAGGACGAGGTGGCGGCGGTGCCGGGCGTCGTGGGCGTCGCGGCATCGGGCACGCCGCTGCTCACGGGGAGCAACAACGGCGGCAACGTGCGCGTCGAGGGCTTCGCGCGCGGGCCGGACACGGACGTCAACACGCGCCTGAACAGCGTGGGCCCGGGCTTCTTCCGCACGATGGGGATCCCGCTCGTGGCGGGGCGCGAGTTCGGGGCGGGCGACCGCATCGGCGCGCCGAAGGTCGCGGTGGTGAACGAGGCGTTCGCGCGCAAGTTCAACCTCGGCCGCGACGCGGTGGGCAAGCGCCTCGCGCGCGACGACGGCACGCCCGAGGGGACGTACGACGTCGAGATCGTGGGGCTCGTGCGCGACGCGCACTACAGCGGCGTGAAGGACGCGCCGCCTCCGATCCTGTACACGCCGCAGCGGCAGGACAGCACCGTGACGGCCGCGATGTTCTACGTGCGGGTGGCGGGCGCGCCGTCGCAGGTGCTGCGCGGCATCCCGGCGGCAGTGGCGCGCGTCGACCGCAACCTGCCCGTGGCGCTGCTCAAGCCGATGGACCAGCAGGCGCGCGAGAACGTCTTCCTGGACCGGATGGTGGGCGCGCTGTCGGCGGGCTTCGCGGCGCTGGCGACGCTGCTGGCCGCGGTAGGGCTGTTCGGCGTGCTGGCGTACACGGTGGCGCAGCGCGCGCGCGAGTTCGGGGTGCGCATGGCCCTCGGCGCCGACGCGCGACGCGTGCGGGCGCTGGTGTTGGGGCAGATGGGGCGGATGGTGCTGGTGGGGAGCGTGGTCGGCGTGGCCGGCGCGCTGGCGGCGGGGCGCGCGGCGGGCTCGCTGCTCTTCGGCCTCGAGGGCCAAGACCCGACGGCGGTGGCGGCGGCGGTGCTGGTGCTCGGCGTGGTGGCGTTCGCGGCCGGCTGGGTGCCCGCGCGGCGGGCGGCGCGGGTCAGTCCGGCGGGGGCGCTGCGAGGAGAGTAGGGCGGCGGACTGCGGGCTGCCGATTCAAACGACAACTGCAAGAAGACAGGATGACAGGATGACGAGGAGGCTCCGCGTGGCGCGCTGCTCCAAGCGCCGGTGCGGAGCCTCCTCGTCATCCTGTCATCCTGTCCAATGCCGTTCAGGGTCCGGCGCGCCGACCCCATTCGCCTTTGGAGAGGATACGGATTTTTCGGATGTAGCGGATGCTTCGGATCGCTCCGCGTGGCGGCGACGTCCCGTGCGCCACACGGAGCGATCCGGAGGATCCGTTCCGATCCGGAGCATCCGTATCCTCACCAAAGGCGAACAGGCTGGGCACGATGGTGGCTCTCGAGCGGGGAAGCAGGATCCGCAGCCCGAGTAAACCATCCGTGAAGTCCGTCGGTCCAACGCTCGACCCCCACGCGGGCCCGCGTGCGCGGTCGCATTCTACAATGTAGAATCTGTCACATGCCCGTCCCCGACGTCCGTCACCCGCCGCCGCTGCCGCGGCTCCCGCTCGCGATCCTCCGCGCGCTCCTGCCGCGCGCGGAGCGCGACGAGGTGCTCGCCGACCTCGCGACCGAGTACGGCGAGCACGCCGCCGCCGGCGGGCAGCCCGCCGCCAGCCGCTGGCTCTGGCGCCAGGCGCTGCGCTCCGCGCCGGCGCTGCTCGGCTGGACGTGGTGGCGCGAGTGGACCGGATTCGAGCCCCGCGCGAACGCCTATCGGCCCGGAGGGCCCATGCTGAAGAGCTGGATCTCGGACGCGCGCTTCGCCGCGCGCCGCCTGCGCACCCGCCGCGCCTACACGCTGCTCGCCGTCCTCACCCTGGCGCTCGGGATCGGCGGCTCGGCGGCCGTCTTCGGCGTCGCGCGCCCGCTCCTCTTCGACCCGCTGCCCTACGCGCACGCCGACGAGGTGGGCACGCTCTGGATGGGCGGCTGGTGGACCGAGGAGGAGTTCCTCTTCCTGCGCGGGAAGATCCCGGGCTTCCGCCAGGTCGCCGCGCACCGGCCGAGCGACGTGATCCTCCGCGGCGAGGACGGCGGGCCGACGCGCCTCCTCCCCGCGCGGCAGACGTCGTGGGAGCTGTTCGACGTGCTGGGCGCGCGGCCGATGCTCGGGCGCGGCTTCCGCGAGGGCGACGACGCGCAGGGCGCGGAGCCCGTCGTCGTCCTCAGCTACGGCCTGTGGCAGGAGCTCGGCGGCCAGCCGTCGGTGATCGGCAAGCGGCTCACCATCGATGGCGCGCCGCGCACGGTGATCGGCGTCATGCCGCGCGGCTTCTGGTTCCCGGATCCCGCGGTGCGCCTCTGGCACGCGCGCCCGCTCAATCCCCAGGGGCGCAATGGCAGCTACTCGCTCACTGGCCGCACGCTGCCCGGCGTGCGCGTCGACGCGATGCAGCCGCAGCTCGCCAGCCTCGCGAAGACGCTCGCCGGCCGCTTCCAGTACTCGACCGCGGGCGACAAGACGAAAGATCCCGCGGTCACGCCGCTGCGCCAGGAGCTGCTCGGCTCCATGCGCCCGGCGCTGCTCGCGACGCTCGTCGTGATGGGGCTCATCCTGCTGATCGCGTGCGCCAACGTCGCGGCGCTCATGCTCGGCCAGGTCGAGGGCCGGTCGTCGGAGCTCGCAGTGCGCTCGGCGCTCGGCGCGAACCGCGGGCGCCTCACGCAGCAGCTCGTGGTCGAGGCACTGCTCGTCGGCGTGCTGGCCGCGGTGGTCGGTGGCGCGCTCGCGGCGCTCGGCTTCCGCCTGCTCGCGGGCGCGCTGCCGATCGGCGCGTGGGCCGAGAGCGCGCGCTTCGACTGGACGATGTTCGTGGCCGCGCTCGTGCTGGCGCTGGCGGCGGTGCTGCTGGTGGTGCTCGTGCCGTCGATCTCCCTCTGGCGCGGCGACCTGCGCGCGCGCATGGGGAGCGCGCGCACCGGCGGCATCCAGGGGCGCGGCGGACGACTGGAAGGCGCGCTCGTCGTCACCGAGGTCGCGCTCGCGATGCTCATCGCGTCGGGCGCGGCGCTGCTGGTGCGCAGCGTCTCCAACCTCTACGCGATCGATCCCGGCATCCGCACCGAGGGGCTGGCCGTGGTCGACGTGATGTCGAACCGCAGCCTCGGGGCGGGGCCGCGCCGGCAGACGCTCGACGAGATCTCGCGCGCGATGGCCGCGCTGCCGGGCGTGCGCGCGGTCGGTGTCGCGATGAAGCTCCCGCTGCGCGGCCAGGGGGACAGCTTCCCCCTCAGCGTCGAGGGGCGCGACGCGGGCGGGCAGGGGACGAACACGTACTTCCGCATCGTCACGCCGAACTACTTCGAGACGATGGGGATCCGGCTGCGCGACGGGCGGCTGTTCGACAACACGGACCGCATCTTCACCGACGCCGACAGCGTCGACGTGGTGATGTCGATCGTCGTCAACGAGGCGCTGGTGAAGAAGCACTTCCCCGGCGAGAACCCGATCGGCCGGCGGCTGGTGGGCGGCTTCGGCGCGCCGCAGCGCATCGTCGGCGTGGTCTCGAACGTCGCCGAGGGGAACCTCACCGACGACGACGAGGCGACGGTGTACTACCTCGCCGGCCAGGCGCCGATCTTCGGCGCGTCGGCATCGCTGGTGCTGCGCACGGCCGACGACGCGAGCGCCGAGGCGGTGCTGGACGACGCGCGCCGCACGGTGACGACCGTCGCGCCGGAGTTCGCGGTGCAGGGCACGACCACGATGTCGCGCGTGCTCGACGCCGCGGTGGGCCCCGCGCGCCAGGTGATGTCGCTGCTCGCGCTGCTCTCGTCGCTGGCGCTGGTGCTGGGCGCGGTCGGGATCTACGGCGTCATCGCGCACTTCGCGGCGCGCCGCAAGCGCGACTGGGCGATCAAGGTCACGCTCGGCCTCATGCCGCGGCGCGTGATCGGCAGCATCGTCGGGCAGGGCGCGGCGCTGGTGGGCGTCGGCGTGACGATCGGCCTCGTGGGGACCGCGGCGCTGGCGCGGCTGCTGGCCACCTTCCTCTTCGGCGTCGGCACGCTCGATCCGATCGCGTTCGCGGCCGCGGGCGTCGCGCTGCTGCTGGTGGGGCTGGCGGCGGCGCTGATCCCGGCGTGGCGTGCGGGGATGCTGAACCCGTCCGTCGTCCTCCGCGAGCAGTGAGCGCGCCCATGAGCGAGTCGCCACACGCGCCGCTGGGCGTGTTCGAGGAGCAGGTGGTGGTCGCCGTGCTGCGCACGCGCGACGAGGCGTACGGCATGCAGGTGCGCCGCGAGATCGAGCGCGTCACGGACCGCGACGTCGCGATCGGCGCCGTGTACGCGACGCTCGACCGGCTGGAGGCGAAGGGGCTGCTGCTCTCGACCCGCGTGCGCGCCGACGGTCCGTCGCGCCGGCTGTTCGCGGTGACGCCCGTCGGCGCGCGCGCCCTGGCCGACACGCGCGCGATGCGCGAGCGGCTGTGGCAGGGGGTGGACGTGCGGGGGTTGCTGGTTCTAGCGGGAACCTAGACGGCTGCGTGCTGCGTGTTCCGTGCTGCGTGCACGACCTCGGGACGCGTCGTCGCACCGCGGAGACGGTGCCTGTGGGGAGGATGCGGATGCTTCCAATGAGAACGGATCATTCGGATCGCGCCTCGGAGCGCATGGGACGGCGCCGCCACGCGGGACGATCCGAAGCATCCGCCAACAATCCGAAGCATCCGAACCCCTCCAACGGGCACAGGGTCGGGCGCGTCGATGCCGGCCACGCAGCACGCAGCTCGAGGATCTCGCCTCAGGGTCGGAGCGCCCGCTCGATCCCTGCCTCCACCAGCGGCGCCATCACCCGGTACCCCGCCTCGTTCGGATGCACGCCGTCGCCCGACAGCTCCGCGCGCAGGCCGTCGCGCGCGTCGCGCATCGCCGCGTGCAGGTCCACGTACACGGCGCCGCGTCGCTCGGCGTGCGCCTTCAGCCACGCGTTGAGCGCGACGATCTTGGGCGCGGGCTCGAGGCCGCGCTTCCACGGATAGTCGTACGCCGGCAGCACCGACAGCAGCACGACGCGGATCCCGTTCGCCTGCGCGACGTCCACCATCGACGCGACGTTGTCCTCGATCATCGCCAGCGACGACGGGCCCGTGTTGCCCGCGATGTCGTTGGTGCCGGCGAGCAGCACGACGACCGCGGGGCGCAGCGCGACGACGTCCTGCCGGAAGCGCACCAGCATCTGCGGCGTCGTCTGCCCGCTGATGCCGCGGCCGACGTACGGCTTCCCGGGGAACATCGCGTCGAAGTGGCGCGCCCACCCCTCGGTGATCGAGTTGCCCATGAACACCACGCGCCGCTCGCCGGCGCGCGGCGGGCCGAGTCGGGCGTTGTCGTCGCGGAAGCGCGCGAGCCACGCCCAGTCGTTGTGGACGCGCTCCTCCTGCACGCGGCGCCGCTCGGCCACGGCGTCCGCGGTCGCCGTCTGCGCGCCGAGGGGGAGGGGGAGGGGGAGGGGGAGGGCGACGCAGAGCGCCAGCAGGGCGCGGCGGACGATGGGGACGCTCACGATCGGCTCTCTCGTTGAAAGGTCGCGTGAAGCATGCGCGTCCACGCACTCGCGGACCAGCGGTCGGTTGCACCGCCTCTCATTCAGGATGCCATGAAACGCTCGATCGGCACGACCCTGCTCCTCACGCTCGCCGCGTGCGCGCCCGTGCGCGCGGCCGACGACGCGACCGGTGCGGCGCCAGCGCTCGCGATCGTCGGCGTCGCGGTGGCGGACGGCACCACGCCCGCGCTGCGCCGCGACTGGACGGTCGTCGTGCGCGACGGCCGCATCGCCGCGGCGGGGCCCGCGTCGTCGGTGCGCGCGCCGCGCGGCGCGACGGTCGTCGACGGCAGGGGGCGCTACCTCGTGCCGGGGCTGTGGGACATGCACGTGCACCTCGACGGCAAGGACGCCGACTGGCTGCCGCTGCTGGTCGCGCACGGCGTGACCGCGGTGCGTGACGTCGGCACGCTGCGCGCGGCCGACGCGGACAGCGTGCGCCGCGTGGCGGCGGCGCGCGGGTGGCCGGTGCCGCGCGTGCTGGTCGCGGGCTTCGTCGTCGAGACGCCCGGCAGCCTCGCGTTCATGGAGCGGCTGGCGACGCTCGCCGCGTCGACGCCGCATCCCACGCCGCGCTGGCATCGCGGCCACGTCGCCGTCACCACGCCCGAGGCCGCGCTCGCGGTGTGCGACAGCGTGGCGCGCAGCGGCGGGCGGATGCTCAAGTTCATCGATCCCGGCACGCCCGCGGTGCACGACGCGCTCGCGCGCGCCGCGCGCACGCACGGGCTGGCGCTCGTCGGCCACGCGCCGCAGGCGCTGCGCACGGTGGGGCCGTGGCGCGCGGTGGACGCGGGGCAGCGCAGCTTCGAGCACCTGTTCGGCTGGGCGAACGCGATCGACAGCATGCCCGACGCGTCGCGCGCCGCGCTCGCCGCGCGGATCCGCGAGCGCGACGCGGCGCTCGTGCCGACGCTGCTGGTGTCCGGGCAGGACCGCATCCCCACGGAGCGGTTCTGGGATCTCGTCACCGACTCGCTCGGCCGCCTCGACCCGCGCAACCGGTGGATCTCGCCGCACGAGCGCTCGCAGTGGGCGGTGCGTCTGGGGATGCTGCGCGATCCGCTGCGGCCGGCGCCGTCGCTGGAGGCGCTGAACCGCGCGTACGACCGCGAGACCGCCGCGCTGCGCGTGCTGCACCGGCTGGGCGCGCCCGTGCTGCCGGGCACCGACCTCGGGATGTACCTCGTCTATCCCGGCAGCAGCCTGCACGAGGAGCTCGCGCTGCTGGCGCGCGAGGTCGGGATGACGCCGTTCGACGCGCTGCGCAGCGCGACGCTGGCGTCGGCGCGCTGGGCGGGCGTCGCGGACTCGGTGGGCAGCGTGCGCGCGGGGCAGGTCGCGGATCTCGTGCTGCTGGACGCCGATCCGCTGGCGGACGTCGCGCACCTCGCGCGGATCCGCGCGGTGGTCGTGGGCGGCCGACTCCACGACCGTACCGCGCTGGACGCGATCACCGCGCGCGCACCTCGACCAGCGCGCTGACGCTGCGGCCGCCGAGCGTCGCGGTGACGCTCGCCCGTCCCACGGACTCGCCGCGCACGTTGCCGTTGCCGCGCAGGCTGACGACGCGGTCGTCGGAGGTGCTCCACGACGGGGCGCCGAGCCCGGTGATCACGCGGCCGTTCCGGTCGAGCGCCTCGACGTCGAGCCTGGCCTGGTCGCCGACGCGCAGGATGACCGACGACTGCGAGAGGCGAAGCGACGTGATCGCTCCTGGGGCCTCGGGCGTCGGGGTCGGCGTGGGAGTCGGCGTCGGCGCGGGTGTTGGCGTCGGCGTGGGCGCCGGTGTCGGAGCTGGCGTCGGTGTCGGCGTCGGCGCAGGCGCCGGAGTCGGTGTAGGCGTCGGAGTTGGCGCAGGCGTCGGCGTGGGTGCCGGCGTCGGTGTTGGAGTGGGTGCTGGAGTCGGCGATGGCGCGGGAGTCGGCGTCGGCGTCGGCGTCGGCGTCGGCGTCGGCGTCGGCGTCGGTGCGGGCGTCGGCGTTGGTGAAGGTGTCGGCGTCGGCGTGGGAGTCGGCGCGGGGGTGGGTGCCGGCGTCGGAGTCGGAGCTGGCGTCGGAGTCGGAGCTGGCGTCGGAGTCGGAGCTGGCGTCGGAGCCGGAGCTGGCGTCGGCGCCGGCGTTCCGGCACCGCCACCGGACGGCGGCGTGGGCGTCGGCGTCGGAGTGGGCGTCGGCGCAGGCGCGGGAGTGGGCGCGGGAGTGGGCGCGGGAGTGGGCGTCGGCGCAGGCGTGGGCGTGGGAGTCGGCGCGGGCGCCGGCGGCACCGCGACCGTCACCGTCGCCTCGCCCGTGATCCCCTCGCTGCTCGCGCGGATCGTCGCCGTGCCCGGCGCCACCGCGCTCACGCGGCCCGTCGCCGACACCGTCGCCACCGACGCGTCGCTCGTCGACCACGCGACCGCGCGGTCCGGCAGCGGCGTCCCGCGCTCGTCGAGCACCGACACGCCCAGCTGCGTCGCGGCGCCCGGTGCCAGCGCGATCGTCGCCGGCGACGGCACCACGCGCGCGACCGGCACCGGCAGCACGCGCACCGTCACGGTTCCCGATGCGCCCTCCGCGCGCGCCAGGATCAGCGCGGTGCCCGGCGCCACGCCGCGCACCTCGCCGCTCTCGCTCACCGTCGCGATCGCGGGCGCGCCCGAGCTCCACGTCACCGGGCGGCCCGCGAGCGCCGATCCATCCTCCGCGCGCGGCGTCGCGGTCAGCGCGGCGGTCGCGCCGATGCGCAGCGCGACGTCCGCGGGGCGCACCTCCACGATCGTCACCGGCACCGCGAGCACGCGCACCGTCGCCGTGCCGCGCCGTCCCTCGCTCGTCGCGGTGATGGTCGCGGTGCCCGGCCCGACGGCCGTCACCACGCCCGCGTCGTCCACGCGCGCCACCGACGGCGCGTCGCTCGCGAACGTCGCCGCGCGGCCCGCGAGCACCGCGCCCGACGCGTCCGTCGCCAGCGCCAGCAGCCGCTGCGTGCCGCCCACGTAGAGCGTGCTCGCGTCGGGCGACACCAGCACCGACGCCGCCGGGCGCGCGACCACCAGCAGCGTCGCGCGCGCCTCGTGCCCCTCGACCGTCGCCGTGATGGTCGCGCTCCCCGGCGCGATCGCGCTCACGACGCCCGACGCCGACACCGCCGCCACGCCCGGCCGGTCGCTCGCCCAGCTGGCGGGACGGTTGCCGAGCGGCGCGCCGCCGGCGTCGCGCACGGCGAGCGTGAGCTGCGTGCTCGTCCCCTCGAACAGCGTGTCGCGCTCGGCCGCCAGCGCGACGCTCGCCACCGCGACCGGCGACACGACGATGCCGACGACGCCCGTGCGCCCGTCGATCGACGCGATGATCGCCGCGAGCCCCGGCGCGACCGCGGTCGCCACGCCGTTCGCGGCGACGCGCACGATCGTCGTGTCGCTGCTGCTCCACGCCACGGTGCCCGCGCCCGTCACCTCGCCGCCCGCGTCGTCCCACGCGCGCACGCGCAGCGGCGTCGCGCCGCCCACCGCCAGCTGCACCGTCGTCGGCTCCACGCGCACCACGCTCACCGGGCGCGGCGCGACGATCACGCTCGCCGTCGCGCTCCGCCCCTCGACGTTCGCGGCGACGCGCGTCGTGCCCGGACCCACCGCGCGCACCACGCCCGCCTGCGACACCACCGCGATCGTCGTGTCGCGCACCGACCAGAAGACGCGGCGCCCCGCGACCTCCTGCCCGCGCGGATCGACCAGCCGTGCCGAGAGCGCGCCCTCGCCGCCCACGCGCAGCTGCAGCACGCTGTCGGAGAGCTGGACCACGTCGATGGACGGCGCCGTGTCGCCCGTCGTGGCGACGGCGCACGCGGACAGCAGCAGGGCGACGGCCGCGAGGAACGTCGCGCGTGCGACGGCACGCGGGCGAGCGGATCGGAGCGCGGACATGTGGAGCGTGGGCGCGGGCGGGGACGGGCGGGTCCGGCCGCGAGCGGCAAGTCGTGCGCCCCGGGTGACGCGCATCACGAAATCGGCGGCGCCGTCGCCCCATCGGCACCGCGCCGGGCCCAAACGGGACGGGCCGCCGCGGCGTATCTTGTGGGCGGCCGTCCCCGCCCCCCGCTCCCGCCGCCCGCCGCGTGACCGCCTACACGGACCTCTCGCTCCCGTGCCCGCTCGCGCCGGCGCTCGCCGACAGCATCCGCGCGGCGCGCGAGGAGCTCACGCACCGCTGGCTGGAGCGCATCAGCGCGCGCGTCGCGCTCGACCCGAACCACGTCTTCCCGACGGAGGATCTCCTCGACCACGTCCCGCTCCTGATCGACGGGATCGCGGCGTACCTGGAGCATCCCGCGCAGGGCGTCGCCGCCGACGCGCCCGTGATCGCCAAGGCGATGGAGCTCGGCGCGCTGCGCCACGGGCAGGGCTTCGACGAGTACCAGATCCTCAAGGAGTTCGAGCTGCTCGGCGGCATCGTGTTCTCGCACCTGATCGCCGCGGTGCGCACGATGAACGAGCCGTGCGAGAAGGACGAGCTGCTCGCGTGCGGCCACCGACTCTTCCGTGCCGTCGCGGTGATCCAGGAGGCGAGCGTCGCGCACTACCTGCAGCGGATGCGCGGCCGGCTGGCCGAGCGCGAGGAGCGGCTGCGCGGCTTCAACCGCGCGCTGACGCACGAGCTGAAGAACCAGATCGGCGCGGTGCTCGGCGCCGGCGACCTGCTCGCGCTGGAGGGGCTGCCCGACGACCAGCGCCCGCGGCTGCTCGACATCGTGCGGCGCAACGCGGCCGGCATGCGCGCGACGCTCGACAACCTGATCGAGCTCTCGCGCCTCGATCCCGACTCGCGCCAGCAGCGGCGCGTCCTGCTGCCGCAGGCGGTGGCCGAGGCGGTGCGGCAGCTGCGCGACGCGGCGCGGATGGCGGGCGTCGAGGTGCGCGTGGGCGAGCTGCCACGCGTCGAGGTGAGCGCGGCGGCCGTCGAGCTGGCGACGGTCAACTACCTCTCGAACGCCATCAAGTACGCCGATCCCGACGCGCCCGTGCGCTGGGCCGAGGTGCGCGGCCACACGAGCGAGGCGGGGCCGGACGGGGCGCCGGAGACGGTCGTCGAGGTGCGCGACAACGGGCTCGGCGTACCGGAGGAGGCGAGAGCGCAGCTGTTCGCGCGCGGGTTCCGCGCGCACATCGAGTCGGTGACCGGCGTCGAGGGCACGGGGCTCGGGCTCAGCATCGTGCGCGACGCGGTGGAGGCGCTGGGCGGCCGCGTGTGGGCCGCGTTCCCGCCCGAGGGCGGCGCGTGCTTCGCGTTCGCGCTGCCGGCGCGCCGCGCGGGCGAGTTCGCTACCGCAGCTCGGCCGGCGTGACGGGGCGCAGCATCACGTCGATCGTCAGCCAGAGCACCTTCGAGACCGGGTAGAACAGCAGCGGGAAGAGCAGCATCGCCGCCGCCGCGTAGTACGTCAGCCCGTCCCACGGGACCTCCGGCCACGTGGCGAGGATGGCGACGGCGAACGAGAACGCGAACAGCAGCTCGGACGTGATGAGGTTGATCAGCATCGCGGCCGCGAAGTAGCCGTCGTCGCTGCGCTCGTAGCGGAAGTGGCACGCCGGGCAGCGGTCGCGGATCACGCCCCACGGCATGCCGACGCGCCAGCGCGCGAGCACCGGCCCGCCGCCGCAGTGCGGGCAGCGCAGCCGCAGGAAGCGCCCGAGCAGGCGCAGGCCGCGCGCGAGCGAGGGGACCTCGAGCTCGGTCTCGGTGGTGCGGGCGGGGCGGGGGACGGCGGACATGCGGACGGAGGAGGAGAGGAGAGCGGCGCGTGCGGTCAGTGCGTCGCGGCCGGGGCGCCGAACTGCGCCATGAGGCCCTCGGCCGCCGCGAGGTACTGGGCGATGTCGAAGCGCTCGGGGTCGAGCATCGACTGCACCGCGCACCCCTTGATGAAGCTGACGCTGACCGCGGCGAGCCCCTCGGGCGTCACGCCCGCGAAGCGCGCGGGCTCGGCCTCCAGCACCGCGCGCGCGAGCGGCTGGAAGGCGTCGCGGTAGCGCTTCAGCTCCGCGCTGACGCGCGCGCGGATCTCCGCGTCGCGGATGCCGGCCGTCCAGTAGTCGAACGTCAGGCGGATGCGCAGCGGCTCGCGCGACAGCCGGTGCATCTCCTGGCGCAGCAGCGCGATCAGCCGGTCGTACGGCGACGCGAGGGCGGCGATGTCGCCGCCGACGTGGAGCACCGTCGTCGTCGCCAGCAGCCAGTCGAGCAGCGCCAGCAGGAGGAAGCGCTTGCTCTTGAAGTGGAACATGACCAGCCCCGGGCTCAGCTGCGCGGCGGCCGCCACCTGGAGGATGGTGGTGCCCTCGAGCCCCTCGCGTGCCGCGACCTCGTAGGCCGCGGTCAGGATCTGCTCGCGTCGCGCGCTCTCGGGCGCCTTGGTGCCTGGCATCGCGCCTCCCTCCCGGCGGCGGCTGTTGACTGATCGTTCAATGCGCCGTAACCTAGCATTGAACGCCGGTTCAACACAACCCGCCCGCCGTGCTCCTCCCCAAGCTGCTCACCACGCTCCGCGGCTACACGCGGCAGCAGGCGCTGGCCGACGCCACGGCCGGCGTCATCGTCGGCGTGGTAGCGCTGCCGCTCGCCATCGCCTTCGCCATCGCCAGCGGCGTCGCGCCCGAGCGCGGGCTGTGGACGGCGATCGTCGGCGGGTTCCTCATCTCCGCGCTCGGCGGCTCGCGCGTGCAGATCGGCGGGCCCACCGGCGCCTTCGTCGTGGTCGTCTACGACGTCGTCCAGCGCCACGGCGTGGACGGCCTGATGGTCGCGACGCTGATGGCCGGCGCGATCCTCGTCGTGCTCGGCGTCGCGCGCCTGGGCGCGGCGATCAAGTTCATCCCGCATCCCGTCGTCACCGGCTTCACGAGCGGGATCGCGGTCATCATCGCCACGGGGCAGGTGCGCGACCTGCTCGGGCTGCGCATGCGCGACGTGCCGCCGGACTTCGTCGCCAAGTGGCGCGCGTACGCGGCGCACCTCGACACCGTCACGCCCGCCGCGGTGCTGGTCGCGGGCGTCGCGCTCGCGATCCTGGTGGTCTGGCCGCGCGTCAGCCGCCGCGTGCCGGGCACGCTGGTGGCGCTGCTCGTCACGACCGCGCTCGTGCAGCTGCTGCAGCTGCCGGTCGAGACCATCGGCAGCCGCTTCGGCGCGATCAGCGCCGCGCTGCCGCGCCCCACGCTGCCGCACGTCACGCTGGCGCAGGTGCAGGCGCTCGTCGGGCCCGCGTTCACCATCGCGCTGCTCGGCGCCGTCGAGGCGCTGCTGTCGGCCGTGGTGGCGGACGGGATGATCGGCGGGCGCCACCGCTCCAACATGGAGCTGGTGGGGCAGGGGATCGCGAACCTCGTCACGCCGCTCGTCGGCGGGATCCCGGCCACGGGCGCGATCGCGCGCACCGCGACCAACGTCAAGAACGGCGGCCGCACGCCGATCGCCGGCATGGTGCACGCGCTGACGCTGCTGCTCGTCACGCTCTTCGTGGGACGCTGGGCGGCGCTGATCCCGATGGCGACGCTGGCCGCGATCCTCCTCGTGGTGAGCTACCACATGAGCGAGTGGCGCACCTTCCGCGGCGAGCTGCGGTCGCCGCGCAGCGACGTGGCCGTGCTGCTCGTGACGTTCGCGCTCACGGTGCTGGTGGACCTCACCGTCGCGATCGAGGTCGGGATGGTGCTCGCCGCGTTCCTCTTCATGCGCCGCATGGCCGAGGTGACGAACGTCGGCGTCGTGACGCGCGAGCTGGACGACGCGGCGGCCGTCGACGCCGCGCGCGATCCCGACGGCGCGCGCCGCCGCGACATCCCGCGCGGCGTGGAGGTCTACGAGATCAGCGGCCCGTTCTTCTTCGGCGCGGCCGAGCGGTTCAAGGACACGCTGGCACGGGTCGCGGGCGCGCCGCGCGTGCTGATCATCCGGCTGCGCGCGGTGCCCGCGATCGACGCGACGGGGCTGCACGCGCTGCGCGACGTCGTGCGCCGCAGCCGCGGCGACGGCACGCTGGTGCTGCTGTCCGACGTCCACTCGCAGCCGCTCCTCGCGCTCTCACGCTCGACCGCGCTCGCGGAGATCGGCGAGGCGAACGTGTGCGGCACGCTGGACGACGCGCTCGCGCGGGCGCGCGCGCACCTGGGGCTGGCCGACGCGGCCTGACGCGCCGGCCAGCCTTCGCGCGATCCGTCAGGCGTTCGGCCGGCCGCCCTCGGCGCTGCTGCCGCGCGCGCCCGACGCGCCGGCGCCCGACTGGATCTCGACGCGCCGCCCACGCCGCGGCTGCTGCTGCGGCACGGGCACGGTCACCTCGAGCACGCCGTGCTCGTAGCGCGCCTGCACGCGCTCCTCGTCGACGTGCTCGGGGAGCGCGATGCTGCGCGAGAACGCGCCGTAGCTCCGCTCGGTGCGGTAGAAGCCGCGCTCGCGGTCCTCGTGCTCCTCGCGGCGCTCGCCGGAGATGGTCAGCACGCCGTCCTCGACTTCGATCTGCACGTCGTCGGGGCGCATGCCGGGGAGGTCGGCGCGCACCACCAGCTCGTCGCCGCGCTGGAAGACCTCGAGCGGCGGCGCCCAGCGCTGCAGCCCCTGCGGTCCCTGCTGCTGACGTCCGCCCACGAGCGAGCGGCCCGGCGCGCCGCCCGTCCGGTCGTACGGGGAGAACGTCTCGCCGCCCGGGGCACCGAACAGGCGGTCCATCTCCTGGCTCATCGCCTGCGCGAACGCGAACGGGTTGGACATGAACGCGCTCGCCATCAGGTCGGGGTTCGCCATGAACGCCGGCAGGAGCGAGGGCGACGTCGCGCCACGCCCGGCGCCGGTCGTCATGCCGGCTCGCTCGCCGCGCTGCATGCCGGTGCCGGGCGTGGCCTCGCGGCTCACCGACCGCTGGCGCTCGCGGTCCGCGTTCGGCGCGCCGGCGATCGGGCCGCGCGCCTGCTGCGCCTGCTGGCCCTGCTCCGACTGCTGGGATTGGGATGGCGACTGCTGCGCCGCCTGGGATGTCTGCGACGGATCCTGGTGGTACTGCTGCGGCTGCGTCGCCGACGGGTTGGGATTGCCGGTCTGCTGCCTGGCCATCGTGCCCTCCACGCGGATGTGGTGGAGGCGGCCCAGCGGGGCCGCCGACTCCGCCGCGCGGCGCGTCGGCCGCGCGGCGACGCACGCGCCCGGGGCGGCAATCCGGATGCCGCCGCGCGCGGCCGCGCCGAGGCGTCGGCGCTCCGGCGTGCGTCGTGCGCTGGTGGCCCGCATCCCGTCTACCGGAGGAGTCATGCGCCATCGCCCGTCCGTCGCCGCGGCCGCGCTCGCCGTCGCCCTCGTCGCGTGCGCCGGGCGTCGCACCGCCCCGGAGCCCGTGGCGCCGGCCCTCGTCGTGTTCGAGAACCAGACGCTGTTCGAGGCCACCGTCTTCGCCACGGCGCGCGGCGGCGTGCCGCGGCGCGTGGGCATCGTGGCCCCCAACCGGACCCAGACGCTCGCGCTGAAGGGGGACGTGCTGGCCGCCGGCGGCGCGGGCGGCGTCACCATCACCGCGCGGCTGCTCGCCGACCGCCGCACGCCGACCACGGGCCCCATCACCATGCGAC
Source organism: Roseisolibacter agri (assembly GCF_030159095.1). Classification (NCBI taxonomy): domain Bacteria; kingdom Pseudomonadati; phylum Gemmatimonadota; class Gemmatimonadia; order Gemmatimonadales; family Gemmatimonadaceae; genus Roseisolibacter; species Roseisolibacter agri. The sequence goes on from NZ_BRXS01000005.1 coordinate 289,222, forward strand.
CGGGCGACCGATTCCGCGTGACGCTCCCGACGGCGGCCAACATCCTGTCCGTGGTGCCCGACGCGCCGTCGCCGTCGCCGTAGGACGGCCCAGGGCTAGCGCGCGAGCGCCTGCACGATCCGAGTCCGCTCCGCGACCAGCTCCTCCACGATCGCGCGCGCCGGCTGCTCCGCGCGCGCCAGCCGCAGCCCCTGGCCCGCGAGCATCGCCGCCAGCGCGGCGTCGTCGCGCGTGCGTGCCGCCGCGTACAGGTCGCCGCTGGCCAGCGCCTGGTGCGGATACGGCAGCGGCGACACCCCCGCGTCACCCGCCGCGGCGATCGCGTCCACCAGCGCGTTGCGCAGCGCGCGCGCGGGCCGGCCGCTGATGGCGCGCGTCACCGCGGTGTCCGTCTCACGCGCGGCGATCAGCGCGCGGCGGTAGGCGGGATACGCGCCGCTCTCGTGCGCGAGCAGGAAGCGCGTGCCCATCTGCACGCCGCCGGCGCCGAGGGCGAGCGCGGCGACCAGGCCGCGCGCGTCCATGATGCCGCCGGACGCCAGCACCGGCACGCGCACGGCGTCCACGATCGCGGGCACGAGCGCCATCGTGCCGACGAGCGGCACCTCGCCGTCGGCGCCGACCTCGAAGGTGCCGCGGTGCCCGCCCGCCTCCGCGCCCTGCGCGACGACGGCGTCCGCGCCGCGCGCCGCCAGCAGCTCCGCCTCCGCCACCGTCGTCGCGGCCGCGACGGCCACCGCGCCCGCCGCCTGCACGCGCGCGATGCGATCACCCGGATCACCCATCGCGAAGCTGACGATCGGCACGCCCGCGGCGAGCACGAGCCCCAGCTGCTCGTCGACGAGTGCGGCGGGCGGCGCCGCGGGGCGCGCCACGCTCGGCGGCAGCCCGTGCGCCGCGCGCAGGCGGTCGAGCACCGCGTCCATCGCCTGCGTGTCGCGCGGCGGCGGCGCGGGCGCGGCGAGCAGGAAGTTCACCGCGAACGGCCGCGTGGTGAGCGCACGCACGCGCTCCAGCGCGTCCTCCAGCTGCGGCGTCGTGAGGCGCGCGGCGGCCAGCGCGCCGAGTGCGCCGGCGTTCGACACGGCGGCCACCAGCTCGGGCGTCGTCCAGCCGCCGGCCATCGGCGCCTGCACGACCGGGTGGCGGATGCCGAACAGCCGCAGCAGCGCGGACTCGGCCGATGCGAGGGCGGTCATGCGCGGCTCACGCGGCGTGGTCGTCGTCGGGCGGCAGCACGTCGCGCTGGTCCCAGCGCGCGTCGTGCGCTTCCAGTCGCCGACGCTCGCGCGCGGCGGCGCGCGCGTCGGCGTCGGTGGACTGGCCCGCGGGCCGCGCGGCGCCCGTCGCGTCGCGCATGATGCGGAAGGTGTGCTCGATCCCCTCCATCGCCACCACCAGCCGCACGGGCAGCGCGGCGAGGTGCGGATCGTGGCGCAGCAGCCGGCGGAACGCCTCGCCGGCGCGGTGCGCCTCGCGCCCTTCCCGCAGCGGCGCGCCGTCCTCGCCGTGCAGCGTGCCGGCCGCGAACTCCAGGTCGTCGCCGGCCTCGTTCAGCGCCAGCTCGAATTGCGCGAACTCCACGGTCGGATGCGCCTCGAAGAACGCGCGCAGCGTCTCGCCGGCGTCGGCGGGCATGACCGTGGGCGCGGAGCCTTCGGGGCCCGCGCCCGCGAGGCCCGCGAAGGTCAGCGCGACGGGAAGCTGGGAGGGAGCGTCGGCCATGCGGGCAATCTAGGCCGCGCTCCGCGCGCGCGCCCGAGCCCTTTAACCTTCGACCTGTTGGAGGAATGCGGATGCTCCGGATCGGAGCGGATGCTTCGGATCGTCCCTCGCGGCGCCTACGTCCCACGCGCAACACGGAGCGATCCGCATGATCCGTCGCATCCGCAGCATCCGCATCCTCACCAATAGGCGAACAGGTCCGGTGCGCCGGACGTAAAAGGGCGAACGGCTTTGACAGGATTTGACGGATTGAACGGACAAGAGCGGATTTCTCTCCTCTGCCGCGCGTAGCTCCATGTGCCGCGAGGAGCGTACATCCGATCTTGTCCGCTTGATCCGTTGTAATCCTGTCTGCTTTTGTCATTCGGATCCGGCGCGCCGACGCTCGGACCCGCGACGCGTCACTCGGCGCGGATGTCGAGGCCCAGCGCCGCCGCGATCGCGAGCGCCTGCTCGTACGTCACGATCGCGCCGCGCAGCGCGACGTGCTCCGGCTCCACCGCCGAGAGATCGCTGCCGCGCAGGTCGCACCGCGCGAGCTGCGCCCCGCGCAGCGTCGCGCCCGAGAGGTCGGCGTCGCGCAGCGTCGCCCCCTGCAGGCGCGCGCCCGTCAGGTCCGCCTCGCGCAGCCGTACGCCGCTGAACGATGCCCGTCGCAGGTCGGCGCTCGGCAGCGCGACGAACGACCAGTTGCCGCCCGCGACCCGCAGCGCGTCGAACGTGCACCGCGCGAAGGTGCTCCCCACCAGCTTGCACTCGGTGAGGCGCGCGTCGAAGAAGTCGCAGCCGCTGAACGTGCAGTTCAGGAACGCCGCGTTCGCGTGCACCGACGCGTTGAAGCGCACGCCGCGGAAGGTGCACTCGGTGAACACCGCGCCCTCGTCGTGCACCTCGCTCATGTCGACGTCCACGAAGGCGACGCGCGTGTGCGCCTGCCCGGAGACGTCGCGGCCGCTCCAGTCCTCGCCGGACACGGTGACGTCCGTCGGCGCGCCGCGCGCGCGGTCAGCCATGCGCGTGCTCCACCGCGCCGCCGGCGAGCGTGCGCGCGGCGACCGCCTCCATGTCGTGCGCGACGCCGAAGCGCCGCAGCGCGTGCCGCGCCAGGCTCACCGCCAGCTCGCGCTCGCCCACCAGCGCGCGCGCCGCGCCGTGCGCCTCCAGGAAGCCGCGCTCCTGGTCGCTGTGCGTGCGCACCACGATGTCCACCTCCGGATTGAGCCGGCGCGCGAGCTCGAGGATCGCGCGCGCCTGGTACGCGTCGGGCGCGGCGACCACCACCAGCCGCGCGTGCTCCAGGTGCGCGCCCGCCAGCACCTCCGGACGCGTCGCGTCGCCGTAGATCACCGGCAGCCCGCGCGCGCGGAGCGCCTCCGCCGTCTCGCGGCTCTGCTCCACGACGAGGTACGGGATGCCGTGCCGCGCCAGCTCCTCCGCCACGGGACCGCCGACGCGGCCGTGCCCGATCACGACCGCGTGCTCGCGCAGCTGCGCCGCGTCCACGCCCGCGGGCAGCTCGGACAGCGCGCCGGCCGGGCGCTCCAGCGCCTCCGCCAGGCCGCGCCGCGCGCGCAACCAGCGGCCCGCCGGCTCCACCGCGCGGAAGACGAACGGGTTGAGCGTGATCGACAGCAGGGCGCCGGCGACGATCAATCCCTGCGCGTCCGGCGGCAGCAGGCCGAGCGACACCGCGAGCGCCGCGAGGATGAAGGAGAACTCGCCGATCTGCGCGAGGCTGGCGGAGATCGTGAGCGCGGTGTGCAGCGGGTAGCGGAACGCGAGCACGATCGCGAGCGACGCCAGCGTCTTGCCGACCAGCACGATCGCGACGACCGCCAGCACCGCCAGCGGCTCGCGCACGAGGATCATCGGGTCGAAGAGCATCCCCACCGACACGAAGAAGAGCACCGCGAACGCGTCCTGCAGCGGCAGCGCGTTGGTCGCGGCCTCGTGGCTGAAGTCCGACTCGCTGACGATCACGCCGGCGAAGAACGCGCCGAGCGCGAACGAGACGCCGAACAGCGTCGCCGCGCCCACCGCGATGCCCAGCGCGACGGCCAGCACCGCGAGCGTGAACAGCTCGCGCGAGCCGGTGCGCACCACGCGGCCGAGCAGCCACGGGATCGCGCGCCGGCCGACGACCAGCATCAGCGCGACGAAGCCCGCGACCTTGAGCAGCGTGACCGCGAGCGTCGCGAGCAGCCCGCTCGCGCCGCCGCTCCCCGCCCCAGCCGGCCCGGCGCCGAGCGCGGGCGCGAGCGCGGGGAGCAGCACGAGCGCGAGCACGGTGACCAGGTCCTCGACGATCAGCCAGCCGACCGCGATCCGTCCGTCCACCGAGCCGAGGATCCCGCGGTCCTCGAGCGCGCGCAGCAGCACCACCGTGCTGGCCACCGAGAGCGCGAGCCCGAAGACGAGGCCGGTGCCCCACGACCATCCCCACAGGTGCGACACGAGCGCCCCGAGCCCGGTCGCGACCGCGATCTGCCCGATGGCGCCGGGGATCGCGATCCGCCGCACCGCCAGCAGGTCGGCGATGGAGAAGTGCAGCCCGACGCCGAACATCAGCAGGATCACCCCCAGCTCGGCCAGCTGCGAGGCGAGGCCGGCATCGGCGACGTAGCCGGGAGTGAACGGCCCCACCGCCACCCCGGCCAGCAGGTAGCCGAGGATGGGCGGGAGCCGGAGGCGCGTCGCCAGCAGGCCCAGGAGGAAGGCGAGCCCGAGGCCCGCGGCGATGGTGGCGATGAGCGCGGTCTCGTGGGGCATCGGCCTCGGCGGTCAGCGGTGGTCGCTCGGACGGCGCGGCGCGAACGGCCCCTGACGCACCAGCATCACGAGGCCGAGCACGACCAGCAACCCGGCGAGGGCGAGCAGGGCGATCTGGAAGCGCCCGGGGAAGGCGATCACCACCAGCAGCGGCACGAACGCGGACAGCTCGACCGCGAGCCACGGCTCGCTGCGATACCAGGGCCACGACGTCGCGTCGGCGGCCGTCGGGACGAGCGTGGGGTGGGGCGCGGGCGCCGCGGACTCGGGCGTCGGCAGCGCGGTCGGCAGGGGGCGGGCAGGATGGGACATGCGGATCTCTCCAGGGCGTCCGGGGACGCGTCGAGGGGACCCCGGGGCGGAATGCGCCCGGGGAAGGGGATCGACGGAGGCCCTGTGGCGCGCGTGCGTGCGCGGCCCGTGGGAACGACACGCGGGCGCGACGGCGCGGAGGGCCCTCAGCCCTGGAGGGGCGGTGGGGAAGTACGGGAGGACGCCGCCGCGCGCGGCGGCCGCGTGCGACCCGGCCTGCGCGCGGGCGCGGACATCGACCGCGAAGGCGGCCTCACCCGAGAGGCGCGGCGCGGTCGCGAGCGCGACCGGCGGCGCGTGGCCCGTCGCGGTCTCGCCCCGCGCGGCGACGGCGCCCGTGACTGGCCGCGCGGCCCGCAGCGCTTCGCGCTCGGGGCGCCCGGTGCGGGCCTGCTCGTCCGCCGCAGCCGGCCGGTCCGCCGGCACCGCCGACCACGCCGCGACCGGCGACGACGCGGCCTCCGACGGACGGACCGTCGGGGCGGCGGCGAACGCGGTCAGCAGCGCGAGCCAGAGGGCGGTGAGGAGCGGCACGTCCGCAACCTAACCGCCCCGGCTCGCCGCGCGGCGCTACCGGAGGTCGTCCCCGGTCGCCGCGATGCGCACGCCCGCGCGCTCGAGCGCCGCCCGCACCGTGTCGTCGGACGCCGGATCGACCGGGCGCGTCAGCTCCCACAGCACCGTCGTCCGGAAGCCGGCCGCCGCCGCGTCTTCCGCCGTCCAGCGCACGCAGTAGTCGCGCGCCAGCCCGCACACCACGACCTCGTCCACGCCGCGCTCGCGCAGGTACCCCGCGAGCCCCGTCGGCGGGCGGCGGCCGGCGGCGTCCCAGTTGTTGCGGAAGCCGCTGTACGAGTCCACGTCGGGCTGCGCGCCCTTGCGGATCACGGCCGAGATGCGGTCCCACGGCAGCGCGTGGTGCAGCGCCGCGCCCGGTGTGCCCTGGACGCAGTGGTCCGGCCAGAGCGTCTGCGGGTGGCCGTGCAGCGTGATCGTGTCGAACGGCTGCCGGCCCGGGTGCGCGCTGGCGAACGACGCGTGGCCGCGCGGATGCCAGTCCTGCGTCGCCACCGCGAGGTCGAACGGGAAGCGCTCCAGCAGCGCGCGCAGCGGCGGCAGGATGGCGTCGCCGTCCGCGACGGCGAGCGCGCCGCCGGGGAGGAAGTCGGGCTGCACGTCGACGACGATCAGCGCGGTCGCGCCGTCGGAGCGGGGAGCGGTCACGGGCGGGTGGAGTGCGGGTCTGACTGTGGAAGCGGTCCTCCGCTAGAATTGCGCGACCCGTGCCGCCGTCCGCCACCCCACTCCCGCGCGCATGCCCGTCTGGCTGAAGGACAACTGGCTGCTCCTGCTCCTCGTCTTCGTGCCGGTCGCGCTCGTGCTGGAGCACGTCGTGCACGCGGCGCCGCTGGCGGTCTTCCTCGCGTCGAGCGCCGCGATCATCCCGCTCGCCGCGCTCATGGGGCGCGCGACCGAGCGGCTGGCCGAGCAGCTGGGGGAGGGGATCGGCGGGCTGCTGAACGCGACCTTCGGCAACGCGGCGGAGCTGATCATCGCCATCGTCGCGCTGCGCGCCGGCTACTTCGACCTCGTGAAGGCGTCGATCACCGGCTCGATCATCGGCAACGTGCTGCTGGTGTTCGGCGCGAGCGCGCTGTGGGGCGGCATCAAGTACGAGCGCCAGCACTTCAACCAGACCGCGGCGGGGCTCAGCTCCACGCTGCTCGTGCTGAGCGCGATCTCGCTCTTCATCCCCGCGATCTTCCACCTCATCGTCGGCAACACCGCGGCGGTGAGCGAGCGGACGCTGAGCGTCGAGATCTCGGTCGTCCTCATCCTCACCTACGTCGCGAGCCTCTTCTTCTCGCTGCGCACGCACAAGCACCTGTACGTGGGCGAGGCCGGCGACCACTCGGCCGAGCTGACGCACGGCGGCGGCTCCGGGCGCGCGGTGGCGCTGCTGCTGGCCGCGACGGCCGGCGTGGCGCTGATGTCCGAGCTGCTCGTGGGCGCCGTCGAGGCGACGGCCGAGAGCTTCGGCATGAACCAGGTGTTCGTCGGCGTGATCCTGGTGGCGCTCATCGGCAACGCGGCCGAGCACTCGTCGGCCATCCTGATGGCGTCGCGCAACAAGATGGACGCGGCGATCACGATCGCGGTCGGCTCGTCGATCCAGGTCGCGCTGTTCGTCGCGCCCGTGCTCGTCTTCCTCAGCTACGTCGTCGCGCCGCAGCCGATGGACCTCCGCTTCACGACGCTGGAGGTGGTGGCGGTCGGGATCTCGGTGTGGATCATGACGCTCGTGGCGCAGGACGGCGAGTCGCACTGGATGGAGGGCGTCCAGCTGCTGGCGGTCTACACGATCCTGGCGTTCGCCTTCTTCTGGCTGCCGGGCGGCGCGCACTAGGACCGACGGCGCGAACGGTTTTCGAACGAGGGGAGCGCCCGCGGTTCGGGTCGCTCCCCTTGCGCGTCTAAGGGAGTCCGTCGCATCCTCTCCCCTAGATCGGCAGAGGAAGGGGCCACGCTGGCCGCCCGTCCCCGCCGCCACCCGGGAGATCGCTTCGTGTTCACCAAGGACTCCGGCCTGCTGCAGGGCACCCTCGAGCTGCTCGTGCTCAAGACGCTCTCGTGGGGCCCCATGCACGGCTACGGCATCGCCAGCTGGATCGAGAGCGCCACCGGCGACGTGCTCCGCGTCGAGGAGGGCTCGCTCTACCCCGCGCTCTACCGCATGACGCGGAAGGGGTGGATCAAGGGCGAGTGGGGCACCTCCGAGAACAACCGCCGCGCGAAGTTCTACCAGCTCACGCGCGAGGGCGAGCGGCAGTTCCGCGAGCAGACCACGGGCTGGGAGCGCTTCGCGTCGGCGGTGACGTCGGCCGTCGGCTCGACGCGCGCGCCGGCCTGGGCGAGGTGACCATGCACCCCTTCCGGAAGCCGCCCCAGGTCGAGGTGGACGACGAGCTCGCGTTCCACTTGGAGCAGCGCGTGCGCGACTACGTCGCCCGCGGCATGGACCCGGCCGAGGCGCGCGCGAAGGCGCTGGAGCGCTTCGGCGACGTGACGACCGTGCGCACCGAGTGCACCCAGCTGCTGGAGGCCGACCGCCGCGCCGCCGACCGGCGCGACTGGTTCGACGACCTGCGGCAGGACCTGCGCTACGGCCTGCGCTCGCTGCGCCGCGCGCCCGTCTTCACGCTCCTCGCCGTCGTCACGCTGGCCCTCGGCATCGGCGCCAACGCGGCGGTGTTCGGCGTCGTGAAGTCGGTGCTGCTGGACGCGCTGCCGTACGCGAGCGCCGACCGCGTGATGCGCATGTACGGCCGCTGGGAGAACGGCACGACCGACCGCGGGCCGATGAGCGTCGGCACCATCCGCGACGTCCGCGAGCGCCAGCGCTCCTTCGAGTCGATCGCGGCGTTCGAGAGCACGCCGCGCGAGGCGGCGCTGATCGCGGGCGACGACCCGCGCGTCGTGAAGGTCGAGTGGGCGGAGCCCGCGCTCTTCACCACGCTCGGCGTCTCCGCCGCGCGCGGGCGCCTGCCGCGCGTCGAGGACGCGGAGTCCGACACCGCGTACAACGTCGTGATGACGCACGCGGCCTGGCAGCGGCACTTCGGCGGCGACCCGGGCATCGTCGGCGGCACGGTGCGCGTCAACGGGATCACGCGCACGGTGGTGGGCATCCTGCCGCGCGGCTTCGTCGGCCCCGAGGGCGCGGTCGACTTCTACTTCCCGCTCAGCTTCCGCGGCGCGCTGCGCGATCCGGTGCGCGTGTACGGACGCCAGAACTTCGGCATCGTCGGGCGGCTGCGCGCGGGCGTGACGCCCGAGGCGGCGGCGCGCGAGATCGCCGGCATCGCGGCCGGCATCGCGCGCGAGCAGCCGCGCTTCAACGCCGGCGTCAGCATCGTCACGATCCCCGTGCGCGACGCGCTGGTGGGCGACACGCGCACGCCGCTGCTCGTGCTGATGGCGAGCGCGGGGCTGGTGCTCGTCATCACCTGCGCCAACCTCGCCGGCGCGATGCTCTCACGCACGCTCTCGCGCCGCAAGGAGTTCGCGGTGCGCACGGCGATGGGCGCGGGGCGCGGCCGCCTCGTGCGGCAGCTGCTGACCGAGAGCACGGTGCTCGCGGTCGCCGGCGGCGCGGCGGGCGTGCTGCTCGCGCTGCTCGGCCTGCGCGCGCTGCGCGGGCAGGCGCTCGCGGCGCTGCCGTCGTACGCGGAGCTGACGCTCGACGGCGGCGCGCTGCTGGTGACGGCGCTCGTCGCGGTCGCGACGGGCGTCGCCTTCGGGCTCGCGCCCGCGCTGTCGGTGAGCCGCGGCGACGTGCAGGGCACGCTGCGCGAGGAGGGGCGCGGTGCCAGCGAGAGCAGCCGCGCGCGCTCGTTCCGCGGGCTGCTGGTCGCCGGCCAGATCGCGCTCTGCGTGAGCCTCCTCGCGGGTGCGGGCCTGCTGACGCGCAGCCTGCTCGCGATGACCGCCGCGCCGCTCGGCTTCGAGCCGCGGCAGCTCTTGGCCGCGAGCGTGCAGCTCCCGCTCGGCGCGCCCTACGGCAGCGCCGAGGGACGCGTGCGCTTCATCGAGGAGTTCGAGGCGCGGCTGCGCGCGCTGCCCGGCGTCGTCGCGGTGGGCACGTCGGGCGACGTGCCCACGCGCGTCGGCGGCCGCAACGGCGTGGCGCCGGAGGGCGCGCCGCCGCCGCCCGCGGGCCAGACGCTGCCGATGGCGCTGCACTTCACGGTCTCGGAGGACTACTTCCGCACGACGGGCGTGCCGCTGCGCAGCGGGCGCACGTTCGGCCCGCAGGACCGTCCGGACGGGCCGCCCGTCATCATCGTCAGCGAGGGGATGGCGCGCCGCTTCTGGCCGGGCGAGGACGCCGTCGGCAAGCGGCTGCGCCTGGGGCCCGAAACGGACGCGCCGTACTTCACCGTCGTCGGCGTGGTGGGCGACGTCGCGAACGACCCGACGAAGCTGACGCCCGAGCTGTCGACGTACATGCCGCTGCGCCAGCAGCCGTGGAACGGCCCGATCTTCCTCGTGCGCACGCAGGGCGACGCGGCGCCGCTGGCGGGCGCGGTGCGGCGCGCGCTCGCGCAGTACGACCGCCTGCTCCCGCTGCGCGAGGTCACGCCGATGGACGCGATCATCGCCGACGGGCTGTCGGGGCGCCGGCTGCCGGTGCTGCTCATGACGGCGTTCGGCGTGCTCGCGCTCGTGCTCGCGTCGGTGGGCGTGTACGCGATGTTCGCCAGCATGGCCGCGGCGCGCGAGCGCGAGTTCGGCGTGCGCGTGGCGCTCGGCTCGCGGCCGCGCGACATCGCGGCGCTGGTGCTGCGGCAGGGCGGGGCGTGGATGGCGCTCGGCCTCGCCGCGGGCGCCGCGGGCATCGTGGGCATCGCGCGACTGCTGCGCGGGCTGCTCTACGGAGTGGCGCCGTTCGATCCGGTGGCGCTGGGCATCGCGGTGGCGCTGCTGGTCGTCTGCGCGGCGGTGGCGCTGCTGGCCCCGGTGCGGCGCGCCACGCGCGTGGATCCTATCACCACGTTGCGCTGACCGCTGGGCGCGCCGGACCCGAACTGCAAGAGCAGACAGGATTACAGGATTAGACAGATTTACAGGATTACGCTCCGCGTGGCGCGAAAGACCATCTCGCCACGCGGAGCGTAATCCTGTAAATCCTGATGATCCGTTGTAATCCTGTCTGATGCAGTTCGGGTCCGGCGCGAAGGAGCGTCGGCTAGTGCGCGCCGCCCGCGCCCGCCGGTGCGGGCACGCCGACCAGCCGCAGCGCGATCCCGCGCGCGCGGGCATTCGCGTCGAACTCGTGCAGCAGCTCGATCACGTCCGGGTCGATGTGGCGCGAGCGCGTCGCGTCCACCGTGACGTGGCTGCCGGCCGGCAGCGCGTGCAGCGCCTCGTTGATGCGCGCCTTGTTGAGGAACGTCACCTGCTCGGCCAGCGTGAGCTGCACGCGCTGGTGGTCGGCCGACTCGTCCACCTCGTACGAGTACGCGTGGCTGAAGTCGTCCTTCAGCACGAAGAAGGTGCCGACCGCGAGGCCGATGCAGATGCCCACCAGCAGGTCGGTGGCGAGGATCGCGCCGACGGTGACGACGAAGGGCACGAAGTACTTGGGCCCGATGCGCCACGCGTCGCGGAACAGCTTCGGGTTGGCGAGCTTGTAGCCCGTGAAGAGCAGGATCGCCGCGAGCACCGCGAGCGGGATGCGGTTCAGCAGCCCCGGGATCGCGACGACGGCGACCAGCAGCAGCGCGCCGTGCAGGAAGCTCGAGCGCCACGTCCGCGCGCCGGCGCCGACGTTCGCCGCGCTGCGCACGATCACGCCCGTCATCGGCAGCCCGCCGACCGCGCCCGCGACCATGTTGCCGACGCCCTGCGCGAGCAGCTCGCGGTTGGCCGGCGCGCTGCGCTTGTACGGATCGAGCTTGTCGGTCGCCTCGAGGCTGAGCAGCGTCTCCAGGCTGGCGACGATGCCGATGGTGAGCGCGACCCGCCACACGGCCGGGTCGCTGAGCGCGCTCCACTGCGGCAGCGTGATGTGCGACGCGAGGTCGCGCAGCGACTCGGGCGTCGGCAGCGAGACCATCGCGGCCGCGGGGAGCGCGAAGCCGGGCGTGAACGCGCCCAGCGCCGCACCGGCGACGCCGAGCACCACGACGACGAGCGCCGCGGGCACGACCTTGCGCACCTTCGCGGGCGCGATGCGGTCCCAGAACGCGAGCACGAGCAGCGCGCCGACCGACAGGATCACCGCCAGCGGACGCATCGCGCCCGCCGCGCCCAGGATGGCGCCGAGCGAGCCGCCGCCGCCGCTCGCGGGATCGGTGTTGTCGAGCCCCGCGGGCGCGATGCCGGCGCCGAACGCGTACGGGAGCTGCTTGAGGATCAGGATCAGGCCGATGGCGGCCAGCATCCCGCGAATCACCGACGACGGGAAGAAGTAGCCGATGATGCCCGCGCGCACGACGCCCAGGCCGACCTGGATCGCGCCCGCGAGGACGACGGCGACGAGGAAGCGGTCGAACGAGCCCAGCTCGGCGATCGCCGCGATGACGATCGCCGTGAGGCCGGCGGCAGGGCCGCTCACCATCAGCTGCGAGCCGCTGAGGGCCGACACGACCAGCCCGCCGACGATGCCGGTGACGAGCCCCGAGAGCATCGGCGCGCCCGAGGCGAGCGCGATGCCGAGGCAGAGCGGCAGCGCGACGAGGAAGACGACGATCCCGGCGGGGAGGTCGTAGCGCCACGTGGCGCCGAGGCTCTCGTCCAGCTGGGAGGAGCGGTCGGGCGGCCCCACGGGGGCCGGGCTGGGCTGCGGGCGCTCGGGCGGCGGCGGCAGCGGGACGGCGGGCGTCCCTCCGTGCGGCGCGCGCGGCGCGCGGGACGGGGCAGTCATCGGGCGGCGCTTCCCTATCGATGCGGGTGAGCCCCGGGCGAAGTGGGAGCGCGTCCGGGGCAGTGCGACGCAGGGTACGCAGACCGTCCCGGACAATCTGTCGGACGGCGGCGCGACGTGTGTACGACCTCGCCGTACGCGCGTGTACGGCGCGCCGCGCGGCGGTCGGCTCTTGCGGCGCGATGATTTGTTCTACAGAATAAAACCATGTCCGCCCCCGTCCTCGGCCCCCTCGAGCTGGCCGTCCTCCTCGCCGTCGCGCGCCTGGGCGACGACGCCTACGGCCTCGCGGTGCGCGGCGACGTGTCCGAGCGCACGGGGCACGACTACTCCGTCGGCGCCGTCTACACGACGCTGCAGCGCCTGGAGGAGAAGGGGCTCGTGTCTTCGTGGACCACCGCGCCGCAGCCGGTGCGCGGCGGGCGCGCGCGCCGGAAGTTCCAGGTCACCGCGGCCGGCGCGCGCGCCCTGCGCGACGCGCGGCGCGTCGCCGCATCCGTCTGGGCCGGCGTCGGCCCGAACCCGCATCCGGAGCCCGCATGACCGCGTCCCCGCGACTCGCCGAGCAGCTCCTCGCGTCCCTCGGCGCCACCGCCGGCTTCCGCGACCCGCTGCTCGGCGATCTGGCCGAGGAGTTCGCGCGGCGCGTCGCGCGCGACGGCGAGACCGCCGCGCGCCGCTGGTACCGCCGCGAGGCGCTGCGCACCGCGCCGCACCTGCTGTACGACGGCCTGCGCCACCTGCGCGCGAGCGACGTCGTGCACCTCGTCGGCGTCGTGTTCACCGCCTGGGTGCTGCTCGGGGCGCTGGTGGCGCTGGTGGCCGTGCCGCTGGCGGGCGTGGTGCTGCGGGGCACCGGTGTCGAGCTCGCGTCGGTGCTCGCGCCGGGCGCCGGGCGGCTGCCGTGGCAGCACCCGGTGCTCGCCGCCGTGATGCTGGAGCTCGCGACGCTCGTCGCGCTCGCGGGCGGGCGCATCGCCGGCGCGCTGTACGGCCGCGCGCCGCTCGTGGGCGCCCTCGCGCTGGGCGCGACGTGGACGACGCTCGGACTCGTCGCCGGCACGCTCGGCGGCGGCATCCCGCTCTGGTATCGCGCGGCGGCCAGCGTGGCGACGCTCGCCGGCGCGACGCTGGGAGGGCTGCTCGCGGTGCGCGCGCTCAGCGCGCGTGGTCGCGCGCGATCTGCTCGGGCGTGAGCCGCAGGAAGCGCGCGGCGTTGTGGTAGAGGATGTCGCGCTTCTGCGCCGCCGTCAGGAACGGCGCCCGCTCGATCGTCTCGATCGCCACGCCGATCGTGCCCGGCCAGATCATCTGGTCGGAGCCCCACAGGATCCGCGACGCGAAGCCCGCGTCCACCAGCTTCCGCAGCTGCGCGTAGAAGTGCGCGCGCGGCGTCCCCCAGTTGTTCTGCGCGACGTCGACGTACACCTGCGGGTGCGAGAAGAGCAGCGCGATGGTCTCGTCCACCAGCGGGGACCCGAAGTGCATCACGTACACGCGCAGCTTCGGGTGGCGCACCAGCACCTCCTCCAGCTGCAGCGCGCTCGTGAGCCGCGCACGGTACGGCGAGCCGCCCAGCACGTGCGGGCCGCCCACCGGTCCCTCGCCCAAGTGCACGCCGACCGGGATGTCGAGCTCCTCGGCCAGCGCGAAGAACGGCTCGTACACCGCGTCGTCCACGCGGCGGCCGTCGTACTGCGGACCGACCTCGGCGAACAGCTGGAGGCGCCCCTCGGCGTGCAGGCGCCGGAAGTCCGCGGGCATGCGCGTCCCCTCGGCATCGAAGTAGGTCGCCGGCACGATGCGGTCCGGCGCGGCGGCGCGCCACGCGCCCACCCGCTCGACGGTGCCGGTGGTGACGGCGCGGACGATGTTGTAGCGCGCCAGCATCGCCAGCGATTCGCGGAGCAGCGCCGAGTCGCTGGCCGCCGGCGGGACCGTCACCGCGCAGCGCGCCAGCTGGCGGGCGAAGGTGATCGGCTCGCGCGGGTCGACGGGCAGCCACTCGAGCGGGCCGGCGTTGGTGCAGGCCGGGAAGCCGCCGCCGTAGTCCGCCAGCGCGTGCGCGTGCAGGTGCATGTCGATCACCGGCGCGCCGCGGCGCTGCGCGAGGGCCGGCGCGGCCGACGCGAGCAGGAGGAGCAGCGCGCGGCGGAGCGCGTTGCGCACCCGCCGACTCACGGCGGCACGGGCCGCGTCTGCGGGCCGGGCGCGAGCGGCGGGAAGTGCTCCGCCAGGTACGCGACGAGCGTGGGCTGCTGCTCCTTCGGCAGCGGCGCGCCCCACCCGACCATCTGGGTGACGGTCTTGTTCCAGCCCGCCGTGTCCTTGTGCTGCTGCGTGAGCATCGTGGCCGAGTGGCAGGTCAGGCACGCGCCGACCACCAGCTCGCGTCCCGCGCCCGCGGGCAGCGCCTTCAGCGACTCGCGCTCCTCGCGCGCCGCGCGCGCCGTCACCGCGTCGGAGAGTCCCGGGGCGAGCGACGCGAGGTGCGCGGCGGCCACCAGCGCGGCCGTGTCGGTCGCGGCCACCGTGCCGTACGCGGAGGTGAAGCCGGGCGACGGCGGCGCGTAGGCTGCACGCGCGGTGTCGGGGCGCGCGGCGGCCGCGGCGCCGCCGGCCGAGTCCTTCGCGGCGCCGGCGTCGCGCGCGTCGGAGGTGCAGGCGCCGCAGGCGAGCGTCGCCAGCGCGAGCCGCAGCGCGGCGGAGCGTGCGCGTTCACGCGAGCGGTCACGCGAGCGATCACGCGACATGGATCGTCACCCGGTGCACGACGTTGTTGGCGAAGCCGCCCGGGTTCACCTCGGGCTGCATGGGCTGCGTCGCGCCCGACGCGTCGGTGGCGCGCGCCATCAGCGTCGCGTCGCCCGCGGTCACGTCCACGTCCGCCTCCCACGAGCGCCACGCGCCCGGCTGCTCGGTGCCCAGCAGCCGCGCCGCGCGCCAGGTGCGGCCGCCGTCGGCCGAGACGTCGACGCCGCGGATGCCGCCGGAGCCGCTGCCGCTCCACGCCTGCCCGCGCATCGTCACGCGGCCCGCGCGCACGCGCGCGCCCTCCAGCGGTGAGGCGACGACCGACTTGGGGCGCAGCGCCGTGACGCCGCGGCCGTCCGCGTAGCGGTAGCCGTTCTTCATGTAGAAGTTGTCCGACTCGACCGGCATCGCGTGCACGTGCGTCAGCCACTTGGTGGACGCCATGCCGTACCAGCCCGGCACGAGCAGCCGCAGCGGGCCGCCGTTGTGCAGCGGGATCGGGCCGTCGTTCATCGCGTACGCCACGAACGCGCCGTCCAGCCCCACCTCGCGCGGGATGCTGCGCAGGAACTTGGGGACCGAGCCCGCCGGCGCGCGGTCGAGGCCTTCCATCCAGAGGTGGCGCGCGTCGGGCCGCAGCCCCGCGCGCTCGAGGATCGCGGCCAGCGGCACGCCGGTCCACGTCGCGGTGCTGACGGCGCCGTAGCCCCACTGGATGCCCGACGTCTTGGGGAGCCCGAACAGGCCACGCCCGTTGCCCGCGCACTCCAGCGTCACCGGCCGCGTCACCGCGCCGGGCATGCGCCGGATCTCGTCGAGCGTCAGCGTCACCGCCCGCTGCACGCCGCCGTCGATGGTGAGCGTCCACGTGCGCGGCAGCCGCGCGGGCGGGCCGAAGTGGCTGCGCACGTAGTGGTGCGCGATCGCCGTCCGGAAGTCGGCGAGCGCCGCGATCGGCGCCTCGGCGTCGAACGCGCGCGCGTTGCGAATGAGGACGTCGCGCGCGTTGGCCGCGCCGGGCGGCTGCAGCGCCGACAGCTGCCGCACGAGCGACGGCACGAGCAGCGCGCCACCCGCCACCGTGAGACCGGCCGCGAGCAGCTCGCGGCGCGTGACGAGGTCCGGCCGGTCGGACATGTCTGCGACCTGGGATCGAGGAGACGGGAGCGTGCGACGGTGGATGCGCGGCGCGCAGCAATGTGACGCGGGGACAGGCGCCCGCCAGGGGCGCGGACGCACGGCCGCGCGTTGACGCGGCCGCCGCCGCGAGGCATTCTACTGGTTGGTTGAACATTCCGTCGAACCCCTCACCACACACGATGCTCGCGCTCGGGCTGGCGCTGGCGACGCTGATCGGCCTCTCGCTCGGCCTCCTCGGCGGCGGCGGCTCGATCCTCACGGTCCCGGTGCTGGTCTACGTGCTCGGCTACGCGGCCAAGCCGGCGATCGCGATGAGCCTCCCCGTCGTCGGCGTCACGAGCCTCGTGGGCGCCGCGCTGCACTGGCGGCTCGGCAACGTGCGCGTGCGCACTGCGCTCGCCTTCGGCGTGCTGGCGATGCTCGGCGCGTTCGCGGGCGCGCGGCTCGCGGGACTCCTCGCGGGCGCGGTGCAGCTGGCGCTGCTCGCCGTCGTCATGCTCGCCGCCGCCGTATCGATGCTGCGCGGCCGCCACGACGACGCGACCCTCGATGCGCCGCCGCGCCTCGCGCTGCTGGCGCCCATCGCGCTCGGCGTCGGCGTGCTGACGGGGCTCGTCGGCATCGGCGGCGGCTTCCTCGTGGTGCCCGCGCTCGTGCTGCTGGCGCACGTGCCCATGCGGCAGGCCGTCGGCACGTCGCTGCTGGTGATCGCGATGAACTCGGCCTCGGGCTTCGCCGGCTATCTCGGCACCGTGTCCGTCGACTGGAGCTTCCTCGCCGGCTTCACCGCCGCCGCCGTCACGGGCGCGCTCGTGGGCACCGCGCTCGCCGCGCGCGTCCCGCAGGCGGCGCTCAGGCGCGCGTTCGGCGTCTTCCTGCTGGCGATGGGCACCTTCGTCCTCTACAAGAACCGCGGCGCGTTCGCGGGCGCCGCCACCAGCGTCGCCGCGCCGCGCGCGTCCTCCGACTCCACCCGAGCCTGACCATGTTCTTCCAGCGCTTCTACGACACCGGGCTCGCGCAGGCCAGCTACCTGATCGGCTGCCAGCGGACCGGCGAGGCGGTCGTCGTGGACCCGAACCGCGACGTGCAGCCCTACCTGGACGCGGCGGCGCGGGAGAAGCTGCGCATCACGCACGTCACGGAGACGCACATCCACGCCGACTTCGTGAGCGGCGCGCGCGAGCTGGCGGCGCGCACGGGCGCGCGGCTGCTGCTGTCGGGCGAGGGCGGCGACGACTGGCAGTACGCGTTCGCGGCGTCCGACGGCGCGACGCTGCTGCGCGACGGCGATGCGTTCATGGTCGGCAACGTCCGCCTCGAGGCGATGCACACGCCCGGACACACGCCGGAGCACCTGAGCTTCGTCGTCACCGACACGCCCGCGGGCGCGGGGCCGTGGGGGATCCTGACGGGCGACTTCGTCTTCGTCGGCGACGTCGGCCGCCCCGACCTGCTGGAGAAGGCCGCGGGTCACGCGGGCACGATGGAAGCGGGCGCGCGCACGCTCTTCCGGTCGCTGCAGCGCTTCCGCGCGCTCCCCGATCACCTGCAGGTGTGGCCCGGCCACGGCGCCGGCTCGGCGTGCGGCAAGGCGCTCGGCGCCATCCCGTCGTCCACGGTGGGCTACGAGAAGATCGGGAACTGGGGCGTCGCGACGACGGACGAATCGGAGTTCGTGCGCATGGTGCTCGACGGCCAGCCCGAGCCGCCGCGCTACTTCGCGCAGATGAAGCGCATCAACCGGGACGGCCCGCGCGTGCTCGGCGCGCTCCCGGACGCGGTGCGCCTGCCGGCGGACGCGCTGGGCGCGCTGCTGCGGCGCGGCGAGATCGTGGTCGACACGCGGCCGAACGCGCTCTACGCGCAGGGGCACGTGCCGGGCACGATCAACATCCCGCTGGGCGGCAGCTTCACGACGTGGGCGGGCTGGCTGCTGCCGTACGACCGCGACGCATACCTGCTGGTGGACGACGCGACGCAGAGCGCGGCCGCCGCCACGCGCGCGCTCGCGCTCATCGGGCTGGATCGCGTCGCGGGCGTGCTGGGCGCCGACGCGATCGCGCAGTGGGCCGCTTCGGGCCAGCCGCTCGGCACGATCACGCAGCGCACGCCGGCGGAAGTGGCCGCGATGGTGGAGCGCGGCGAGGCGACGGTGATCGACGTGCGTGGCCGCGCGGAGTGGGAGGCGGGCCACCTGCCCGACGTGCCGAACATCCCGGTCGGTTTCCTCACGGAGCACCTCGACGCGCTGCCGACGGATCGCCCGGTGGTGCTGCACTGCCAGGGCGGGAGCCGCTCGGCGATCGCGGCGAGCGTGCTGCACGCGCGCGGGCTCACGAACGTCGTGAACATGAGCGGCGGCTACGGCGCGTGGCGGCAGGCGGGGCTCCCCGTGGTGCACGAGGACGCCGAACTCGCGCCGGCGCCGGCGTGATGGCGACGACGCCCCTGAGCCCCGCGACGATCGCGCTCGTGGCCGAGCGCTTCCGCGCGCTGGCCGAGCCGGCGCGGCTGCACCTGATGCAGGCGCTGCGCGGTGGCGAGCGGACGGTGGGCGAGCTGGTCGAGGCGACGGGGCTCAACACCGCGAACGTCTCGAAGCACCTGCTGCTGCTGCACGGCGCCGGCTTCGTGTCGCGGCGCAAGGAGGGGCTGTACGTGTACTACGGCCTCGCGGACGACGACGTGTTCCGGCTGTGCGACATCATGTGCGGCCGCCTGGCCGCCGAGGCGAGCAGCCGCCGAGAGCCGTCCGGGCGCCGCTGAGCCACGGTCGAGCGCGTTCACGGCACGAGTCGGGGGGCGCTCGAAGGCCGAGATTCCATCCGTTCGTCATTGACACGGCCCGCCGGACGCCGAGAATAGCAGGCGACCCGTCCACCAACCCCGGAGGTTCGCATGCAGACGCTGCGACGTCTCGCAGTGGTGTCCACGGTGCTGCTGGTCCACGCGTCGGTCGCGCCGGCGCAGCAGACGATCACGTTCAGCGCCGACCCGTTCACCGGCAGCACGGCGCTGACCACGCCCGGCCGTCAGATCGTGGGGAACGAGCTCTTCACGACGTTCGATCCGGCGACCGACGTCTTCGTGTTCGACCCCGCGGTGTACGGCGCGTACGGCATCGGCAGCCTGAGCTTCGCGATCGGCGCCGTCGGCAGCCTGCCCACGACCGGGGTGAACACGCTCGTGCTGGCGCCCTCGCCGATCCCCTTCGCCGCCGGCACCGCCGCGAACGAGATCGCGGCGCGGCTGACGACGTCGGGCGCGGGATTCTTCGTCTACTTCAACAGCGGGCTGGACGTGCCGCGTCTCGTGTTCTCCACCGACCTGAACGACGAGAACGCGGACCTCCGGGTGCTGGCGCGCCTGACGAACCTGTCGGGGCAGGGCGGCCGCGACGCGCTCGCGACGTTCAGCAGCGCCAACTTCGCGGTCGCGGTCGTGCCGGAGCCGTCGAGCGTGCTGATGCTCGCCGCGGGGCTGGCGGCGGTCGGCGCGCACCAGGCGGCGCGGCGCCACCGCGCCGGCATCACTGCGCGCGTTCGACGCACCTAGCCCGGGCGCGTGGACGTCTTCCTCGATGCCGCGCTCGACGAGGCGCGGCAGGGGCTGGCCGAGGGCGGCATCCCGATCGGCGCGGTGCTCGTGCTCGACGGGCGGATCGTCGGCCGCGGGCACAACCGGCGCGTGCAGCGCGGCAGCGCGGTGCTGCACGCCGAGATGGACTGCCTGGAGCAGGCGGGCCGGCTGACCGCCGCGGACTACCGGCGCTCGACGCTCTACTCGACGCTCTCGCCGTGCGACATGTGCAGCGGCGCGGCGTTGCTGTACGGCATCCCGCGCATCGTCGTCGGCGAGCACCGCACCTTCCGCGGGCCGGAGGACTACCTGCGCTCGCACGGCGTGGAGCTGACCGTCGTGGACGACGCGCGCTGCGTGGGGTTGATGCGCGACTTCATCGCCGCGCGGCCGGAGCTCTGGCACGAGGACATCGGCGTCGACTGAGCGTCAGCTCGGCAACGCGTAACAGCATTTGACAGGAGGACAGGATGACCAGGAGGCTCCGCGTAGTGCGACGCTCCATGCGCCGCCTCGGAGCCTCCTGGTCATCCTGTCATCCTGTCCAATGCCGTTCAGGGTCCGGCGCGTCGGGCACGGGTCGGCGAACCAGGGACTACGGATGCTCCGGATGAGACGGATGCTGCGGATCGTCCCGCGTGGCGGCGACGCTCCATGCGCTTCGAGGAGCGATCCGTACGATCCGTCTCATCCGAATGATCCGTAGTCTCCCGATTGGTTCGTGCAGGCGTGGCACGACGTCGGCCGCCGACGGCACGGAGCAGGATCCGCAGCCCGCAGTCCGCAGCTCGCCCTGCCGTCGCGCCCGCCTCTTCTTGCGGGCCCCCGTACCCGTTCCCATGTTGGCGCATGAGATACGCCGATGTGCAGAACTACGTCGGGGGCGCCTTCGTCGTCCCCGACGTCCCCGTCGCCCCGGTGTACGACCCGAGCAGCGGCGAGGTCATCTCGCGCGTCCCGCTCTCCTCCGCGCGCGAGGTGGACGCGGCCGTGCGCTCCGCCCGCGAGGCCGCGCCCGCGTGGGCCGCGACGCCCATCAAGGACCGCGTCCAGGTCTTCTACCGCTACAAGGCGTTGCTCGAGCGCCACCTGGACGAGCTGGCCGCGCTGGTCACCGAGGAGAACGGCAAGATCGCCAGCGAGGCGCGGGCCGAGGTGCTGAAGTCGGCCGAGCTGACCGAGTTCTCGTGCTCGCTGCCGCAGATCGTGACCGGCGAGGTGCTGGAGGTCAGCCGCGGCGTCGAGTGCCGCGTCGAGCGCTTTCCCGTGGGGGTCGTGGCGGCGGTGACGCCGTTCAACTTCCCCAACATGGTGCCGAACTGGTCGATCCCCAACGCGGTCGCCCTGGGCAACTGCCTGATCCTCAAGCCGTCCGAGCTCGTGCCGCTGAGCGCGCGCCGCATCGCCGAGCTGCTGGAGGAGGCCGGGCTGCCCAAGGGCGTGCTGCAGATCGTGCACGGCGGCCAGGAGGCCGTCGAGGCGCTGTGCGACCATCCCGACATCGGGGCGCTCAGCTTCGTCGGCTCGACGCGGATCGCGAAGATCGTCTACCGCCGCGCCACCGCGAACCTCAAGCGCTGTCTCGCCCTCGGCGGCGCGAAGAACCACCTGATCGTGATGCCCGACGCCGACCGCGAGATGACGGCGAGCAACGTCATCGCGTCGATGTCGGGGTGCGCGGGGCAGCGCTGCATGGCGGCGAGCGTGATGGTGGCGGTGAGCGCCACCGACCACATCGTGCAGCGGATGGTGGAGCACGCGCGGGCGATGGTGCCGGGACGCGACGTCGGGCCGGTGATCTCGGAGGCCGCGCGCGAGCGCATCACGCGCTACATCGACGAGGCCGAGGCGGCCGGCGCGACCGTGCTGGTGGACGGCCGCCACGCGCGCGTGCCGGGGCGCGAGGGCGGCTACTTCCTGGGGCCGACGATCATCGACCACGTGACGCCCGACATGGCGATCGCGCGTGAGGAGGTGTTCGGCCCCGTGCTCGCGATCGTGCGCGCGAAGGACGTCGACGAGGCGCTGGCGGTGGAGAACGCGTCGCCCTACGGCAACGCGGCGTCGGTGTTCACGGAGAGCGGGGGCATCGCGCGCCGGGTGATGGAGCGCGCGAACGCGGGGATGGTCGGCGTGAACGTCGGCGTGCCCGTGCCGCGCGAGCCGTTCTCCTTCGGCGGCTGGAACGACTCGAAGTTCGGCGTCGGCGACATCACGGGGCGCGGCTCGATCGAGCTCTGGACGCAGGCGAAGAAGATGACCACCAAGTGGAATCGCGAAGCGGGCGTGAACTGGATGAGCTGAGGAGGCTCCCCATGGCCGATCGATCCGTCACCTTCACGGGGATCCGGTTCGAGAATCCCTTCCTGCTCTCGTCGGCGCCGCCGACCGAGTCGGAGCAGAACATCCTCCGCGCCTTCGAGGCCGGATGGGGCGGCGTCGTCACGAAGACCATCGGGCTGCACCCGGTGATCAACGTCGTCGGCGCGAAGGCGAAGTTCCTGCGCACCTCGCCCGAGGACGCGAGCGTGTCGATGCGGAAGCGGCCGGGCGCCGCGCTGCACTCGAGCTGGAACTGGGAGCTGATCTCCGACAAGACGCTCGACTGGTGGGTGCCGCGCCTGCGCCGCATCAAGGAGGCGCATCCCACCAAGGCCCTCATCGCGTCGATCATGGCCGGCTCCGGGAACGACAAGGAGCTGCGCAACTGGCAGACGCTCGCGCAGGCGTGCCAGGACGCGGGCGCGGACGGGCTGGAGCTGAACTTCAGCTGCCCGCACATGGACCGGAAGGACATGGGGTCCAACATCGGCAAGGATGAGGGGCTCTGCTCCGTCGTGACCGAGGCGGTGAAGGAGGTCGCGCGGGTCCCGGTGTGGTGCAAGCTGACGCCGGCGACGCGCGACATGGTGGTGGAGGCGGCGGCCTGCTTCCGCGGCGGCGCGGACGCGATCGTCAGCAGCAACACCTTCCCGTCGCTGCCGATGATCGACCCGGAGACGCTGGAGTTCGAGATCAACGTCGACGGCAAGGTGTCGAGCGGCGGGCTCGGTGGGCCCGCGATCCTGCCGATGTCGCTCGCCAACATGGCGCGCATGACGCAGGCCTTCCCGGACCGCGCCTTCTCGGGCATTGGCGGCATCTCCGACTTCACGCAGGCGCTCAGCTACCTGCTCCTGGGCTGCGGCACGGTGCAGGTGTGCACGGCCGCGATGCTCGACCAGGCGGTGGGGCCGCACGTGATCCAGAAGCTGAACGCGGGGCTGGATGCGTTCCTGGAGAAGCACGCGGCGGACGGCTGGCGCACGGTCGAGGACTTCCGCGGCATCCGGCGCGAGCGCGTCGTGCTGCAGTCCGAGATCCGCCGCCCCGACGCCAGCGAGTACGACGGCGGCTACGAGCCCGTCGAGGGCTACGCGGCGCCGACGCGCGGTGTGGCGAGCCTGTCGTGAGCCGTGCCGGCATCGCCACGACGCAGAGAAACGACAACAGCATTCGACAGGATTAAGACGGATTAGACGGACAAGATCTGATGTGCGCTCCTCGCGGCGCATGGAGCCGCGCGCGGCAGAGGAGATAATCCGATCTTGTCCGTCTAATCCGTCTAATCCTGTCTAAAGCAGTTCACGCGCAGCACGCCGCAGGGAGCTTGCCCCACAAGGGAGACCGACATGACCGCGATCGCCCCCGAACGCACGCTCGACGCCCCGCCGCGCCACCAGCTCCCGCCCACCGATCACGTCCCGCGCCCGTACACCGGGCCGTCGCGCGACGAGATCCTCGCGATGCGGAAGCAGTTCGCCAACCCCGCGGTGTTCACGCTCTACCGCGAGCCGCTGCTCATCGTCGAGGGGCACATGCAGTACCTCTACGACGAGACCGGGCGCCGCTACCTCGACCTGTTCGCGGGGATCGTCACCGTCTCGGTGGGGCACTGCCACCCGACGGTCGTGAAGCGCGTGCAGGAGCAGGTCGCGACGCTGCAGCACGCGACGACCATCTACCTGCATCCGAGCTTCCCGCTGCTGGCGAAGAAGCTCGCGGCGAAGATGCCGCCCGGCCTCGACGTCACCTACTTCGTCAACAGCGGCAGCGAGGCCAACGACCTCGCGATCACGATGGCGCGGCTGCACACGGGCCACCGCGACGTGATCGCGCTCCGCAACGCCTACCACGGCGGCTCCCCGAGCGCGCAGGGGCTCACCTCGCACCACACCTGGAAGTTCCCCGCGGGCGGCGACGGGCACGTGCACCACGTCGTGAACCCCGACCCGTACCGCAGCCCGTTCAGCGGCACGCCCGAGGAGATCGCCACCAAGAGCGCGCGCGAGATCCGCGAGATCGTCCGCTACTCCACCCCCGGGAAGATCGCCGCGTTCATCGCGGAGCCCATCCAGGGAGTCGGCGGCGCGACGCACGGTGCCCCCAACTATCTGCGCGAGGCGTACGCGATCACCCGCGAGCACGGCGGGCTGTGCATCGCCGACGAGGTGCAGACCGGCTTCGGGCGCACGGGCGAGCACTTCTGGGGCTTCCAGAACTTCGGCGTCGTCCCCGACTTCGTCACGATGGCCAAGGGGATCGGCAACGGCGCGCCGCTGGCCGCCGTCACCACGCGCAGCGACATCGCGCAGGCGCTCACGCAGCGGATCCACTTCAACACCTACGGCGGCAATCCCGTCTCGATGGCGGCCGGCCTCGCGGTCCTCGACGTCATCGAGCAGGAGGGGATCCAGGAGAACGCGCGCGTCGTCGGCGGGCGGCTCAAGGCGGGGCTGCAGCGGCTGCAGCAGTCCCACGCCCTCATCGGCGACGTCCGCGGCATGGGCCTCATGCTCGGCGTCGAGCTCGTGAGAGATCGTGCGACCAAGGAGCCCGCGCAGCAGCAGACGCTCGACGTGCTGGAGGCGATGCGCGAGTCGGGCGCGCTGATCGGGAAGGGCGGCCTCGATGGCAACGTCCTCCGCATCAAGCCGCCCATGTGCATCACCGCCGCCGACGTCGACTTCGCGCTCGACGCGCTCGACCACGCGCTGACGCTCGCCGCGCGCGCGTAGACGGCCCTCACCTCTCAGCTGGAGCGACCGACGCATGCGCTTCGACAAGGTCATCGCGGGCGGCACGGTGGTCACCCCCGGCGGGACGTTCGTCGGGGACGTCGGCATCATCGGCGAGAAGATCGCCGCCCTCGGCACGGAGCTGGACGACGAGGGCGCCGACTTCATCCCCGCGACGGGACATCTCGTCCTCCCGGGCGTGCTCGACGTGCACGTCCATCTCGAGCTGCCCTTCTGCGGCACCGTCTCCGCCGACGACTACCGCACCGGCACCCGTGCCGGCGCGCGCGGCGGCGTGACGACCGTGATCGACTTCGCGATTCCATCGGCGGGCGGCACGCTCGCCCAGGCGGCCGACACGTGGATGAGGAAGGCGGAGGGGAAGTCGCTCATCGACTACACCTTCCACATCTGCATCACGCGCTGGCAGGAGCAGAAGGACCAGATCGCGGACATGGTGGCGCGCGGCTTCACCACGTTCAAGGAGTTCATGATCTACGAGTCGGAGGGGTGGCAGTCGGACGACCGCGCCCTCTTCGGCACGCTGGAGCAGATGCGCGAGCACGGCGCGATGCTGCTGGTGCACGCGGAGTCGGCGCGCGTCCTGGACGAGCTGATCGCGCGCCACCACACGCCCGAGGAGATGCAGCGCTGGGGCGCGCAGCTGCACCGCATCACCCGCCCGAACTTCATCGAGGCCGAGGCGATCGAGCGCGCGGTGCGCTGGTGCGAGGTCACCGGCGGTCAGCTCTACATCGTCCACATGTCGACGGCCGAGGGGACGGACATCGTGCGCGCGGCGCAGGCGCGCGGCGTCCCCGTGCTGGCCGAGACGTGCGTGCAGTACCTCGTGCTCGACGACTCGGTGTTCGAGCGGCCGGACGGGCACCTGTTCGCCTGCTGCCCCCAGCTCAAGGGCCGGAATGACATTGATAGGCTGTGGGAGGGACTCCGCCGCGGCGAGGTCTCCGTCGTCTCCACGGACACGTGCACCTTCACGCGCGAGCAGAAGGCGATGTGGAACGGCGACTGGACCAAGATCCCGATGGGGATGCCCGGCCTCGAGACGCTGCTCCCGCTCACCTACACGCAGGGCGTGCTCGGCGGCCGGCTCTCGCTCGAGGAGATGGTGCGGAAGCTGAGCACGAACCCCGCGCGCATCATGGGGCTCGCGCCGCGGAAGGGCGCCATCCAGGTCGGCGCCGACGCCGACGTCGCGATCATCCACCCGACCTCCACGCGCCGCGTCGATCCGGCCGAGATGGAGACGAACGCCGACTGGTCGCCGTACGAGGGGATGGAGCTGGCCGGCTTCGCGCGCACGACGCTGTCGCGCGGCGAGGTGATCGTCGACGACTACCGGGTCGTGGGGCGCGAGGGGCGCGGGCAGTGGCTGCCGCGCACGAGCGCCGGGCTCGCACCCAGGTCGGACGCAGCGCCGGTCGCCGCGCCGCGCGACGCGTCGCCCTCGCCGTTCCGCGACCACCGCGTCGAGATCCACCTCGGATGACCGCGCCGCCGACGGGCGCCCGCGCGCCCACCGCGCACGGCGCCTACACGCCCGACGTGCGGCAGGACTTCGTCACGGTCGAGGAGGACCTGAGCGACAGCCCGCTCTGGAACCACGACCTGGCGCCGACGCCGCTGTCGCGCCGCACCTGGTCGACGTACAACATCGCGGCGCTCTGGATCGGGATGAGCGTGGTCGTCACGACCTACACGCTCGCCTCGGGGCTGATGACGCAGGGCATGACCTGGTGGCAGGCCATGCTCACCATCCTGCTCGGGAACGTCATCGTGCTCGTGCCGATGATCCTCAACGCGCACGCGGGCACGAAGTACGGGATCTCCTTCCCGGTGCTCTGCCGCGCGGCGTTCGGCGTGCGCGGCGCCAACGTGCCGGCGGTGCTGCGCGCGATCGTCGCCTGCGGGTGGTTCGGCATCCAGACGTGGATCGGCGCGCTGGCGCTCGACACGCTGGCTCGCGCCGCGTGGCGCGGGTGGGCGACGCTTCCCGGCGCGACGTGGTACGCGTTCGCGGTGTTCTGGGGGATCCAGGTGGCGATCATCCTCCGCGGCACCGAGGGGATCAAGGTGCTGGAGAGCTGGTCGGCGCCGCTGCTGCTGGCGGGCGGCGCGCTGCTGCTCTGGTGGGGCGTGCGCAACGGCGGCGGGCTGGCGAACGTGCTCGCGCAGTCGCCGCGGCTGCAGGGCGCGCCGGCCGGCCGCGCGACCTTCTGGGCGCTCTTCCCGGCGGCGCTGACGGCCAACGTCGGCTACTGGGCGACGCTGAGCCTGAACATCCCCGACTTCACGCGCTACGCCCGCAGCCAGCGCTCGCAGGCGCTCGGCCAGGCGCTGGGACTGCCGACGACGATGACGGCGTTCGCGTTCATCGGGGTCGCCGTCACCAGCGCGACGATCGCGATCTTCGGGGAGCCGATCTGGGATCCGGTCGTGCTGGTGACGCGCATCGGCAGCCCGGGGGTGATCGTCTTCGCGGCGCTGGTGGTGGTGGCCGCGCAGCTGACCACCAACATGGCGGCCAACGTCGTCTCGCCATCCAACGACTTCTCGAACCTGAGCCCGCGGCGCATCAGCTACGTCACGGGCGGGCTGATCACCGCGGTCCTCGGCATCGCGATGATGCCCTGGAAGCTCTACGCCGACGCCGCGGCCTACATCTTCACCTGGCTCCTCGGCTACTCGAGCCTCATGGGCGCGCTCGGCGGCATCCTGATCGCCGACTACTGGATCGTGCGCCGCCAGCGGCTGTCGCTCCCCGACCTGTTCCGCGAGCAGGGCGCGTACACCTACCGCGGCGGCGTGAACGGGCGCGCGATGGTCGCGCTGGTGCTCGCGATCCTGCCCGTGGTGCCGGGCTTCGTCCGCGCCGTCTCGACGCCGGGCGGCGTGGTCGCGAACCCGGGCTTCCTCGATCACCTGTACGCGTACGCGTGGTTCGTGACGTTCGGCCTGAGCTTCGTGCTGTACCTGGCGCTGATGCGCGGGCGGACGCTCGCGGAGTCGTCATCGCGCGCGTAGCGAGGGATCCGCTCTCCGTCGCGAAGGGGCATCCCACGCGTGACGCACGCGAGATCCCTCGCTGCGCTCGGGATGACACCTGAACGGCGCGGCACGCCGCACGCAGCCCGCACCTCCTCACTCCTGACACGCCGCCTCTCGAATGCCGGAAATCGTCAAGTGCGGCCTGATCCAGGCCACCAACGCCTGCAGCACCGACGCGCCCATCGCGCGCATCCGCGAGGCCAACGTCGAGAAGCACGTCGCGCTCATCGAGCGGGCGGGCGCCGAGGGCGTGCAGATCCTCTGCATGCAGGAGATCTTCACCGGCCCCTATTTCTGCGCCGAGCAGAACCCGCGCTGGTACGAGGCCGTCGAGCGCATCCCGGACGGGCCGACCACGCGGCTGATGCAGGACCTCGCGCGGAAGCACCGGATGGTGATCGTGGTGCCGCTGTACGAGGAGGAGGCGACCGGCGTGTACTACAACACGGCCGCCGTCATCGACGCCGACGGGACGTACCTGGGCAAATACCGGAAGAACCACATCCCGCAGTGCAATCCGGGCTTCTGGGAGAAGTTCTACTTCCGTCCCGGGAACCTCGGCTATCCGGTGTTCCAGACGCGCTACGCGAAGGTCGGCGTCTACATCTGCTACGACCGCCACTTCCCCGAGGGCGCGCGCGAACTGGGGCTGAACGGCGCGGAGATCGTCTTCAACCCGTCGGCGACGGTCGCGGGGCTGTCGGAGTACCTGTGGAAGCTGGAGCAGCCCGCGCACGCGGTGGCGAACGCCTTCTTCGTCGGCGCGATCAACCGCGTGGGCACCGAGGCGCCATGGAACATCGGCGAGTTCTACGGGCAGAGCTACTTCTGCGACCCGCGCGGGCGCATCGTGGCCCAGGCGTCGCGCGACCGCGACGAGCTGGTGACGGCGGAGCTCGACCTCGACCAGATCCGCGAGGTGCGCAACGTCTGGCAGTTCTACCGCGACCGGCGCCCCGAGACCTACGGCGGGCTCTGCAAGCTCTAGGCGGTCCCAGACGGTTCTGGGGCGCGCGCGCCGGACCCCTGCTGCCTTTGGGGAGGACGCGGATGCTTCGGATGACGCGGATGCTTCGGATCTCCTCCGCACCGGCGCACGGACCGACGCGCCGCGAGGAGCGATCCGCATGATCCGTTCAGATCCGAAGGATCCGGATCCTCCCCATAGGCCAACAGGTCCGGCGCGCGGACGCGTCCCGAGCGGCCGGACCCGCGGCCCGCAGCCCGCAGGCCGCAGTGCCGTTCCGGCACCGTCATTGCCCTTCATACGGCGACTTCGACCGGAGGGCATCCATGACGACGATGATTCGCGCGGCGCGCCGGGGCGCAGCCACGCTCATGCTTCTGGCGACCGGCGCCTGCGCCTCGAACGGGACCGGCGGCGGCATCTCCGACATCCTCGGCGCCGTGCTGGGCGGTGGCGCGGCCGGGAACGGCAACCAGGTCAGCGGCGTCGTGCGCGGCGTCGACACGCGCAACCAGCAGATCGGCCTCCAGCTGTCCAATGGCCAGACCGTCGGGCTGAACTACGACAACCAGACCAAGGTCGTCTACAACAACCAGAGCTACGCCGTCACCTCGCTGGACGCCGGCGACCAGGTGACCGCGCGCATCCAGAGCACCAACAACAACTCGTACTACACGGACCTCGTGCAGGTCGACCAGCCGGTGCAGGGCACGGGCGGCACGACCACCGGGTCGTCGTCGAACGTGCAGTCGGTGCAGGGGACCGTGCGGGCGATGGACCAGACGAACGGCCTGTTCTCGCTCAACACGAGCAACGGGACGCTCACCGTCTCGCTGCCGTACAACGTGAGCCGCGCGGACCAGAACAGGTTCCAGAGCCTGCGCACGGGCGACAACGTGCGCCTCTACGGCGTCTATCTGAACAACACGCGCGTGGAGCTGCGCCAGTTCTACTGATCGGGCGTTCGGCGGGTGGCAGACGGGACGGGCCGCGTGGAGATTGTCCACGCGGCCCGTCCCTCGTTCGGGCCGCCGAGCGCCGCGCCCTCCGACATGCCGCACTTCCCACCGATCGTCCTCGCCATCGCGTTCGCCGCGATCGTGGTGGCCGTCACCGCCCTCGGGCGCCGGCTGCCGGTGCCGCCGCCCATCCTGCAGGTCGCCGCCGGCTTCCTCGTGGGGCTGGTGCCGGGGATGACGATCCCGCGGCTCGAGCCGGACATCGTCTTCTTCGTCTTCCTGCCGCCGGTGCTGTGGGCGGCGGCGTTCTTCACGTCGCTGCGCGACTTCAACGCCAACCGGCGGCCCATCGGCCTGCTCGCCATCGGGCTGGTGCTGGCGACATCGGTGGCCGTCGCGGTGGCGGCGCGCGCGCTCTTCCCGGGCATGTCGTGGGCGGTCGCGATCGCGCTCGGCGCCATCGTGTCGCCGCCGGACGCCGTCGCGGCGGCGGCCATCGTGTCGCGGCTGCCGGTGCCGCGCCGCGTGATCGTCATCCTCGAGGGCGAGAGCCTCGTCAACGACGCGTCCGCGCTGATCCTCTATCGCAGCGCGGTCGCCGCGGCCGTCACGGGCGTGTTCAGCTGGGGCGAGTCGATCGTCCGCTTCTTCGTCGATGCGGGCGTGGGCGTGGCGATCGGGATCCTGATCGCGTGGCTCGTGCTGCGCGCGATCCGCTGGTCGCGCGACGTGATGGCCGAGACGCTGCTGACGCTCGCGGCGCCGTACGTGGCGTGGGTGGCGGCGGAGACGCTGCACGTGTCGGCGGTGCTGGCGTGCGTCGCCGGCGGGCTGTTCCTGCGGCAGCACTTCTCCAATGCCGTGGCGCCGCTCTCGCGCCTGCAGAACCGGTCGGTGTGGGACCTCGCGATCTTCGTCCTCAACGCGGCGATCTTCCTGCTGCTCGGCGTGCAGTGCCGCGCGCTGCTGACCGAGGTGCCCGCGGGGACGCTGGGATCGGTGGTGCGGGCGGGCGTCGTCATCGGCGTGGTGGCGATCGTCGTGCGGCTGCTGTGGGTGCCCATCGCCACGTACGCGCCGCGGCTGTTGAGCCGGCGGATCCGGCGCGACGATCCGGCGCCGGCGTGGCGCCCGGTCTTCCTGGTCGCGTGGACGAGCATGCGCGGGATCGTGTCGATGGCGACGGCGCTCGCGCTGCCGCTGGTGCTCGCCGACGGCACGCCGTTCCCGTACCGCCGCGAGATCGTGCTCGTGACGATGTGCGTGATCGTGCTGACGCTGGTGGTGCAGGGCCTGACGCTGGCGCCGCTGATCCGCGCGTTCGCGTTCGTGCCCGAGAAGACGCACCACACCGAGGCGCGCGTCGCGCGGCTGGAGGCGGCGCGGCGCGGCGCGGAGACGCTGGAGGACCTGTCGCGCGAGCCGTGGGTGGACGCGCGCGACGTCGAGTGGCTGCGCGGCGAGCTGCGCGACCGCCTGCGGCTGCTGGAGCACCACGCGGGCGAGCCCGAGGGCCGGCGCCGGCTGCGCACCGAGATGATGCGCGCCGAGCGGCGCATGCTCGTGCGGCTGCGCAACGAGGGGGCGATCTCGGACGAGGTGCTGCGCGAGCTGGAGCAGGAACTCGACTTCGAGGCGGTGCGCGTGGGGGCGGGGGACGACCGCTGATCGTCGTGCCGGACCCAGAAAGCATTAGACAGGATTGAACGGATTAGACGGACAAGATCGGATTACGCTCCACGTGACGGTGAGGTGCCGTGCACCACACGGAGCGTAATCCGATCTTGTCCGTCGAATCCGTCTAATCCTGTCTAATGCAGTTTGCCGTTCGGGGACCGGCGCGACACGCCAGGATCAGCCGCCCGTGTACGCCCGCGGCCCCGGCGGCGCAAGCTCGCGCGGCGCGGGCGTGCTCGTGCTCCCGGGCTCCAGCCGCTCCAGGCGGTCCAGCCGCTCGACGTCGATCGCGAGCACGCCGTCGGTGGCGCTGGCGAAGATGCTCGCGAACTTCGCGTCCCAGCGGATCTCGTCCCACCAGTACGACGCGCGCGCCGTCACCCGCGTCGAGAAGGTCTCCTCGTGCGCGCTCACCAGGATCAGCAGCTCCGCCTGTGCCTCGCGCAGGCTGTCCGGCGTCATGCCACGCAGCGGGCTGTCGGCGGTGATCGGGTGCACCACCGTCCAGTGCAGCGTGAACAGGTCCACCGACGTGCGCTCCAGCTCCAGCGGGTAGAACTCGCGCTCGCGCCGGCCGTCCACCTCCTCGTAGAGCGTGATGCTGACGCGCACCTGCACGTCGCTCAGCTCCGCCGGCTGCACGTTCACCATGCGGAACATCAGCCCGCGCCCGCCCTCGTACGGCGCGACCACCGCGGACTCGCTGAAGCGGAGCCGCATGCGCGGGCGCGTCAGGCGCGCGATCAGCAGCCCCGCCGTCGACACGAGCACGAACGGCCCGATGAACGACTCCAGGATCACGAGCCAGTGCGTCGTCGCGCCGACGGCGAACACCGGGCCCGTGCCCGTGGTCGTGAAGACGCCGACGCTGAAGCTGAACGCGCGCAGGAACGGATCCGACAGCCCGAGCCGCTCGCCGCCCTGCAGCGCGCCGGGGCCGAGGGCGAGGTACGCCAGCGTGAAGAAGCCGTTGAGCAGCAGCAGCGCCCCCAGCGCCCACGCCATGAACACCGGCAGCGGCTCGGCCAGCGCGCGCAGGTAGAAGCGCTCCACGCGCTGCGCGCCGAGTCCGTACTTGCGGCTGGTGGGCTGGCCGTCGTGCGCGAGGAATCGGCCGCGCACCTGCTGCGCGACCACGCGCCCGAAGCCGAGGTCGCGGTACTCCTGCACCGGTGCCTGCGGCGCGGGCCCGTCGTGTTCGTCGAGGGAGGGCTGGGTCACGCTGGCATGATCCACGGCGCGCGAGGTGCCCGCAAGGCGTCCGTTCGGCGTCCCGGCGCGTCGCGGCACGCCCCTCGCTCCTCGGCAGGGGCCGGCAGGCCGCTCGTCCGATCGGCGTGCCCTTCACCCCGCGTTCCCGCATGACCGCTCCCCGCACCGGCGCACCGGCCAGTCCTGGCGGCGCGCCGCCGTCCGCCACGCCCGACGCCGGCGACCTGGCATCCGTCCTCGCCGCCATGCCGAGCGTCGCGGTGCTGGTGGCGCCCGACGCGCCGCGCTACACCGTGGCGGCGGCGACCGACGCCTTCTGCGCCGCCGCGCGCATCCCGCGTCCCGCGCTGGCCGGCCGCTCGCTCGGCGACGCGCTGGGCGACGGCGCGATCGGGGGCGACGCGTCGGCGCTGCGCGACGCGCTGGCGGAGGCGCTGCGCACCGGCGCGCCGACGGCGCGGCCGCGCGTCACGCCCGTGGCGGGCCCCGACGGCGTGGTGAGCTGGCTGCTGGTGGTGCTCGACGACGCGCCCGCGGACGTGCCGCCGGTGGCGGCGCCTTCCGGCGAGGCCGGCTACCGCGCGCTCTTCGAGGCGATGGACCAGGGCTTCTGCATCGTCGAGATGCTGTTCGACGGCGACCGGCCGGTGGACTACCGCTTCGTCGACGCCAACGCCGCCTTCGCGCAGCAGACGGGGCTCGTGGGCGCGCTGGGACGCACGGCGCGCGCGCTCGTGCCCGACCTGGAGATGGAGTGGGTGGAGCGCTACGGCCACGTCGCCGTCACGGGCGAGGCGGGGCGCTTCCAGAGCGGCTCCGACGCGATGGGGCGCTGGTTCGACGTCTTCGCCTTCCGCGTGGGCGCGCCGCAGGAGCGCCGCGTCGCGATCCTGTTCACCGACGTCAGCGCGATGCGGCAGGCGGAGGCCGAGCGCGCGCGGCTCGTCGCGGCGGTGAGCGCGGAGCGCGAGCGGCTGCGCGCGATCATCCTGCACATGCCGGCGCCGGTCGCGCTGCTGATGGGACCCGAGCACCGGCACGCGCTCGTGAACGCGGCGTTCCGGCGCATCAGCGGCGGCGGGCGCGACGTCACGGGGCTGACGGTGCGCGAGGCGTTTCCGGAGCTCGACGGGCAGGGCGTGATCGAGCGCTTCGACCGCGTCTTCGCCACCGGCGAGCCGTGGGTCGGACGCGAGACGCACATCCGCTACGACCGCGACGGCACGGGCCCGCGGGACACCTGGTTCGACGTGCGCTTCGAGCCGGTGCGCGACGCGTCGGGCGCCGTGATCGGCATCCTCAACTTCGCGGTCGACGTGACCGAGCAGGTGCTCGCGCGGCGCGAGGTGGAGCGCCTGCTGGCCGAGAGCGAGCGCGCGCGCGACGACGAGGCGTCGGCGCGCCAGCACGCGGACGCGGTGCTGCGGAGCATCGCCGACGCGTTCTACCTGGTGGACCGCGAGTGGCGCTTCACCTACGTCAACGACGCCGCCGAGCCGCTGCTGCAGACGACGCGCGAGGCGCTGCTGGGGCGCACGCTGTGGGAGGCGTTCCCGGGCGTCGTCGGCTCCCCGTTCGAGGGGCCGTACCGCGAGGCGATGGCGACCGGCCGCCACACGTCCGCCGAGGCCTACTTCCCGCCGCTCGGCACCTGGTTCGACGTGCAGACGTACGCGTGGGCGGGCGGGCTGATGGTGCACTTCCGCGACATCGGCGAGCGCAAGGCGGCGGAGGCGGAGCGCGAGCGGCTGCTGCAGCAGCTCGGGATCGAGCGCGCGCGACTCGAGGAGGTGTTCCGCCGCGCGCCGAGCTTCGCGGTCGTGTACCGCGGCCCGGCACACGTCTACGAGTTCGTCAACGAGGCGTACTACGCGCTGGTGGGGCGCCGCGCGCTGCTCGGTCGTCCGCTCGACGAGGCGATCCCGGAGGCGCGCGAGCAGGGGTTCGCCGCGCTGCTCGACCGCGTGAAGGAGACCGGAGAGCCGTGGGAGGGGCGCGAGTCCCCGGTGTGGCTGGAGCGCACGCCGGGCGCGCCGCGCGAGCTGCGCTACGTGGACATGGTGTTCCAGCCGCTGGCCGAGGCGGACGGCGCGCGCACCGGCGTGCTCGCGCACGGCGTCGACATCACGGAGCAGGTGCTGGCGCGCCGCGAGGTGGAGCGGCTGCTGACGGAGAGCGAGCGCGCGCGCGCGGAGGCCGAGGCGGCGCGGCGCGAGGCGGAGGCGGCGAACCGCGCGAAGGCGGACTTCCTGGCGACGATGTCGCACGAGCTGCGCACGCCGCTGAACGCGATCGGGGGCTACGCGGAGCTGATGGAGATGGGGATCCGCGGCCCGGTGACGCCGCAGCAGGTGGAGGACCTGCGGCGCATCCAGGCGAGCCAGCTGCACCTGCTGGGGCTCGTGAACGAGGTGCTGAACTACGCGCGCATCGAGACGGGCACGGTGCGCTACCAGCTGACGGACGTGCCGCTGGCGGCGGTGGTCGCGTCGGTGGAGCCGCTGGTCGCGCCGCAGCTGGCGGCGAAGGGGCTGGCGTTCGCGGTCGCGCTCTGCGATCCGGCACCCGTCGCGCACGCCGACCGCGAGAAGGTGCGACAGGTGCTGCTCAACCTGCTGTCGAACGCGGTCAAGTTCACCGACGCGCCGGGGCGCGTGGAGGTGGCGTGCGAGTGCGGCGACGACCGCGTGCTGGTGCACGTGCGCGACACGGGGATCGGGATCGCGCGCGAGGAGCTGGAGCGCGTGTTCGAGCCGTTCGTGCAGGTGAACGCGAGCCTCACGCGCACCGCGGAGGGCACGGGGCTGGGGCTCGCGATCAGCCGCGACCTGGCGCGCGGCATGGGCGGCGACCTGACGGCGCGGAGCACGCCGGGCGTGGGAAGCACGTTCACGCTCGCGCTGCCGGCGGCGAGGTGACGCGGCGCGCTGGACCCGAACGGCATTGCAAGGATGAAGATCTGACCAAATCTGATAACGACGGATGGCTCCGCGTGGTGGCGAGGAACGTCGCCCTACACGGAGCCATCCGTCGTTATCAGACCTTATCCGAATTTCATCCTTGCAATGCCGTTCGCCGTTCGGGTCCCGCGCGACCTGCGCCGGCTCAGGGCTTCGCCGCCGCCTCGCGCGTCAGCGTGAAGTCGTACTCCAGCCCGATCGTGTCCGCGACGCTGAGCACCACCGGCACCTTCGGCGGCGTGATGCCGAAGTCCGTGAAGGTGAAGCGCGTGGTCGCCGTGCCGGTGACCGTGCCGCCGGCCTGCTTCGCGGTCACGCGCCACGTCGTCGGCTTGGTCACGCCGCGCACCGTGAGGTTGCCGACCAGCTCGAACGTCACCGGGCCGGCCGTCGCGCCGGCGGCGGGCATGCGGGCGGGGAAGCCGCGCACCGCCGTCGGCACGAGCTCGACCGTCGGGAACTGCTCGGTCTCCAGCAGGCGCCGGCGCACGTAGCCGTCGCGGCGGTCGCTGTCGCTCTTCAGGCCGGCGGTCGTGACGACGAAGCGGGACTGGTCGGCGACGATGGCGCCGCGGTCGTCGACCGTGATCGCGCCGGTGACCTGCGTCGTCTCGCCGATGGCGTCGTTCGGCAGGTCGCGCCCCATCAGCTGCTCGCGCACGCGGTAGCGCGCGGTGTTGCCCGTGGCGGCGACCGTGAAGCGGACCGCGCCCGCCGGCGCGGCGGCCAGCACGGGCGCGTGGGTCGTCGTCTGCGCCGTCGTCACCTGCGTCGCCTGCGTCGCCTGCGTGGCCTCGTGCGCCGGGCGGGCGTCCGCGGTCGGCGTGCAGCCGGCCAGCGTCGCCGCGGCCAGCACGGCCGCGGCGCTCGTGTATCGCATGGTCATCGGGTCCTCGTCGGTGGGGAGGTGGGCGCGATGTGGCGGCGCCCGCTGCACGTCAACGTTGGAGCCGCGCCCGGCGTTGGGCACGGCCTGGTGTCACGGACGGCTCCCCGACGTTCCGAATGGCATCCGCGCGTCAGTCGCCGCGACGCGAGGGCTCGCAGCGCTCCCGATCGCGCGCGGCTGACCGCGCGGACAGCGCGGGGCGAAAGCGGCCCGAAAGTGCGCCCGGACACGCCCCTCGTGCGCGCTAGACTGGATGCATACGGTCGCGCGCCCACGTGGTGCGTGTGCCCCGCGCGACGGGCCCCGCTTCCCGTCGCCCGCACGTCGCGCCCGCCGGTCCCATGCCCGGGCCCGCCTCGTCACGCCGCCACCCAGGAGATCGATGACGCGAGGGAAGCAGCTGCAGCACGCGCTCACGGCGATCACGGCCGCGCTCCTGGTCGGGGCGTACGTCGCGCCGGGGAACGCCGAGCCGGGGCCCGTGATGGCCGCGACGACGGCGCTCGTGCGCGGCGACAGCGTCGTGCCCAGCGTCATGACCGCCGTGCGCGCCGCCCGCACGCGCGACGCGGCGACCGAGGCCGCGCTCGCCGCCCTCGCGTCCGAGGTGCGCCGGACGAGCCACCCGCGTGCGCTCGAGGACGCCTTCCGCGGCTACTTCGCGTACCGCGCCGCGCACCCCGAGGCGACGGAGAACCCGTACCTCTACTTCGTGGACTACGGGCTGCCGAGCTCGACCCCGCGCGGCTACGTGTTCGACATGCAGCGCCTCGCGGTCGTCGACGGTCCCTTCACCGTCGCCCACGGGCGCGGCTCGGCCGCCTCGGCCGACGGGGTGCCGCAGCGCTTCTCCAACCGCACGGGGAGCGCGGCGACGTCGCTGGGGCTGTTCGTCGCCCAGGAGCTCTACGCCTTCCGCGGCAAGTCGGCGGGGCAGGCGTACCGCTCGGTGGGGCTGCGGCTCAAGGGCGTCTCGGGCGACTGGAACGACAACGCGCGGGCGCGCGGCGTGGTGGCGCACGGCGCCCCGTACGTGACCGCCGCCAAGGCGGGCCGCAGCGAGGGGTGCCCGGCCG
The DNA here is from genome assembly GCF_030159095.1 of Roseisolibacter agri. Lineage (NCBI taxonomy): Bacteria > Pseudomonadati > Gemmatimonadota > Gemmatimonadia > Gemmatimonadales > Gemmatimonadaceae > Roseisolibacter > Roseisolibacter agri. The sequence continues at coordinate 326,799 of NZ_BRXS01000005.1, forward strand.
TCGAGCCCGGCCGCGCGGAGCGCCTGCTCCCCAAGCTCGCCAACGGTGGGATGGTCTTCCTGTTCGCGCCGAACGAGGAGTGGATGGCGCGCGATCCGTGGCTGGCGGCCGCGGCCGCCGCGGTCGGCGAGGCCATCGGCACGACCTGACGCGTCTCGGTAGCCGCACGCCGGTCCAGGGCTACCTTATGGAGGGGCGCCCGCCGGTCGCGGGACGCATGGCGCAGGTCCACGCGGCAGCGAGTCCGATGGCCGGAAGCATGACCGCCAACGGGGGCACCGTGATCGCCGATCCGGGCGAGGCGGTCTTCGCCGCGCCGGGCGAGATGGCCGCCCGCTGTCGCGAGATCGACTGGGCCGCGACGCCGCTCGGCCCCGTGGAGCGGTGGTCGACGAGCCTGCGCACCACCGTCGGCCTCGTGCTGAGCTCGCGCCAGCCCATGTTCCTCTGGTGGGGCCCCAAGCTCGTCCAGTTCCACAACGACGCCTACCGCCCCAGCCTCGGCACCGGCGGGCGCGCGGACCGCGCGCTGGGCGCGTGCGGACGGGAGTTCTGGACGGACATCTGGCCCGTCATCGGCCCGCAGATCGAGCAGGTCATGACCACCGGCGTCCCCGTGTGGCACGAGGACCTGTACCTCCCCATCGAGCGCAACGGGCGGCTCGAGGACGTGTGGTGGACGTACAGCTACAGCGCCGTGCGCGACGACGACGGTCGCATCGCGGGGACGCTGGTGGTCTGCATGGAGACGACCGAGCGCGTGCTGACCGAGCGGCGCCTGAAGGAGTCCGCGGCGACGCTGGAGGAGCGCACCACCGCGGTCGAGCGCGCGCTCGCCGAGACCGCGCTCGCGGAGAGCCACCTGCGCGACGTCTTCTCGCAGGCGCCGGTGGGCGTGGCCGTGCTCACGGGGCCGTCGCTCGTCTACGAGATCGCCAACGCGCGCTACGCGGAGTCGATGGGCGGCGGGCGCCCGCTGATCGGCGTCCCGGTGCGCACGGCGTTTCCCGAGGTCGCGGGGCAGGGCTACTTCGAGCTGCTCGACGAGGTGCTCGCGACGGGCACGCCCGTATCGCTGCCCGAGAGCCGCGTGCTGCTGGACCGCGACCGCGACGGCGTCGTCGAGGAGTACTTCTTCGACCTGCGCTTCGAGGCGCTGCGCGATCCGGCCGGCCGGCCGTACGCGGTCGTCATCATCGCGGCGGAGGTCACGGAGCAGGTGCGCGCGCGCCGCCGCACGGAGCTGCTGCAGGAGCTGACCGTGGCGCTCTCCGCGACGCTGAGCGCGGAGCAGGTGGCCGCCGTGATGCTGGAGCGCGGGCTCCCTGCCTTCGGCGCGGCGGGCGGCGGCGTCGTGCTGCGCATCGATCGCGCGTCGGACGACACGCCGGCCGAGCTGCAGGTGCTGCAGATGATCGGCTTCGAGGTCGATGCGTCGGTGGGCCGCTCCCGCTATCCGCTGCGTCCCGGGTCGCCCGGCACCGACGCGGTTCTCGCGGGCCGTCCGCTGCTGCTGGGCGACCGCGCGGCGTGGGAGGCGCGCTACCCGGGCCTGTGGCCGACGATGGAGGCGGGCGGCTTCGAGGCGTACGGCGCCATCCCGCTGCGCTTCGAGGAGCGCGTGATCGGCGTGCTGACCGTGTACTTCGTGGGCCCGCGCACCTTCGCCGACGAGGACGTCGCGCTGCTGTCGGCGTTCGGCGAGCAGTGCGCGCAGGCGCTGGAG